>JBAQJU010000333.1:0-51591 GCA_049300475.1 Terriglobales bacterium | reverse complement strand
AATCAAGCCCCTTTACTACTACGAATCCGACAAATATTTTCTTTTTGCCTCTGAAGTGCGAACGCTGCTTCAAACGGGTTTGGTTCCCCGCAAGCTCGATCCGAACGGAGTATTCAGCTTTCTGTCGTTCGGCTCCGTGTATGAACCGTCGACGATCGTCGAAGGAGTCTCGGCGGTTCCTGCTGCTCACCTGCTCTCTCTGGAAAAAGGCCGCATCGAATGCCGCGCATACTGGAACCCGCTGCGCCGCCGCGACTCACCGATCCGGAGCGGCGACACGTCCAGCGACGATTCCTCAATCGCCGATGCACCAAGCCTCGCTGACGCTGCGCACAACCTGCCAGAACTCCTGCGTGGTGCCGTGCTGTCGCATCTGGTCAGCGATGTGCCAGTCGGAGTATTCCTCTCGGGCGGCATCGATTCCAGCAGTCTGGTCGCGATCATGAATCAGGCGGGTGTGCGCGCTACAACTTTTTCGCTCGTCTTCCGCGAACCAGGGTTTAACGAAGCCGAACATTCCCGAATGGTCGCCCGCCTCTTCGGCACCGATCATCACGAAATCATGGTTTCGCAGGCGGATGCGCTCTCCGCCCTTCCCGAAGCACTGCGTGCCATGGATCAGCCCACCATCGATGGAATCAATACCTGGCTGGTCTCGGCCAAAACCCGCGCCGCTGGTGTCAAGGTGGCCCTCACCGGTCTGGGAGCGGATGAGATGTTTGCCGGGTACTCCAACTTTCGTCATGTGCCGCGGATGGAGAGGGCCGCAGCGAAATTTGCAAAGCTGCCGTCCGTGATGCGCCGGCCCATGGCAGCCTCTATCGCGCTCCTGGCGGGCAAGAACGACCGCAATCGCAAACTTTCGGAACTTGCCTCAGGCGAAACTCCGGCTCTACATCCCTATTTCCTGGTACGAGGTTTGTTCACGGCTGCGGAGCGGCGAGCCTTGTATGCGGGAGACTACGAAATCGCACAACGGGAGATGGAGACCTCGTTACAGGAATCCGTTGCCGCGAGCAGCACACTCGATCCGGTGAATCGTGTCTCCTATTTGGAATCGCAATGGTACATGCGCAACACGCTCCTCCGCGACTCCGACTTCATGAGCATGGCTCACGGGATGGAACTTCGAGTGCCTTTTCTGGATCGCGCGCTGGTTGAAGCCTGCTTCCGCATTCCCGGGAATCAGAAGTTGCAGGGCGACCGTCCCAAAAGCCTGCTGCTGGCAAGCCTGGGCGTCGAGTTACCGAGCGAGATCGTGAATCGCCCCAAGCGGGGCTTCACGCTGCCATTTGAGCGCTGGCTGCGCGCTGAGATGAAATCGATGGTCGCCGATACGATCTCAAAAAATGACGCGAGTCAGACTTTCTTGTGCGCCGCTACCGTACGAGAAGTCTGGAATCGCTTTCTGGCAGGTCAAACGTCATGGGCGCGGCCATGGTCGCTGTTTGTGCTCAAGCGCTGGTGCGAGCAGAACCTGTAATCGTCTTTACTGCATCATGGGTTTCCGTGCAGAGATCAACAGAAAGAGTCCGAGCCTGCGTCCAAAAGCCCGCACCAAAGCCCGCGGATATGCCTTCCAGATCAGGCGATACAAGAGTCCTCGAAAGCGCGCGGAAGGTTCGTTCAAAAGAAGGTCCCCGGGGCTGAATTCCTGCTGGAGCTTGATTTGCTCAAATCCATTCAGCAGGGCTCGCGCTTCGTCCATGGTGAAGGAATTCGTGCCCGGACTTTCCAGATAGTCGTAGACCGAGCGCCGCAACGACTTGCCCCGCAGCAGTCCATACCGCAGCCATAGCATCATCCCGGTGAGCGACGGATGATGATAGATCATAATGCGCAGCGCACCGCCCGGCTTCAAAACCCGTCGTGCTTCGCGGATACACTGGGCTGTGTCGGGGCTGTGATGCATAGCGCCATACGAGTAGACGATGTCGAATGCATCGTCGGCAAACGGCAGATGCTCGGCATCGGCCAGCCGCAGATCAGGAATACGATCGGCGAGTTTGCAACGCCGCTGCGCGCTCTCAACGGATGCGCTCGAGAGATCGATCCCGGTCGCAAGCGCACCAGCCTTCAGCCATTCCAGGTAATCCGCTCCCATTCCCACGCCAATCTCAAGCACACGTTTTCCGGATGATTCCCGGAACCCCGCAAATTCACGGATGTAGGCCTCTAACTCATAGCGCGCCCTGGCGTGCGCTTCGAAATCCTCCTGCGCACCCAGATAGCGCGAACCGCACGGCTCGGCGTTCCAGAAACGCTGGACCTCATTTTTTAATTCAGCAGCGCGGACTTCCGGCATAGTTCTGCAAGGGATACTAGCATGAGTCCAATCTCGCATCGGCGGTGAAAATCTTCGTCCGGCAAGCTAAGATAGTAGGACTTCCACCTGCCACCGGTATAAGTGTGATCGAAACGAAAACAGAGACAGAAGTTTCAAGTTCCGCCGGAACTGCGCCTACGCTTCCTGTGAGCGTCATTATTCCCGCTCGCAATGAGGCTCACAACCTCCCGCGCTGCCTGGAGGCGCTTAAAGGCGCGGGCGAAGTGTACGTGATCGATTCAGGGAGCACCGACGATACAGTTCGTATTGCCAAATCCTACGACGCAAACGTGGTTCAGTTTCGCTACTCTGGGGGTTGGCCCAAAAAGCGGCAGTGGGCCATGAATACGCTGCCTCTCGCCTACGATTGGATCCTCCTGCTCGACGCCGATGAAATCCTCACGCCTGAGCTTCGCGATGAAATCCGCGGCGCCATTCAGGATCAACGCTTCAACGGCTACTATATTGCCTTGGAAATGTACTTTCTCGGTCGTGCCTTGCGGCACAGTGGCGCAAGTTTCTGGAAGCTCTCGTTGTTTCGCAAGGGCCGGGGCCACTACGAGTGTCGCCTCCATGATCAAGATACAAGCATGGCGGACATGGAAGTACACGAGCATGTCGTCGTCGATGGCGCCACCCGCCAGTTACGACATGCCTTGATTCACCACAACGTTGGCTCTCTCGATCGCTACATTCAAAAGCACAACGAATATTCCAACTGGGAGGCACGTGTCTGGCTCGATGGCAATCGCTGCGAGGATGAAATTCAGCCTTCTCTTTGGGGGACGCAAGCGCAACGCCGGAGGTGGCTGCGCCGTCGTTTTCTGAAAGTACCCGGGTCGCCGATCCTTTTCTTTTTGTACAAATATTTTGCATGTCTCGGTTTTCTCGACGGTGTCCCCGGCCTCATTTTCTGCACGTTCCAGGGCATTCAGTTCTTTCACATCAAGGCCAAAGTTTACGAGCTTCGTAACACAAGGAAGGCAGCCTAAGCCATGTGCGGCATCAGTGGTCTCGTAAATTGCGGCGATTCGGAATCGCTCGGTCGGATGACGAGCGTGCAGTCCCATCGCGGCCCCGACGACTCCGGGCTCTGGGAGCGCCGTTTCCCCGACGGCACCTACATCGGTCTCGGCAGCCGCCGCCTCGCCATTCTCGATCTCTCTCCCGATGGCCACATGCCCATGTCGAGTGAAGACGGCTCGGTCTGGATCACCTACAACGGCGAGATTTATAACTTCGCTGACCTGCGCCACGAACTCGAAGCCAAGGGCCATCGTTTCCGCTCGCACACGGACACAGAAGTCATCATTCATCTTTACGAGGAGTACGGAGTCGAATGCCTGAATCGTCTGACTGGAATGTTTGCATTCGCCATCTGCGATCTGCGTAACTCGGCGCCCGAATTGTTTCTGGCTCGCGATCATTTTGGAATCAAGCCGCTGTATTACTGGGAACGAGCTGGCAAACTGGCCTTTGCATCCGAGATCAAGGCATTGCTGGAAGTGCCTGGCATCGAAGCCCGCATGAACATGGAGGCGCTGCACCAGTATCTGACGTTCCTTTGGGTGCCCGATCCCACGACCATGTTCGAGGGAATTCGCAAGTTGCAAGCAGGCCACTACGCCCTCTGGCAACACGGTGAGCTTAAAATCGAACAGTATTGGGATTTGACTTTCCCTTCCGCCGGCCATCACTTCGAGCGAAACCAGGCGGACCTCGAGCACGAAATCAGAGAGCGCTTCTGCGCTTCGGTTGAGCAACAGATGGTCAGCGACGTCCCCATCGGCGCTTTCCTGAGTGCGGGCCTCGATTCCTCGAGCATCGTCGCCGCCATGGCGCGGAAGCAGCCCGTCCGCACCTACACGATTACCTTCCCTAAAAAGTATCGCGTCGGCGAGACGGCAATGGACGACCCAGCCGTGCCACAGCGCCTGGCACGAACTTTGGGCTGCGAACATCATGAGATCGTGGTCGAACCGGACGTCGTCAATCTATTGCCTGAACTGACTTGGCACATGGATGAACCCACCGCCGATCCTGCGATCCTCACCGCCTATCTCGTTTGCCGCGAGGCGCGGAAGCAGTCAACGGTGCTCTTGTCAGGTGTAGGCGGCGACGAAATCTTCGCGGGATATCGCAAGTACGCAGCCCAGGGTTGGGCAAGCGCTTATCGTCAGACCCCGGCCTTTGCCCGTTCGGCAGCCGAACGAACTCTGCTCGCATTGCCTTCGTTGCGCGGAACCCGCATGAAAGGCCCGGTGCGAATGGCCAAGAAGATGGCTCGCAGCGCAGCGCTCAGCCCGTCGGAAGCCTTTATTCGCAATTGCACCTACTTCGATGCACAGCAAAAAGCGGACTTGTACGCTCCGGAACTGCAATCGTTCGCGAAGCTCGATGCATTAAGTCGGCATCAAGCGGGGTTCGACAAAGTGCGGGATTCCGATTTTCTCAACCAGATGCTCTATCTTGATTCGAAACTTTTCATGCCGACCCTCAATCTCACCTACAACGACAAGATGAGCATGGCATCGTCAGTCGAGGTTCGTGTCCCTTTTCTTGATCGCCATCTCGCTGAATTTGTCGCCTGGAATGTGAAGCCGGAGTGGAAACTCCAAGGGAAATGGCGTCCGGTGACAAAGTACATCTTCCGCGAAGCGATGCGTAGTATGCTGCCGCAGGAAGTCCTGAAGCAGCCGAAAGCCGGATTCGCCGCTCCGGTAGACTATTGGCTGGCGCATGATTTGCGCCCCGTCGTGGATGATCTTCTTTCCGAATCTCAAGTCCGTTCTCGCGGCCTGTTCCGGCCCGAGGTCGTGCGCGGCTACGTCGACGCGCACCGTCGCGGTGCGGAAGACTGGTCCATGCAAATCTGGCAACTGCTGACGCTCGAAATCTGGATGCAACTATTCCTCGATGGCGGCGCCCGATCATTTGCGCAACAAAAGTTGTGTGGTCACGGGACTGTGCCCCGTCATGGCCGCACACAGCCGCAACTGGCGAGTGCATGAAGCAACTCTTACAAGACGCGCGCAGCGGTGAACTGACGGTGACCGAAGTCCCAGCGCCGCAGCTGCTGCCGGGCTGTATTCTTGTGCGAACCGCGGCGTCTCTGGTGTCGGCAGGCACGGAGCGCGCCTCAGCCGAGTTTGCCCGCAAGAATCTGCTCGCCAAAGCCAAAGCTCGCCCCGATCTCGTGCGGGATGTCTTCAGCAAACTGCAACGCGATGGCTTGGTTGCCACCTCGGGGGCAGTGCGCTCCCGCTTGTCTCAGCCGCAATCGGTCGGCTACAGCAGCGCCGGCGTGGTGATCGCCGTGGGAGACGGCGTTTCCGACATCAACGCAGGCGACCAGGTGGCCTGTGCCGGCGCGGGGTATGCAACACACTCCGAGATTGCCTGCATTCCGCGATTGCTCGTCGCCAAAATCTCCGAGAGCCAACCAGTCTCGTTCGACGAAGCTGCTTTCGGTACGGTTGGTGCGATCTGCCTGCACGGTATCCGCACTGGGGAAGTGGCGTTGGGCGACACGGTAGCAGTCATCGGTCTGGGCTTGCTCGGCCAGATCACGGTCCAACTGTTGAAAGCCGCCGGTTGCCGCGTCCTCGGGACGGACCTGCTAGAGCAACGCGCCGATCTCGCGGTCAAGAGTGGAGCCGAAGCAGCCTGCACCAGTGCGCGCGCGTTCCGCGACCTGTGCTTTCAAAAAACAGGCGGAGCAGGCGCCGACGCAGTATTGATCACCGCCGAAACCTCAAGCAGCGATCCCGTAAACCTCGCCGCGGAAGTGGCGCGCGATCGCGCGATTGTAGTCGCCGTGGGAACCGTCGGCATGGATCTTCAGCGCAAGCTCTTCTACGAAAAAGAATTGGACTTCCGCATCTCCCGTTCCTACGGACCGGGCCGCTACGACACAGCTTACGAGCAGAAGGGGCGGGATTATCCCATCGGCCACGTGCGCTGGACGGAAACCCGCAATATGGAAGCTTTTCTGCGTTTCATCGCCGAGGGAAAACTCAACCTCGCCTCGCTGATTACTCACCGCTTTCCAATGGAACAGGCGACGCAAGCCTATGACCTGATCATGGGCCATAGTGGCGAGAGCTTTTTGGGCGTGCTGCTCACATATCCGCAAGCCGAAGAGAACGCTTACTTTGGCGCCATATCCTGCTTGTCAGAAAAAATTCCCGCGGCCAGCGCCCCGCTCCCGCATTCCCCGGGCAAGCTCTCGGTCGGCCTGGGAGTTTTGGGGGCCGGCGCCTTCGCGCAGAACACTCTCCTGCCGGCATTGAAGTCGATGTCCGAAGTCTCCTTTATCGGCGTCTGCAACGCCACCGGTTCCCGCAGCCGGAGCGCGGCCGAAAAATTTGGCTTCTCCTACTGTTCGAATTCCGAAGATGAACTTCTGCGCGATCCCAAGATCAATGCCGTGCTGGTCGCCACTCGTCATCATCTACACGCCAGCCAGGTGCTCGCGACGCTCGATGCTGGAAAGGCCGTCTTCTGCGAGAAGCCTCTTTGCCTGCACGAAGCGGAGTTGGCATCAATCGTATATGCAATATCAAGGCGGGCCAGATCGGCTGCCGATAGTGCTCCTCTGCTGATGGTCGGCTTCAATCGACGATTCGCGCCCATGGCTGTGCAGATGAAAAACTTTCTGTCCGACATCCACGAGCCGCTTTCCATGCACTATCGCGTGAATGCCGGATTCCTCCCCGCCGGCCACTGGGTGAATGATCCGGACCAGGGAGGCGGACGCATTCTGGGCGAAGTTTGCCATTTCGTGGATTTCCTCTGCTTCCTTGCGGGCGCGTCTCCCATCGAAGTGCAAGCGCAGAGCGTCTCTAATCGGGGCCAATACAGCATGGACAACATCGTTGCCAATCTGAAGTTCAGTGGTGGCACGCTTGGAACGATCACATACATGGCGAACGGCGACAAGTCGTCTTCAAAAGAGCGCCTTGAGGTGTTCGGTGGGGGATCGGTTGCGATCCTCGAAGATTTTCGCCGTCTCGAACTCGTGCGCCACGGCCGCAAGCAAATCTCTCGCGCGCGCTGGGCACAAGACAAGGGCCACAAGGCCGAGATCCGTGCCTTCGTCGACGCTCTGCAAGGCAAAACACCGCCGCCGATTCCGTTTGAACAGATCGTGGGCTCCACGCTGACCACGCTGCGCCTGCAGAACGCCTGCCAGACCGGTCAGCCTCTGGAGGTAGACGTACAGGAGTTCATCGCGTCATCCCTGCATGCCAAATCCACGCGGTAGAAACGCCGTATTAGAAAAGGAAACGAGCTGTACATGCTGATTCTGGGCCTCAATATGTTCCACGCCGATGCATCGGCGGCCATCGTCCAGGACGGAAAAATTCTTTTCGCAGTCGCGGAGGAGCGCCTGAACCGTAACAAGCACTACGGCGGATTTCCTTCGCTCGCGGTGAAGGCTTGTCTGGATGCCGCCGGCGCGAAGCTTACCGACATCGAGCACGTCGCCGTCGGCCAGGACAGCGATGCCAATCTCGCGAAAAAAGTTCAGTATGCGCTGGCGAACCCCGCAAAAATTCTGAACTTCATCAAAATGCGGCAGCGTAAGGAATCCATGCGCGACGTGCGCGCTCTTCTGGCCCAATCGCTCGATGTCGATCCCGCCCGGTTAAAGTTTCAGGAGCATCACGTGGAGCATCACCTGGCGCACATCGCCAGCGCCTATTACTGCTCGCCCTGGGAAAAAGCCGCTGGCTTCAGCTACGACGGTTCGGGCGATTTCGTTTCCACCATGACGGCGCGCTGCGAAGGCAACCACATTCATATTCTCGACCGCGTCTTCCTGCCGCATTCGCTGGGCAGCTTCTACACCATGATCTGCGATTTCATCGGCTACAAGAAATATGGCG
Organism: Terriglobales bacterium; assembly: GCA_049300475.1. Taxonomy (GTDB): domain Bacteria; phylum Acidobacteriota; class Terriglobia; order Terriglobales; family Acidobacteriaceae; genus Acidiflorens. The sequence continues at coordinate 43,374 of JBAQJU010000333.1, read as the reverse complement.
ACGAAGGCAAAGTCATGGGACTCGCGCCCTACGGCAAAGATTCTTACGTCGATGAAATCCGCAAGGTCGTCCCGCTCAGGAACGGCAACTTTCGGCTCAATATGAGCTACTTCAAACCGCTCGGCAGCAGTCAGGGCATGCAGGTTCTTCCCGACGGAACCGTGCGCCTGGCACGGCATTTCTCCGACAAGATGGAAAAACTCTTCGGGCCTCCGCGCGAACCGCACGCCGAAATTACGCAGCGCGATATGGACCTGGCGTACGCCATGCAGCATTGTTTTGAAGAAGTGTTTTTTCAGTTCCTCAATGAGTTGCACAAGCGTGTGCCCGACGAGAATCTTGCCATGGCGGGAGGCTGTGCCCTCAACAGCGTTGCCAATGGCAAACTGTTTTGCCGGACGCCCTTTCGCCGCACCTGGATTCAACCTGCCGCCGGAGACGAAGGATTGGCCATCGGAGCCGCGCTCCACACCTATCACGCCGTGCTGCAACACCCGCGCAGAGAGCATGAACGGATGAATCACGCGTATCTCGGCCCCGAGTTTTCCCAGGCTCAGATCGAATCAGCTCTGAATAGTGCCGGCGTGAAGTATCAGCATCTCGGACGCGAACCTTTGCTCGACGCTGTCTCCGATCAGATGGCGCAAGGCAATGTCGTGGGATGGTTTCAGGGCCGCATGGAATGGGGTCCACGTGCTCTGGGCAATCGCTCCATCGTGACTCATCCCGGTCTGCCCAACATGAAAGACGTCTTGAACGCGCGCATCAAACATCGCGAATGGTTTCGTCCCTTTGCCCCCTCGATTCTCGCGGAAGCGCAACACGAATATTTCGAACACGACCATCCCTCGCCCTACATGCTTCACGTCTACAAGATTCGTGCCGAAAAGCGGGAGCGCCTGTGCGCGGTCAACCACATCGATAACACCGGGCGTTTGCAAACGGTGACGCGCGAAGAGAATCCGCTCTATTACGATCTGATCCAGACATTTGGCAAGAAGACGGGGATTCCGGTAATTCTGAACACGAGCTTCAACGAGAATGAGCCGATCGTGTGCACGCCTCAGGAAGCGATCGATTGCTTCCAGCGAACAAAAATGGATGCGCTGGCCATCGGACCTTTTTTCGCCCGCAAGATGGATACCTGAAAAGAGAGACCGTAAACAAAATACCGTGAACCGACCTCACCTAGATGCCTGAGATTCCAGTTGCGCTCGCCGCAGCCTCCGCTGTAACACTTCGCAAAGTCGGCACGTATCCAGGCATTCGTGTGCTCGCCTGGGACGATGACATGCTATATGCCTGTCGCGGCTATCAACTCATTCGAATGAAAGCTAGATCGAACAATTCCCAACACATTGGGCAAATCGCGCAATGGGAGCCAGTCGCACGCTTTGACCCCGTGTGGTGGAGGCGCCTGACATCGCGCGCGGTGCCCATCTCTCGTTTATTGCGCGACGGCTTTCACGCCTTGGTTATTTGTCATGACGCTGCGCAGGACGCGGACGGCGACCAGACCCTCATCGGCGCAGTTCCGGGCGCGATCGTAACGCGGACTCCCACCAGCGGCGAATTCAAAGTGACTCATCAAATCCGTCGCGGTACTCGGCCCCTACACATCACCGCCGTTCCCGGCGGAAGAATCTACTGGGGCGAATACTTCGACAATCGGGAACGAGCCGAAGTCCATATCTATGCATCGTCAGACCGCGGACACACATGGCAAGTTGCCTACACATTTCCCGCCGGATCCATTCGACACGTACACAATGTCGTGTACGATCCTTGGGACAATTGCCTTTGGATCCTGACTGGCGACGAAGGCGAGGAATGCAAGGTATTGCGCACTTCCTGCGATCTGCGCTCCGCGGAAATTGTGTGGTCCGGCAACCAGCAAGCTCGTGCAGTCGCCGCCATCCCCACGCGTGACGCTCTGTATCTTTCGACCGACACGCCCTCTGAGGCAAACCATATACTGCGACTGGACCGCCGCGGCAACCTCTCGCGACTCTCCGATTTGCCGAGTTCCTCCATCTACGGGTGCCGCGCCGGCAAAGCAATTTTCTTTTCCACCATGGTCGAACCGAGCGTCGTAAACGCAAGTCGCGAAGTTCATCTCGTCGGCTCTGCTGATGGAGCCAACTGGCAGGTCCTGGCGCGCTGGCGGAAAGATAAGTTGCCGATGCGTTATTTCCAATACGGAAACGCTCGGCTGCCCGACGGCAATAACACGACCAACTATCTTGCCGCGACGACGATCGCCGTCGAGCCCGACGATCTTGTCACAACGTTATGGGAAGTTGAGTCGCCTCCGAGTGCACCGGCACTGAGCCCTCCGTCTATATGAGCGCGCGCACACGATGGCATTACTACCGGCGCATCGCCGCCGCCTATCTCGGTTCCGGACGAAGCCAGTTGACGTTCTGGCACGATATCCCGGAGATCAACCCGCGAGCCTCCACTGCGAAACTCGGCGAATACTACATGCTCTTCCGGGAGAAGGCCGATTACGCCGGACCTTTCGATCAAGCCGGCATTCCCATGCTCGACTATCGCGGCCGGATCGGACTGCAGTACAACCCAATCGCGATCGGGCAGTGGGGACTTGCAAACTACAACCGCTTCTCGGAGACGGCCGACGATGCTCGCTTGCAGAAGACTCTCAAATCCGCCGATTGGCTTGCTGCCCACCTCGAACAGAATCCCCGCGGCCTGTGGGTCTGGAACCATGATTTTGATTGGGAATACCGTGACACGCTCCGGGCGCCCTGGTATTCCGGACTGGCGCAGGGACAAGGCGTTTCGCTCCTGCTGCGCGCGCATGCGCAAACCGGGAATGACAAATATCGGCAGGCGGCCGAACAGGCCTTCGTTTCGCTAACCAAGCCGATCTCGCTAGGTGGCGTCCTTTCCCAGGACGAAAACAAGGACGACAAAGACCCAAATCTCTGGATCGAAGAATATCTCGTTGATCCACCAACCCACATTCTGAATGGATTCATGTGGGCGCTTTGGGGTGTGTTTGATTTCTGGATCGCTCGCGCCGATCCTGCTGCCAAAAAGATTTTCGAGCGCGGGGCCGAGACTCTGCTCCGCAATCTGGATCGTTTCGATACCGGCTATTGGTCTCTTTACGAACAATCCGGAACTCGTTTAAAAATGCTGGCAAGTCCTTTCTATCATCGGCTGCATGTCGTACAGTTGCGTGTGATGGCCAAGTTGACCAGCGATCTCCAGTTTGCAAATGTAGCGGATCGCTGGGACAATTACACGCGCCATCGCACGAATCGGGCGCGTGCGCTCGTCGAGAAAAGCATTTTCAAATTGCTCTATTACTAATCGTGAAGATTCTCTACGTATCGCAATACTTTCCTCCGGAAATGGGAGCTCCGGCCGCGCGCGCCGCCGAACTGTCGCGGCATTGGGTGCGGATGGGACACGACGTAACGGTCCTCACCGGATTCCCCAATCATCCAACCGGAGTCGTGCCTCTGGAATGGCATGCGCGGTTCCGGCGCCTTCGCAACACAGAAACCGTCGACGGCGTCCGCATCGAGCGCACCTGGCTTTGGCCACTGCCCAACCGGAAAGCGCATGAAAGAATCCGTACTTACACGTCGTTCTGTATCTCGTCCGCGATCCGTGGACTTGGTCTCGCCCACCCGGATGTGGTCATCGGCACTTCACCGCAATTGCTGGTTGCACTTTCCGGGTGGTGGCTCGCTTCATGGAAGCGTGTCCCCTTCGTCTTTGAAGTACGCGATCTCTGGCCGGAATCGCTCGCCGCCGTTGGCGCGGGCGCAGAAGGAACTTTGCTGCATCGCGCTCTGGGTGCGATTGCCGGATTTCTCTACCGGCGATCGGATCGTATCGTCGTCGTCACGCCCGCCTTTAAGACCCACCTGATCCAGCATTGGCGCGTGCCCGCCGATAAGATCTCCATCGTTCCGAATGGAGTTGAGACCGACCTGTTCCGCCCCGACCCGGCCGCATTCGAAATTCGAGAGCAATTCAATTGCAATGGAACCAGAGACAAAGCAGACGATCGTTTCCTGATCTGCTACGTCGGCACTTTGGGCATGGCTCACGGGCTGGAGACTCTGATTTCCGCCGCCCAGCAACTCCAGCGCACGCTGCCCAATTCGGTGTTACTGCTGATCGGTGAAGGGGCGGAAAAAAAACGCATCCTGGAGCTGGCGGCTGCGCGCCGGTTGACCAACATTGAATTTCTGGGGCAGCAACCGCGCGAACGCATCCCGGCGCTCGTTTCGGCCGCCGATCTCTGTCTGGTTACCCTGAAAAAAACCGATCTGTTCAAGACGGTGATTCCGACCAAGCTGCTCGAATACATGGCGTGCGAACGCCCCGTCATCGTCGCCGTGGACGGTCAGGCCCGCCAGATCGTCGAAGACGCGGGGGCCGGCGTTTATGTGGCGCCCGAGGACAGTCAGGCGCTCGCGAAGGCGATTTGCGACCTTGCCCACAATCCGGAGCAGAGACGACAGATGGGCGCGAACGGACGGAAATACATCATCGCCAATCTTTCCCGGAAGCAAACCGCGCGGCACTACATCTCCGTGCTCGAGGAGTTGGTCCCACGCGCGGTTTGCCGCGATGCGCTTAGCGCCTAAGGATGCGCCGCCACCACTCCCAACGCGGTTGAGATCGATATGGCTGCGTCCGCCGTGCGATAGGCCGCAGCCTTGGCGGAACTTCCGGGCACAAACAAAATGTCGCCTTTCACCAGCGGCACGTCCGGCGCCTTGGCATACAAAACTTTCTTCAGTTGGATAGGAATTTCCTGAACTCCATTGGGCGTCTGCCGCAGGATCTTGGTCTTATTCAGCGAAGATGTGCGCGTGCTGCCGCCGGCGAGCGCCAAGGCTTTGAGGACAGTGAGGGAGGTATCTTCGATCAGAAAGCCGCTAGGATGCTGGACGTCTCCCACCACATACACAATGCCCGCGCGCGATACGATGATGGTGTCGCCCGGCAATACTTCCACGTTGTTCTGCGTATCCTCCGCCAGATTCGACGAAAGCTGGATCTCGACCTTGTGGTCCGGGTCGTCGCGATGCTCGATAGTCACGACGCGGCCAGCCTTGTCGCTCAACCCGCCGGCCGCTGAAATCAAGTCAAACATCCGCCGGTCGCCGATCGCAGGATAGGGCCCAGGGTGATTGACCTCTCCGATCATCGTGATGGCTTGTGACGCGGATTCATCCACGAAAATCGAGACATGCGGGCCGCGCACAAAGCCTCCATCTTCGAGCCGTTTCTGAATCAGCTTTTGCGCTTCGTCGGTCGTCAGATCCGCCACGTGAACGTAGTCGATCAGGGGCAGGTAGATGTCTCCGGAGCCACTGATCCTGGTTTTGGTCGCCAGATCCGGTACGCCAAACACGCTGATTTCGACGAGGTCCCCTACTCCCAGCTTTACGTTGGAGTTCGCAAGCAGAGGTTGCGATGAGGGCGATGACGACTGGGAAACAACGTCCTGTTTCGCCGCCGCAGCCACCGGCTGCTGCCCGGTCGCTGGCGCCGGCGTTTGCGCCTGACCTTGCGCAAGAAAGCAAAGGCTGCATGAACCTGCAATCAGCACCTGCGAAGTCCGCAGGAGGAAACGGCAATTCCACCCCGACATGCGAAAGCTCCTGGATGTGTGCGTGCGTCGAGTCTAACACAGCCGCGTGCCCTCAATCCGCACGCAGAGCGCCCTCTACCGGGCAGACTCGGAAGAATCAATACTCAGATGTGCTTCGGCTATTGCTCATCCTCAGACGTAGGTTGTATAGTTCCGAAAATCAAGCATGCTGCAGCCTTGCGCGCCGCAAGGGACCTGTCTGGAGAACGAATCAGAGTTTCTGTTGAGCGCTTGGCTTGAAATGGCCTCCATTCCAGCCGGAAGGGAAGTCTGATTTTGACGCTGCTGTTCTTTGGGCTCTTTGCATTTTCGCTCGCACTCTCTTTCGTGGGCACGCGCGAGGTCCGAGACATTGCAATCCGTCGCGGCTGGGTTTCCATGCCCCAGGACGGACGCCACGTTCACCAAAGCCCCCTTCCCCGTCTGGGCGGCGTCGCTATATTTTTCGCGTTCTCGGTCAGTTTGAGCCTGTGGCTGGCGCTGGCCCTCATCTTCCCCCGTCTCATCGCCGGATTTGTTCCCACAACGCTGCTTCGCATTTATGTTCCCGCCTGCCTGATTTTTTGTCTCGGGATTTATGACGATCTCTACCGTGCGGGCCCGTATTTGAAGTTCGCCGTACAGGCGGTCGCCGCCGGCATGCTTTTCGCGGGTGGCATGCGGGTTCTCGATCTTCCCCTGATTTTTCCGCACACGCTGCCCTGGTTCGTCGGTTTGCCGCTTACCGTGCTTTGGGTGGTGGCGGTCACGAACGCCTTTAACCTGATCGATGGCCTGGATGGTCTGGCCGCGGGGTCGGCCTTGTTTTCGACTTTGGTGTTTTTTGTGGTCGCCCTGGTCAATCATTCCTGGCTGTGTTCCTTGATCAGCGTTACCCTGGCCGGCGCGATCCTGGGATTCCTTCGCTTCAACTTCAATCCGGCCACGATTTTTCTGGGCGACTCCGGGAGTTTGTTCATCGGTTTCATGCTCAGCGCTCTCGCACTCGCGGGAGCCCAGAAAGCGCCCACCTTCGTTGCCGTGGCCATTCCCGTGGTCTCCTGCGGATTGCCAATCCTGGAGACATTGCTGTCCATTGCCCGTCGTCTGATCAGCGGACGTCCGATTTTCACCGCCGATAAAGAACACATCCACCACAAACTTCTGCAGATGGGCTTGTCGCACCGTCAGGTGGTTACCGTGCTGTATGCGGTCTCCGCCCTGTTTGCCATGCTCAGCCTGTTCCTGCTGTGGCCCACCGGAAGCACCCTGGGATTGGTCTTAGCGGTGGTCGGAACCGGCGTCTGGCTGGGTGTGCAGCATCTTAACTACCTCGAGTTTGGCGAGCTACGCCGCGTGGCCCAGCGCACCATCGAGCAGCGCCAGATTGTCATCAACAATCTCTCGGTGCGGCGAGCAATCGAGGAACTCAAAGTTGCTGTTAATTTCGAACAGGTGCGCAACATTCTGGTTGCGGCCTTCGAGGGCAACGATTTCGACGCTTTTGAGCTGCAAGCGATGCATCCTCTCAACGATCACGCGCGCTCGCTCGAACCCAAACGGCGCTTCCACTGGAGCAAGTTCCCTCACATGCAGGCCATCTCGAGCGCGCCCTCGTGGAAACTAACGCTCGATCTGGTGACAACTTCCAATCAACCCCGCGGCTCGCTCATTGTCTATCGCACCTACAGCGATCGCGACCTGCAATTGGATGTCAACCTGCTGACTTCGCAATTTCCCTCGGCCTTGGCGGACGCACTGGATCGAGTATTGACGACGCCTGAAGTGGTGATCTCGGCGCAGCCAAACGAAATACCGTCGCTCGCCGCCAACCTGTAACTCACTTGACGATTGAGTATTCGCAGTATCCCATCTCTTCGGCGCAGCTCCGATTCGGCTTCCAATCTAAACTTGCTCGCTCCGGTCGCACCCTGAGTTAATATGGAGGAAACTTCCATGGATCGGAACGTTGTCAGAATGCCAGATTCGAGTCCGACTGCTCTATGCGGGGAGCGCCGGCGCAGCGTTCGCCAAAAGCTTCACAGCCCCGTATATGTGAGCTTCAACGGCCCGCTGTCGGGAATGGTCGTTGACCTGAGTGAACTGCTTGACCTGCACGAAAACGGTTTCGCCGTTCAAACCGCTATTCCAACTGGGGTCCTGGGGAAAGAGCACCTGGAAGTTAATCACGCGGTCACGCTTTGCCTCGAACTGCCGGAGACCAGGAAATACCTCCATGGCAGTGGTCAGGTGATGTGGACCGATAACACCGGGCGGGCTGGAATCCGTTTCTCCTTTCTACCCGAGGGCTCCAGGCAAATTCTGAAAGAATGGCTTTTCGCCAACCTGCTGGTTGCTTCCACCAACCACGCCGCCCGCGTCGAGCAGGTCGCACATCACCAGAAGGAGAAGGCAGAGCCTCCGCTCCGGGACGTATCCACGCGCGACGTGCGCGTGCCGGATTCATCCGCCCCTGAAAAATCGCTGCCGCAGGATTTGTCTGTGGCGGACAAGTTGCCTGCGCAGACTCAAACCATACCCGTTCCCGTCTCCGGTCTGACCTCCGCTGCGCCTCCCGAGCGCGACGAATTGCTCTCGGCCTTGGACGATGTACAACGTGAGGTTCGTGAGATCGAAGCTCGGACCAGCGAAGCGGGCGAGCCTGGTGCCCCCGGCGATCTCGATCCCATTCTGCAGTTCATCACCAGGTGCGCATTGAGTCTCACGGGCGCGACGGGCGCAGCGCTGGCACTTCGCCATGGCGACAAAACGCTCTGCCGCGCGCGGGCCGGCGCCCCCGCACCGCCCGTTGGCTCCGAAGTGGACGTCAGAGCCGGACTCTCCGGAGAGTGCGTTCGCCACGGCATTCCCGTCGCCTGTGAGGATCCGGAAAACGACTCGCGAGTCGACCCGGAAGTTTGTCGCAGACTGGGGATCGGTTCTTTCGTCGCCGCGCCGATCTTCACCGGTTCCCGGGTCGTCGGCCTCCTGGAAATCTTCTCTCCTGCTCCTCGACACTTCACCAGGATCCACGGAACGATTCTGCAACGACTCACCGAATTGGTTCCCAGGGTCGAAGAAAACGTGATCGAAGCGAACGTGATCGAAGCGAAAAAGATCGAAGCGAAAGAAACCGCGGTAAGAACGACCGAAGAACAAACCGTCCTTGTGCCAACACTTGCGGCAAAAACGATCGAACCGGCCGAGTCCGAACAAAAAAAAACTGCACTGAGGAACCCCGGTCAGAACGCAACCGAACGAGAGATTGAGCATCAAGCGAGCCGCGGGCAATCCACCCCCCCTCCGATGAACTCGCTCGAAGCGCCAGCCCGAAAGCTCAAAGAAATGCCGCCTGGAGCGCGCACGATTGAGCCGAAGGCGATCGCGCCAATTGCGGAATACGAATCGCCAAAATTACAAAATAAGGGCGCTGCGAGCCCACTTGCGACGCCGCGTCGCCTTTATATCCTGCAAATCACTCTGTTGCTATTGGTGCTGGGGACGGTCGCCATGGTCCTGGGCTATCTGCTCGCGCCGACGATCCAGAAGCGTTGGATGGGGCAGCCGAAATTGGCTCAAAATTCGCGGCCAACTTCACAGCAAGCATCCTCGACAAGTTCTGTGGGTTCCTCGTATCCCCTGCAAAATACAAGCGGCCAGCGAGACCGCGTTCTCTCGCCCGACGATTTACGCAAACTTGCCGGGCAAGGGGACCCCGACGCCCAGTATGAACTGGGAATTCTCTACCATGAGGGTAGCGTCGTTCCCAAGGACGACGCTCAGGCCGTGCAGTGGTTCCAGCGCGCCGCCGAGCAAGGATACGTTCGCGCGCAATCTACGTTGGGCGCTTACTATTGGGCGGGCCGGGGAGTGCCGCAGGATCTCATGAAGGCATATTTCTGGTCCCAGCTCGCGCTCGCCCAGGGCGACGAGAATAGTAAGTCGCGCCTGGAGGGCCTCTCGGCCCAGATGACTCAGTCGCAGGTCGCAAACGCGCGCCAACAAGCCGAGGCCTGGCTCCGCGCGCACACGCAATCAACCAAACCAAATCCCGGCGCGAAGTAACTCAGCAGCAATTCATCTGATAACGCCCTCGCCGAACCTGATAGGAATCTCCTGGCATTGGCCGGGGCGGAAATCCCTACCTATCCGCGGTTGCCTTAACTTCTTCTGGTTCCAAACGTGCGGTGAAGTGGCGCAAAAATGGTGCTTCATAGGTCAGGTTCATGCCCTGGATCTGGTCACGCGCTTCCCATACTTCCAAAATAATTTCTACTACGTAGTCGATGTGGCTTTGGGTATAGACGCGCCTGGGGATGGCTAAACGGACTAAGTCCATCTTGGCGGCGGGACCAAACATCAGCGTGCCGATTTCCACCGAGCGGATTCCTCCCTGCAGATAGAGTTCATTGGCCAGTGCCACGGCGGGATAGTGGTCGGGCGCGATATGCGGAAGGAATGCGCGGGCGTCGATGTAGATGGCGTGGCCGCCGGGGGGCTGTACTATGGGAACGCCATGGTCAGAGATATGGTTTCCTAAGTAGGCGGTCGAGGCAATGCGGTATCGAAGATAGACCTCGTGAAGTGCCTCTTGCACGCCTACAGCAATGGCTTCTAAGTCGCGGCCGGCCAAGCCCCCATAGGTAGGATAGCCTTCCGTCAGAATCAATAAGTTCTTTTCCTGCTGGGCTAGTAACTCGTCATTGGTGCAGAGGAAGCCGCCTATGTTTGCCATGCCATCTTTCTTGGCAGACATCGTACAGCCGTCGCCATAGCGGAACATTTTCTGGGCTATTTCCTTGGGAGTTTTGTTTTCGTAGCCAGGCTCGCGGAGTTTGATGAAATAGGAATTTTCGGCGAAGCGGCAGGCGTCGAAGTAGAGCGGGATGCGATGGTGGCGGCAGACGGTGCTGACCGCTTCCACGTTTTCCATAGAGACGGGTTGGCCGCCCCCGGAGTTGTTGGTCACCGTCAGCATCACCAGCGGAACGCGCTCGCGGCCTACTCTCTGGATGAGCGCCTCCAGGGCGTCGATGTCCATGTTGCCTTTGAATGGGTGCTTGACGCTCGGTTGGCGGCCTTCGGGGATCACCAGATCCACCGCTTCCGCGCCCACGAACTCCACGTTGGCGCGGGTGGTATCGAAGTGGGTGTTGTTGGGGACTACGTCTCCCTTCTTGCACATGACGCTAAAGAGGATGCGCTCGGCGGCGCGGCCCTGGTGGGTCGGGATGACATGCTTGTAGCCGAAGATGTCCTGGACGGAGTCGCGAAACTGATCGAAGCTGCGGCTACCCGCATAGCTCTCGTCGCCTTCCATCATGGCGGCCCATTGATGGGTCGACATGGCTCCAGTACCGGAGTCCGTGAGGAGATCGATGAGAACATCGTCAGCGGGCAGGAGGAAGAGGTTGTAATTGGCGGCGCGCAGAAATTGTTCGCGCTGGGCGCGGGTGGTCCAGCGGATGGGCTCGACGCTCTTGATGCGGAACGGCTCAATGATGGTATGGGGCATGATCAGCCTCCTTTGCTAGGACACAACGCGTGCGGCGGTGATGTCAGTGATGAGGGTCACGAGAATTTGAATGGGAGTGTAAAAGAATCAATAATTTAGGCAGTTGTGCAACCGGTTACCTTTGTCATTCGTCATATCAAATGGGTACATTCGTGATGTATTCGGTCGTGGGTTGACGGCGTAGAGTAAACTGTAGTGCTTAAGACGAATCGCAAGAAGGGATGCCGGATGGCTACGTCGCCGCTGAAAAAGCCGAGGAAAAAGAGTGCTGCGGATGCGCTTATTGACCGCTTCAGCGAGGTTATCGAAACCGGCGCGAAAAAGATGGACGCCGAGCAGTTGCGTGCTTCTGAAAAGAAGTTTAACGATGCTATCGATCGTGCTGTCGCGAATAAACGGCGTCGCGAAACAGCATAATCACCTCTCTCAGTTCTTCCTCCGTAATCTCCGGATTTGCCGCTTTAGCCGCTTTCACCACTTCAGGTTCCGCTTCGATGCCGGATTCTACTAATTCACGAATCCTCGCGGACATCCTGCGGCTCCGCTCAACTCTCTCCTCGTCGAGGTAGTTGCGTCCCGGGTCGCGGCGTGTTTTTGTCCATTTCGTCATACTAGTTGCCCCCGAGATTACTTAGAGAGCACGGGTCGCGGACAAGAATGTCCGCGCCACACAATCAGACTTTGACGGAGTCCCGTCGCTCGACAGGCACGTACTTCACCGCCGCGGTGCGGTCCAACTTATCCCAGGCGAACGGGCGGCCGGTCAGGGCGCGCTTCAGGGTTCGGAAGAGCACGAGCGAAAACACTTGCCGATAGGCAAAACGCTGGAGCCAGACTTGGCTAAGCAGCCAGCCATCTTCGCGGGCTTCGGGCTGGCGGCGCTCCAGCGCGAAGGCGAGCGCCGAGGCCAGAAAGTCGATCACCAGGAATGCCACGAAGAAAATCAGCAGGCGCTGGAAGCTGGCGGGATCGGTGGATTCCGGGTGGAAGTATTTTTGGACGAAGTACCAGATCGTGCCCACGGCAAACATCACGTCGATTAAGGGTGAGACCAGGGGCAGAAGAATCTGGAAGATCAGAATATTAGGCAGCGCGACCCAGCCGAGCACACCTTTGCGCGCGACCACGTCGCGATGCTTGAAAATGGCCTGAAGAATTCCAAAGGACCAGCGGAAGCGCTGGCGCATGAGCGCATTGGCGGTGGTGGGGGCTTCGGTGAAGGCAAGCGCGCGGTCTTCGTATTCGACGCGATGGCCGTTGCGCAGCAGGGCCATGGTGAGATCGGCGTCTTCGGCTACGGTGTCGACGTGGTAGGCGCCGGCTTCGTGAACGGCCGAGACACGCCAAGCGCCGATGGCACCGGGCACGACGCTGACTGCCCCCAAGGTATTGAGAGCGCGCCGCTCAAAATTCTGGCTGGTGATGTATTCCAGGGCCTGCCAGCGCGTCCAGAGGTTAACGCGGTTGCCGACCTTGGCATTGCCGGCAATGGCCGCGACCTCGGGATTGAGGAAGTGCGGCACCATGCGAGCAATGGCGTCAGGAGCGATGATGGTGTCGGCGTCGATACCGACAAAGAGTTCGGCATCGCCGATGTGCTCCAGGCCGTAGTTCAGCGCCTCGGCTTTGCCGCCGTTCGGCTTTGACAAAATCAGCACCCTGCCGTCCGCTTCCTCGGCCGCGAAAGCACGGCGCGTGACTTCCAAGGTACGATCTTTCGACCCGTCGTCGATGACGATCACTCGCAAGTTGGGGTAGTCGGAGTCGAGCGCGCCCTGGACCGTGCGCTCAATGACCTTCTCCTCGTTGTAGGCGGGGATGAGCACTGCGACCTTGGGGCGATAGGCGGCGATCTGCTCGGGCGTTCCGTAGACGTGGGATCGCAGGCGATCGTAAATGGCAAGAACGCCGATCGACACCAGGCGTCCCGTCATCAGAATATCCCCCAGGAAGAAAATGACGGTGATACCCATGATGGTCGCGCTGAACAGCCAGAAGCTGATTGCATTCAACCAGGCCGCCCAACGTTGGTTGGTGGGCAGCGGCGGCATGACGTCGGCTTTCGTTTTGCCCATCAACTTATAAACCGGCACGAACTGAAATCCGCGGGCACGGGCGCCATCGATGATCAAGGGCAGGGCCAGCACGGTTCGTTGGCGGTTGCCGCCGCCATCATGCAGCAGGATGATGTTGCCGCAACGCGTATCGTTAGCTTTGCAAGGCGGCAGATGATCCAATACTTCGGCCGCGATCTGCTCCGGCGTCAAAGGTGGCTCGTCGTTCCAGTCCTTGGTGTCAATCTTGTTGCCGATGGTGATGTAGCCCATGCTCTGCGTAAGTTCCAGCGGACGCACCTGGTCTTCGGTGTCGGGCTCGGCGTCCACCGAATAGGGCGGGCGGAACAGGATGGTGCGAATGCCGAGTTGGCTGGCGAATAATTGTTCCGTGAGGTTGAGTTCCACCTTCATATAGCGGGCTCCGATCGAGCTGATATCGGGGTGCGTGAAGGTGTGGTTGCCGATCTCATTGCCTTCCTTGTAGATGCGCTTGGTCAAACCTCCGAATTTCTCGGCCTGGATTCCAATCAGGAAAAATGCGCCGGGCACATGCTCGCGCTTGAGAACGTCAAGAATCTTGGGCGTCCATTCCGGATCGGGGCCGTCATCAAAGGTGATGGCGAGCTCATTCTTGCTGGCTCCGTAGCGGGCCACGCGGTAAGGCTCAGGAAGGATCTTGAAGGTCTCGTCGTCGATCAAGCCCGTATCTTTGTCAATGCTGAGGTCGCGCTCGCCATCGGAGGGCTTGGCCTCGATGCGCAGGATTTCGCCGTTGCCTTCCATGTCTACATCCTGTCCGGGAGGCACATCTTTCAGGCGATCCGGCGCATTCGCTTCCCCAGGCACGTCCCACACCCGCCACAGGGCGCGGTCTTCGGAGCCCAGTCGCCACAGCGCGAAAGTCTGGATGCCGGCAGTCTGTGCGGCGCGCATCTCGTTAAGCGCGGTGACCGCGTCCAAGAACCAGATATCGTGGTGCAGATTGTCGTCGTCGAGGTAACTGAAGTGCGGGTTCAAGGCATCGCCGTCATAGTCGATGTCTTCTTCCGAATCGCGCGACGCGATCCACGCTTCCTGCACCGAGACGCTCTTATCGGCAGCCCCTGCGGGAAGCTTGCCTTTTTTCGGCCGCTCAATCCAGTCATACCCGTAGTTGCCGATGGCACAGATCAGCTTCTGCTTCGGAATCTCCTTGATCGCCGATTTCAGATTCGCGGTGAACCAGTCCTGGGAAGCCACCGGCCCAGGCTTTCCACCGGGGTAATGCTCGTCGTAATTCATGATGACAACGCCGTCCACAGCCTTCGAAATGGCCGGATAGTCATAGTCGGAATTACGCACCTGCACGCTGACATAGAGCTTCATGCCCTTGGCGTGCAGGTCCGAGGAGAGTTCACTGAGCAAGGCCACATATCCCGGCTGACCCCTCTTGGGGAAGGATTCGAAATCGATCATCAGCCCGCGATAGTGATCGGAGGCGAGGAACAGAGCGATCTCCTTTCGAAAGCGGGCGCGCGCCGCGGGATTGTTCAGAAAATCGGCGACTGCGGGCACAAAGTCTGTGCCATCAAAATTCTGGACAACGGGAAAGACCTCCATGTTGATGTCTTCCGCCTTGAGGAACGGCATCACCTGATTGTCGATGGGACGAACGCTTTGCCCGTGAATCACGTCGAACATGGTGTTCGTTTCGGCATCGACGGCCTCCAGATGGCCGTCTGCGCTCAGTACCTGCAGCCAGGTTGGAAACAGCAAATCGATCTGGCGCGCATACTCGCGCAAGGAGGAAAAGCTGGCGGCATCCCATGAGACGTAGAATGCGCCGCGAATGCCTTCCTCGGAATTCAGAATCACCTGCGAGGGAGCCTTGCGGGACTTATGACGGTGCCCAACCCGTGCCAAAGTGGCGAGGCGGCGCTTCTCTCGTGCCTTGATCTTTTCGTTCTCTTTCAGAGCATGATAGGGACGCTTTTCCGCTCCCCAGGAAAGGTCGGGCAGCGGCTCGCTCCGCAATGCACTGTAGAGGAAAAAAATCAGAAGCAACGAGAACGCCAGGGCAGCCACGTCAAAAACGCGGCGCACGCGCTTCCAGCGCGCTTGCAATGGGTCGTGAAAAATCTGCTTGGCCATCTCGTCGTTGTATTCATCCTAAGGGCCAAGCGGTAGCGGGTCAATCACATGGAGACTCGCAGGCGGGAGAATCGATCGTCCGGACTCAGCCTGGCTGCCAGCCAGCTCGGCGCGAACCTGGATGGGCAAGCAGAGCCATGCAGATCCCGTGATTCGCGGTATATTTCCAACGTGCTCAGCCTGCTGCGCGAACACCGCAGATTCTTTCTCTGGACTACGCTGGCGGCTCTGGCATTGCGCCTGATTTTTTTTATCTATTTCCCCGCCATCACCGACGACTCGCGCGTCTACCTCGACTTGGCCGGCAACTGGCTGCAGCACGGCGTTTATGGACAGACGCAGCTGGGCAAAATCGTGCCCTCCGATACCAGGTTGCCGGGATATCCGGCGTTTCTGGCTGCGATCTTCGCGATTTTTGGTTCAGGCAACCTTCGGGCCGTACTGATAACACAGATCTTGTTGGACCTTGGCACGTGCCTGATCATCGCCGACCTGGCCCGCCGGGTTTTGGGCCGAAAAGCTGGGAGAGTCGCATTTCTTCTGGCGGCACTGTGTCCATTTCTGGCGAATTATGCGGCCGCGGTTCTCACCGAGACGTTGGAGATCTTCTTCACGACGCTTGCTCTGGATTGCGCTGCGGCCGCGCTGAATTGCATGAGTGATCGGGGAAAAGCGCGCCTCATGTGCTGGCGTCGGTGGGCCGCAAGCGGAGCCGCAACCGGCGCATGCATTCTGCTGCGGCCGGATGGCGGTATCCTGCTGGCCTCATTGGCGTTCTATCTGGCGATCCTGATGGCCAGGGATCGGGTGGCCAAGAAACAGGTTACTTCAACTTTATTAGCCGCAACTACCATCCTTGTTTTTGCTCTGGCGCCTCTGGTTCCCTGGACGATTCGAAATTTCCGGACGCTCCATCACTTCCAGCCGCTCGCGCCGCGTTACGCGACCGAATCGGAGGATGTTGTCCCCCGCGGCTTCAATCGCTGGGTGAAAACCTGGATCGCGGACTATGCCTCGGTGGAGGAAATTTACTGGAACGTTCCGGGCGATAAGATTGATGTGGAGAAGCTGCCTTCGCGCGCACTCGACACCGCCAGGGAATCGACGCTGGCGGTGATCGCAGATTATAACCAGACGCAGCAGTTGACCCCGCAACTGGACGCACGCTTCGCCACGCTGGCGGCGGAATGCATTCGCGCCCATCCGGTTCGCTACTATATCGAACTGCCTGCCCTGCGCATCGCCGACATGTGGCTGCGTCCCCGAACCGCCCTTCTGCCTTCCGACATTCGTTGGTGGGAATTTAATGACGATCCCAAATGGTCGGCATTGGCGGTGGCATTCGGGGCGCTGAATCTGGCCTACGTGGCGGCCGCGCTGCTCACGCTGGTTCGAAGACGTTTCGATATTCGTTATGTCGGACTACTGGTTTGTTTCTTGCTGCTGCGCTCAGCATTTCTGGGAACAATCGAGAATCCGGAGCCGCGCTACACAATGGAGTGCTACCCGGTAATCATTGTGCTAGCGGCAGCGTTTCTAGCAACCCGCGGCCAAAAATCTGCCCTTGATCGCCCACGCGAGCCCGCCACCTGAGCCGCGCACAACGAGCAAAGAAAGGCTGTTCAACTCAACGGCGAGTCGGTCATGCGAAAGCGCGTGCGGACGTGCTCGGAGAGCAGTTCGATGGCTCCACGATTGGCAATCGGGTCGGCCTGGGCAAGGTATTTCATGGCTTCGACCAGCATCTTCTGGCCATCCACGTAGCGCGGATCGGTGGTGCGCTCCCGCTTCTTGCGGGACAAATCCGGAGGAACCGGGATCGTAAAGACCTTTGCCATTCTCACTCAACTTTCAGAGGCTCTTGTGAAGTATATCGCCGCCGCACCGGTTTTTCAGCTTGATTCTGTTGGTTCCCGATTTGTGCGTCGCATGTGGAATCTACGGGCCTTTCCTTATCCCTGGGGCCTTATCCCTGGGGCGGAATAAATCTTGTCTTGGCGGTTGTTTTCAGCTTAAACACGTCGCCCGGAAGCCTCTGGTTGATCTGAATATCGGAGTACTTGGCCAGACGATAGTCGCCCCCCGGCTCGAAGAGCTGTTGCTGAATTGAGATCCCCCTGGGATCGATCCAAAGCAGAATTCGATCGATGTTGTTGCGCAATTTTACCGACTTCGGGATCAACTCCAGCTTTGCCGCCTGGACGCCATTGACAGCTTCCGATCCCAGGTACTTCACATCGTACGATTTCAGCAAATCGTGCCCACCACCGCCGAAGCCGAGCACCAGAAAACTTTCGATCTCGGTTCGATTCTTTCCGGCGCTGTATTCGTTCACCTGATCGATCTTGGGCTGGTACACCTGAACTTTGCCGCCACCATAGACGACGTATTTCCTGTCGGGCTCAAAAAAGTCCACGGCCACCTGGGTATCATTGCCTTCGCGCCGGGAGTAAATCTTGCCTTTTTCGGTATCGGTTTCGTTGACTACTTTTTGGTATTCGTCCCATACAACATTTGCTTCCGTGGTGCGGACAGTCCTGGCGGCCGCGTCCATCTCATTCAGAACGCGATCCAGACCAGCGGTCTCCGTCTGCGGCCAGGCAGCGGCTGCCAGAAGCACACTAACCAATATGATTCTGAGTGCGAACTTCATCTCCAGAATCTCATCTCCAGAACCTCAGGAACCAGGTCTTTGCTCTTTGTCGATCTTCTAGTCTTTGTCGACCCACACTTTGTAGCTCTTCGGGTGGCCGGTCGCGTCGTTGACGGGTTCGTATCTGGTGATGCTGACGGCGCCCGCGATGGGTTCTATGATTCTTTCCAGCTGTTTTCGGATGTCCGCTCCCGCATCCGAATTCACGGCCGTGGCCGGGATCTGGTAGATAAAACCGCCCTGCTGATCGGGGATCACCAGCACTCCGGTTGCGCGAGGATTCCGCTCCACTGGCTTATCTTTGAAGTTGATAACGTAGGGCGAGATAAACACGAACAGAAGGATGAGCGTCACCATGATGTCATAGTGGAGACTGCCACGCTCATACGACCAGAGAATATATCCGCGAATTGTGCGCCAGATCGCGCCCATGGGAGAGACGGCGGCTTTGGGCGCCGTCAGGACTGCTTCGGATTGCTGCAAGTGTATTTGGGAATTCATAGTATGGCAAATGTATGGCAAATCCGCGGGGCACGCGGGTCAGAGGCTCCTGGTTCGTATTTTGGTCCGTATGATTTTAGTTCATAGATTTCTCGCCGTGATGCGATCCGTGCCCATGTAGGGCTGAAGCGCCTCCGGAATCAGCACACTGCCGTCGGCCTGCTGGTAGTTCTCCATGATCGCGACCCAGGTGCGGCCGACCGCCAGGCCGCTGCCGTTCAACGTGTGCACCAACTCGGTCTTGCTCTTCCCTTCCGGACGGTAGCGTATGTTCGCGCGCCGCGCCTGGAACGCCTCGAAGTTCGAGCAGGAAGAGATCTCGCGAAAAAGTCCCTGCCCCGGCAACCAGACTTCAATGTCATAAGTCTTGGCCGATGAGAATCCCATATCCGCGGTGCAGAGCGTAACCACGCGATAGTGCAATCCAAGCCTCTGCAAAACAGTCTCGGCGTTATGGGTCAGCTTCTCCAATTCTTCGTACGAGGCTTCCGGACGCGAGAACTTCACCAGTTCCACCTTTTGGAATTGATGCTGGCGGATAATGCCGCGCACATCCTTCCCATAGGAACCGGCTTCACTGCGGAAGCAGGGCGTGTACGCGGTCAGGCAAATCGGCAATTTCGCGGCCTCGAGAACTTCGTCGCGATAAAGATTCGTGACCGGCACTTCGGCGGTCGGAATCAGCCAGAGATCTTTCTCGCCGTGCGGAACGCGGAACAAGTCCTGCGCAAATTTCGGCAACTGCCCGGTGCCATACATGGATTCGGAATTCACGATGTAAGGCGGGAGAACCTCCGTGTAGCCGTGCTCGCGCGTGTGCAGATCGAGCATGAAGTTTGCCAGCGCCCGCTCGAGCCGAGCCCCCAACGCCCAATAAACGGCAAACCGCGCTCCGGTGAGCTTCGCCGCGCGCTCCAGGTCGAGCACACCGAGATGCTCGCCCAGTTCCCAGTGCGGCTTTGGCTTGAAATCAAATTGCGGCGGCGTGCCCCAACGGCGCGCTTCCACGTTATCTGCCTCGCTCCTGCCGACCGGCACGCCATCATGGGGAATATTGGGGAGAGCCGTCAGAATTTCGCGCAGCCGCGCGTCCGCGTCGGCCGACTTTTTTTCGAACTCCTGAATCTGCTCGCGCAGGTCTTTGGTGGCCTGGATCTGCGCCGATGCATCCTGTCCGCTTTTCTTTGCCTTGGCGATCTCCTCGGAAGCCTGGTTCCGCTTGGCTTTCAGACTTTCCATCTGAGTGATCGCGTGGCGCCGCTCGGCGTCGATCGCCTGGAAGTCCTTCAACGTTTCCGCCGGGTTCATGCCGCGCTGGCGCAGCTTTTCCTCGACCAGGCCGAGGTTGTCACGAACGAAATTTAGATCGAGCATTGTGCCATTAACTTTAGCCGAAAGGCAGGGTTCGATGCACGTCGCGAAAATGACTCCAGGATCTCTTCACCGATCTCCTCACCGACGAGGTGCGGGTTGGCCGGGAAATGGTCGGGCCAGAACCGTCTTCCTGTAAACTAGCTCGCAATGAAGCTTTACCGTTTCCTTTTTCTGGCGCTGGTCCTGCTGCCGTGCATTCCGCGTGCGTCCGCGTCCGCCTACGGCGACCATCCAAAGCTCGTCGTCATCATCGTGATCGACCAGTTTCGCGGCGATTATCTCGAGCGTTATCGCGATCAGTTCGGTGGAGGCGGGTTTCGCGCCTTTCTCGACCGCGGAGCCTACTTCCCCGACTGCAATTACGATTATGCCAACACTCGCACTGCCCCCGGCCATGCGACGCTCTTCACCGGAAGCTACACCAGCGGCCATGGAATCGTGGCCAACGAGTGGTGGGATCCGCAGAAGAAAAAACTCGTTACCTCCGTCGAGGATGACAACACGAAACTGGTCGGCATTGACAGTGCCAGCCCGGGCGCATCGCCGCATAACCTCCTGAGCGATACGCTGGGAGATGAGCTGAAACTGGCCACAGGCGGCAAAGCGCGCGTGTTCTCGATCTCGCTGAAGGATCGTGCGGCCGTGTTGCCCGGTGGATTTGCCGCCGACGGCGCCTACTGGATCGATCCCAAAAGCGGCGCCTGGATCACCTCGACCTACTATCGCGACGATCTGCCGGAGTGGGTGCGAAGCTTCAATTCCAGCCATCGCGCAGAAAAATTCTGGAATCGCGAATGGAAAGACGCCGACGGGAACGTCCTCGGCTCAGCGGCTCATCGCGTCGGCCGCGACGGCAAGCCCGCCGGATTCTACGAGGTCATCGGCTCCACTCCATTCGCCAATGAATTCGAGTTCGAGTTCGCCAAGGAGCTCGTGCTCTACGAAAAACTGGGAGAGGGGCCGGTCACCGATCTGCTCGCCATCAGCCTCTCGGCCAACGATATTCTCGGCCATCAGGTCGGCCCGGACTCGCCGCAAATGCGCAGCATGGCGCTCCAACTCGACCGCCAGCTCGCCGAGTTCATCGAGTTCTTAGGCCATCAGATCGGGATGGCAAACATCTGGATGGCGCTCTCCGCAGATCACGGCGTCGCTCCCCTGCCCGAATTCGCCAAGACTCTTCGCCTGCCCGCCGCCAACCTCGACGCCAAAGCTTTGCGGGAACAGATCAATTCCCTGCTCTCAAAAAAATACGGGAAAAAAGCCGATTATCTCCTCGAACTCGATTATCCCCTGGCGTGGCTAAATGAAGAGGCGTTTGCAGCTGCCGGCCGCAAGGAAAACGACGCCGAGTCCGACACCGGCGAAAGCATGATGCAGGCCGATCCCTCATCCTCCGATTCCTCAACGAACTGTCATCCTGAGCGGAGCGGGGTAAGCGCAGCGCGCCCCGCGGAGTCGAAGAGCCTGCCCCGAGCGAGCCGAGGGGACCCCTACCCCTGTCCCGCCGCCTGGTCCGGGTATTTCACCAAGGCGCGACTAGCCCACGGAGAAGCCCCCAACACCGAGATGGGCCGCCGCTATGCCCACAGTTACTCTCCCGAGGGTGGATGGTACGTGATGGGCGTCCCCAACGAGTTTCAGGTCGGCACTCCAAAGGGCACCGATCACGCCACACCTTTTTCATACGACACTCATGTGCCGCTCGCTTTCTACGGTCTGGCCTTCCAGCCGGGGATTTATCGCACGCACGCCGAGCCAATCGACCTCGCAGTAACATTCGCCTCGCTGCTCGGCATCAACGCCCCGGCAAAAGCCACCGGAAGAGTGCTGACCGAAGCCCTGGCCCCGCCGCATCGGGCCGGCACGCCAGCCACCGTCGGAGGCACGCAATGACCCCGGATTCGCCTCGTCCGTCATCGCCCAGCGAGCGCGGCAATCCGCCCAGCGGCCCGGATTTGCGCGTCAGCGTTGCCGGCATCGATCTGAAGAATCCCATCATCGCCGCTTCGGGCACATTCGGCTACGGCATCGAATTCGAAGACATCGTTCACCTCGACCGGCTCGGTGGCCTCGTCGTCAAAGGCCTTTCGGTCGAGCCGATGACGGGAAATCCTCCGCCGCGGCTCCATGAGACCGCCGCCGGAATGCTGAACGCCATCGGGCTCCAGAATATTGGCGCGCAGGCTTTTCTCGACGAGAAGCTTCCCGCGTTGCGCCCGAAAAAAAACGTCGTCGTGTTCGCCAATGTCTTCGGCTACACGCGCGCCGATTATGAACGCACCATCGGAATTCTCAACGAAGGCGAGGGCATTGCCGCCTACGAACTGAATGTCTCCTGCCCGAACACGGCGCATGGCGGAATTCAGTTCGGCAGCGATCCGCAATTGCTCGATGAAGTCGTGCGCACCGCGAAACGCGCCGCCCGCCGGCCGCTGATCGTGAAGCTCTCGCCGAATGTCACCTCGATCGCGCTGATGGCGCACGTTGCCGAAGAGGCGGGAGCCGACGCCATCTCGCTGGTAAATACGTTCCTGGCGATGGCGATTGACGCGGAAACGCGCCGGCCAAGAATCGCCAATGTGACGGCCGGGCTCTCCGGGCCAGCCATCAAACCGATCGCGCTGCGCATGGTCTATGACGCAGCCCACGCCGTAAAGATCCCGGTGATCGGCATGGGCGGGATTGTGACGCCAGTAGATGTGGTCGAATTCATGCTAGCGGGCGCAAGCGCCGTGCAGGTGGGAACGGCTAGTTACTTCGATCCGGTAGCGACGGAGAGGCTGGTGGAAGAGCTGACCACCTACTGCCGCGAGCATCGGATCGGACGGCTCAGCGAACTCACCGGCGGCATGCTGACCGACTAAAACTGATCTGCTGAATCTCCTAAACGGTTCTGGGGAACAGCCTTCGGAAGCTGGGTGTTCCTGACGGCCATCGCCCTGGTTTCAACAGTTACTTCTCGGCCGCCTCAAGTGCGTCGCCCGTCTGGTGTTCGGTAATTTGAAAACGGAGGAAGTCGTGGATTGCCGCCACCGCAATCTGGTCATCAGACCTTATCCGTATTTTTGCACCTGAGGGTATTTCGTCGTAGCTGTAATGGATCACTGACTTCTTCAGCTTCATCGTCGTCACACCAGGCGGGATGCCGCCATGTATGAACATCGGAGTAGAGAAGTCGCCATCGCCGAACATCATCGTGACATGAGAAAGGTGCGAGCGAATCGCTGCAATGTTCGCTTTATCGTTTGGGTCATTCGCGGTCACTTCAATCGCCCCGCCATCGGACATCATGCGGAAGTGATGAGTGGTCTTATCGTGAGGAAAGCCCATCGCCTGATCGCCATGGCTCTCCACAATTGCGTGGTGCGCCTGTTGTGCAGCGTGCTGCGCGTGCATCGGGCAGTCCTTCATGGAGTCATCCGGCTTCGCCTCTTGCGAGTGGAGGGGCAACGACAGTAGCGAAAGCGAAAGCGCGATTGCAAGATGGTTCATGAGCATGATCTCCTCTGTAGATTGTTTTGCCCGGAGTTGGTCCATGGCTTATCAACAAGCGAATGAAGCAGCATCGCCTTGCCACCCGGCGTTGTGCATTTCAACTTCTTCCGCCAGTCGCGGACGAGCTTGCGCATGTAATCCTGGGTTCGTCGTAGTTCCTGAATTCGTTGCCCAACCAAGTGCAGCTTCTCTTCCGTCAGGGCAAGCACACGATGGCAAGGGACTTCGCCGCTGTCGCGACTGCGGAGAATCTCCGCCAGTTCGTTCAACGAGAAACCCAGCCCGAGTGCTCGCTGCGCAAGCTGGACCCGCTCAACGGCAGATTCAGGAAACATCCGATAACCGCCGTTGGTCCGCCGTGGCGTTGTCAGAATGCCGAGCCGCTCATAATGGCGGATCGTATCCTTGCTGACGCCGGTCAGGCGGGCGAGTTCTCCCGAGCGCAACGAATTGGCAGTCACGGAATCAGTATGAACCCTGGAACCGGTTCCAGAGTCAAGCTTTATTTCAATTGAGGAAACTCCCCCCATTACACTCACTACATCCCCATCCCCCGAAAAACCTTGACTTAAGCCCAGCCCTGACCTTCAACTGGATCCAGAGCACATATCGTGCTGCTGTTCATGCGTTCCTTGACAACAGACTCCCCGCCGCCGCCGATCGCGAATTGAGCCAGATTCCCAGGCCCGAGTCATGGCAGTTGCAAAGGTTAAGTCCTTATTTCGCAATACTTTACAATTAACTCGTTATTTTTGAATACTTTGCGAGGAATATCACAAAATCATCGATTTTGGGCCCACTAACTCCCACGCGCTCAAGACTTTGCCTATAAGCCTCTACCGCTCAAGACTTTGGCGGAGAAATACCGCTAACTTCATGATTCCAATAGACCGCATACAGGGGGGGTGGGGGGTAGGTAGTAGCGCCTGCAATAGCGGGACTGAAATCACGCCGACAGCCGCAATTTCTATCGTCCGCTCGAGTACCAGACGCTTCCCGGCGACTGGTAGTTCATCCCTTCGCCCCACACCAGGTGGGTGTCGCCGTGGTTGTCGATGGTCATTCCAAAATAGTCGCCGAACGGGAAACGGAATCCGTCTTTCGCGATGTACTTATATCCTGGCACATAGCCGGAGACCCGAGTCTCATCGTTCCACGTCGCTCCGCCATTCGAGGAGCTGCGATAGTAGGTATTCCAGTAAGGTGTCTTGCGGGAATCGGTCATGCGCGAATCCGTCGCCATCCAGGCAATTCTCACGTCGCCGTTGTTGCCGGCAGCAATCGCCGGGAAGGCATGTTCCACGCCTGGCGCGGCCGCCGAGACGCTGACGCGCGGCAGCCAGTTTTCGCCGCCATTGGTCGACGACGAGAAATAGATGCGCTGCGGGCCCAGCGGCGTGCGCCCTGCACTCCACAAGGCATAAAGAGTGCCGTCGCTATCGGAGGTGAGAGCAATCTGCGCGCCCAGGTAGGCCTCGCCACAGTCTTCATCTTTGCAATCCGGTGCGGCCGCGGAAGTATCGAGCGCCTTAGCGGCCCAGGTTTTGCCAAGATCGGACGATTTTCCAACGTACAGGTCAACCGAACCGCGCGCACCGCCCGCTTTCGAGTAGGAGGCCCATGCCAGATAAACGCTGCCTGCGGGGTCGACCGTCGCCGCTCCGAGAAGCGACCATCCTGGCCGGCCATCGGCGTTCACGCGTGCCCAGGTAAAAGTGCGGCCGGCATTTTGGGACGAGGCCACCCAAACTTCTTCTTCGTGATTGAAGGCCACGTAAACGTTCTGGCCGCGTACGGCGAGCGCCGGCTTATCGAGTTCCGTACCACTGCGGGCGGCGATCGTAAATGACCACGTAGCACCAGAGTCGCCCGACCTCGCGATCATCACGTCGCGTTTCTTATTCTGGAGCCAGGCTGCATAAACCGTGTGGTGATCGGCGGGATCCACGACGATCTGTGCATCGAACTGTCCGGAGCCGTATTCGAACATTACATGCGGAGCCTGCCAAGTCTTTCCATTGTCGTTGCTGACCAGCAACAGCATGGTCGGGACGCTGCAATCCTTGCAGTCGGGCACGCGCCCGTAATGAGGATAGAGAACGTAGAGCCGGCCCGAACCATCGGCGGCCGCGGCCGGTTCCCACTGGTCGCCACTGGTCAGGCCAATGCGTTTCTGCGCGGAAAACTGCGGCGGCGCCGCCCAGGCAGGACTGGCAAGCACAACTGCCATGAGCGCAAGCGTCAAGAACGCGAGTTTGGAGTAGACGGGGCGCACTTTTGCGAGGGTTGGGGGGAAAGAGCAAGAACCCTAGCTTTGAACTTTACCCCCGGTGCGGCCCGCGGGTCAATGGCACAGGCGGTTTTCGGCTCCCCAGTTTTGGCAGGACTCCTACTTAAGGCTCCAACTGAGGATCGCACCGGAGGCTGAGGGAAGGGCTCCTAGGACAAGGTAGCATGGTAGAATATAATAGTAGACAGGTAGAACATGAGCCTGAATATTAAGAACAAAGAAGCGCACGAACTCGCCCAACAGTTGGCTGAGGCTACTGGAGAGAGTATGACGGCAGCGGTCACAGAAGCGGTCCGTGAGCGCCTGCATCGCATTCGCGGCCAACGTGGCGGCGGACTTTCGGGGCGTCTGCTGTCGATTGGAAAAGACTGCGCCGCTCACCTCAAAGAACCGTTCCGCACCCTGGACCATGGATCCCTTCTCTATGATGATCAGGGCTTGCCGCGATGATCCTGGACACGTCCGCGATCATTGCGATTCTACGCGCTGAGCCCGAAGCAGCGGCATTTGCAGAGGCCATCGAACACGCTGCCCAACGCCGCATTTCGGCGGTGAATTATCTCGAAGCCGCCGCGGTCATCGATGGCAGCCGCGACCCGATTGCCAGCCGGCGTTTCGATGAATTGTTGCGGGAGGCGGACCTATCCATCGAATCCGTCACCGAAAATCAGGCGCGAATTGCCCGCGCCGCCTACCGCGATTTCGGCCAAGGCAGCGGACATCCCGCCCAGCTGAATTTCGGCGACTGCTTCGCGTACGCGCTGGCCAAAGCGAAAAGAGAACCATTGCTATTCAAGGGGGATGATTTCGGGCAGACAGACGTGGAACGAACCGCTTAGCATTGAGCCGCGGTCAACAGGATGGGCGGGCCGGAGGTAATGACCAGCGTATGCTCAAAGTGGGCCGACAGCGCGTGATCGCCGGTACGCAGCGTCCATCCATCTTTATCCGTAAACACGCGGCCCGAGCCGCTTGAGATGATCGGTTCCACGGTGATAACCAGGCCCTCATTCATGATCTGGCGAGCCTGAGGATCGGGGTAGTTTGGGACATGGGGCAGTTCATGAATCGTCCGCCCAATGCCATGCCCGCCTAACTCTCGAATCACCGAGAAGCCCGACTTGCGCACCTCCCGGTCTACGATCTTTCCGATCTCGAACACCCGGAAACCGGCCCGGGCAACGAGCATGGCTTTGTGAAAAGCGCGCTCGGCGCACATCATCAATTGCTCGGCCTGCTCGCTTACCTGGCCTACTGGCACAGTCATGGCGGCGTCCGCCATGTAGCCGTCTTTTTCCGCAGTGACATCCAGTTTCACCAGATCGCCTTCTTTCAGTGTGCGATCTCCGGGAACACCATGGACAACTTCGTCGTTCAGGCTGATGCAATTCGCGCCCGGGAATTGGTAGACCATGCGGGGAGCGGAGCGGGCTCCGTTTTCCAACATCACGCGCGCGCCGACGTCATCCAGATATTGGGTTGAAACGCCCGGTCGAACCTCGGCCTTCATCGCATCCAGAACCTGGCGCACGATGCGGCCGACCGCTTTCAGGTAAAGCAATTCCTGCTCATCCTGGATGCTCATCCTCAACTCCAATCCCCGCTGCCACCTTCAGTAGCTTATCCGAATTTGGAGTGGGATGGCAGCATGGGCGTACGCAGTATGAACCTAACTGGGATGGTGGTGCCCCAACCCCGGCCGCACTCGGATGAAAATCTGGTATGAAACGGGATTCGTCCCGTACGAAGCGTTCAGGCTCGCGGGCTTCGAATAGAAAGTAATGTCGGTTCCCAAGGCAAGCTGCCAGAGCCGGTTCTGGATGAGGTCGCGCGCGCCGCCGAAAGTATACGCTCCAATGCGATAGCTCGGCAGCGCGGGGTCGTCGGGAAATAGTTCATCTTTGTCGACCAGTTCCAGGCGCGAGAATGCGTAGTTCCTCGACAAGAAGTTGAACGTGCTCTCCAGCAGGTAACCGTTTAGATTATGATCGACGAACACCTGGTGCACTCTTCCCCACACCAGCGAAGTTGCCCACGAGCCATTTTTCAGCTTGCCGGACAGCGGGCGAACATACTCCACCGAGGCAGTTTCGCGGCGCTGGCTTCCCGGTTCGAGCGCTTCAGGATGCTCGAGCCGTCCATAGCTGTACTGCGCGGTCCAGTTGCGCGAGGGCGCCACACTCAAGCGCGTCGACCATGAGTCGAGCGGCGCGAACTGGATCGTATAACGCTTTTCACCCGGCTCGCGGCCATTGAAGACCGAGCCTTCCACTTTGAGCCGGTACACGACTAGCCCGGCGGTCACGACCCCGAAGCTGATGTGAGTGGAATCCTGCAGGTGATGCGACAAGGGCGCCATCGGCAACTCGGCCGCCGACGCGCGGTGCATGTAGGCTACCGGACCGAGCGCGGGCTCGCCGACGGGCGCGCCGTAGAAAACCCAGGAGACGTGATCGCCGAGTGGACGTGAGTAATCAAGCGCCAGCTCGGCAAATACATTGTGGGGATGCTGGTGATCGACCAGCGGCTGACCGTGATAGGTTTCGCCGGTCTGGAAAAGTTCCGGAAAGCCTGGGTGCGGAAAAGTCAGCGACTCAGCCGAAAACATCTCGCGAAACAGGATCGTGCCGCGCCCAAGCTTGTGCTGCTCCATCAGCATCGCCCAGTTTACGGACTCGGCTTTGCCCTCGCCGCGCGGCCCGCCCTGATGGTTGTAGTCGACAAACACTTCACCGTGCGCCATCAGCTCCCAGCCGGCAAACGACTTCATCCAAGAATTACCGATGATAGCGGCGGGCTGCCATCCTGTGCCCGAACTGACATGAGCGGAAGGCATCCAGTCGGGCGCAGGCGCAGACCTATCCATGCTCATGCCGGACATATCGTTGCCGGACATATCCGTGGCCTGCTGCTTAGTCTGATTTTGATGCTCCGCCGGTGAAACCTGGGGATTGTCACTTTGCGGCGCAGCGGGGATCGCGAAAAAGGCAATTACGATGTAATAGATGAGGCAATAGATAACGACCGTTCGCACGTCCGCCTAAGACCCTGTGAGTTTGACTCGCAACTCTTCTGACAGCCGATCACGAATCTCCGGCGGGAGATGGTCATGGACGTGCCGCGCTCCCAGTTTGGCCACGTCGACTACCGCCATCGGAGCGGGCGTGGCTACGGCAACAATCAACCAGATCAGCGCCGAAAGAGCAAAGCCCGCGAGCGCCCCCACCTCCAGCCAGAAAGCATGCCGAGGCTCAAAATAGCGGATCGCGGCGAAAGCCAGCAAAAACACGCCCGCGGAGACCGACGCCAGCACAATCAGGGAAATATCAATTATACGGTGCAGCTTCTGGCGGCTCCGGCAGTGCTCGCAAGTGGCGAAATGCAGCTCATAGTCTCCGCGCATCTCCGGAGCCAGGCCAGAGATGTCATACCGCCATCCGGCCAGAATTTTCCCTACGATCGGTTCGACACACACACTCATACCAGGTCACTGCGCAGGTCGCCGCCGAGGCTACAACCGGATGGGCGCCATGGCTTCCGACTGAGCCGCCAGCAGCACGCGATTGTTCCACAGCCCCTGACAGCCGCCCAGCGCAAGCTCTGCCGATACACGAGCTTTTTCGGGATGGTTATTCTGCTCAGATAGATGCGCCAGGACAATGTACTCGGCTACTCCATCATAGCCGCTGGTGAAGAATTCCGCGAGAGCCTCATTGGAGAGATGCCCGACCCGGCTCATCACCCGCTGCTTGACCGACCATGGATAGGGCCCCGAGCGCAGCATCTCAAGGTCGTGATTCGACTCCATCACCAGTACGCTGCAGCCGCGGACCGCGTCGCGCACGTTCTCGGTTAATTTACCCAGGTCGGTCGCGAAGCCGATCTTGATTCCTTCCGCCCGAAAGGTGAAGCCAACCGGATCGGCGGCATCGTGCGGAATCGTAAAAGGGGAGACCTCGATGTCGCCCACGCGGAAGCTGCGGCCGGCGGCAAAGTGCTCCGGCTTCGCCAGTTCCGGGATCTTCCCTTCCTCGTCGCGGACCGCGCGGTTCCAGGCATGATGCGTGCCTTCTGTCAGGAAAACAGGGATCTTTAGCTTGGTCGCAAGGCGCTGCAGCCCGGCAACGTGGTCGGAATGCTCATGGGTAATCAGGATCGCGGAGATTTCTTCGACACACTCGCCCAGCCCCTTCAGCCGCTTGAAAGTCTCACGGCCAGACAGACCGGCATCGACCAGTATGCGTGTGGAACTGCTGGCCACCAGCGCACAGTTGCCACGACTGCCGCTCGCCAGCACCGAAACTGACACTGCCATATGCGCGTAGCTTACGCTTATCGGCTGTGGAAACGCACCACATTCTCGTTACCAGGTACCTTTGGTGGAAATCCGCGTTGGCACGCAGCGTCAATCCATTCACCGTTCACTTCTTGACCAACCCGGTTATAAGCGGCACCAGGCGATCTCCAAATTTGCCTTGATTTATATCTATTAGATATATATACAATAGATATATGACACGCCGCACGAGTTCAGGCACGCAGGCGCTTCTCGGTCTACTGACGATTGAGCCGATGTCCGGTTACGACCTGGGGTGCGTCGTTCGGAACTCCATCGGTCACATCTGGAGGGAAAGCTATGGACAGATTTATCCCAACCTGAAGAGGCTGGCAGCGAATGGACTGGTGGACTGCAGGACGGAGAAACATAAAGGCAGGCCCGACCGCCGCGTCTACTCCATTACGAAGAAGGGGCGAGAGCAGCTAGCGAAATGGCTCTGTGTCCCGCCGCAGCCCGAGATCCCGCGCAATGAAATGCTGCTGAAACTGTTCTTTGGGTCGCAAGTTCCCATTCCCATCCTGATCGGAAACCTGGAGCGCATGGTGGAAGAACACCGCGCGCTGCTGGAGAAGTTCAAGCGGGTGGAACAGGACGACATCGACAAGAACCCGCAGTATCCCGACGCGCCCTTCTGGAAAATGGCAGCCCGATACGGACAAATAGAAATGCAAGCGCACTTGAAATGGGCGGAAGAAACGCTGCACGAATTGCGCAAGAGAGTCGGGAAGCCGAGAGATTCTTCGGCAACTCGCAAAGCGAGGAATTATGCAAACAGATGAAATTTCCCCGATCGATATTTCACCAGCCCCGGAAAGGCCGAAACAAATAGCGTCATGGGTCCACTTGGCCGGCTTCCTCCTGATTATGGCGGGGACGGCCGCGATGGGTTTTCGTGCCCAACAAGCGGGGAGCGGCGGCGCCGCAACCGCCGGGCAGCTTGCGAGCCACAGTAAGGCAATTTATTTCTATTTGGTCGCCGGCTTGATGGACTGGGCTCTTCTCTACTATTGCTGGGTTGGTGTGCATCGCCGAGGCGGCAAGTTGGACACACTCTCCGGCGGACGCTGGACGTCATGGAGCAGCCTGGCTACCGACATGGCAATCGCAGTGCCGTTCTGGGTGTTATGGGAAGGCGCCGCCCGCGCAGTCAACTGGGCACTGGGACCGAGTAATGCAAAAACTGTCGACAGCCTCTTGCCTCACAGCTTGCTGGAAATTCTGGTCTGGATTGCGGTCTCGATCACGGCGGGATTCTGCGAAGAAATTGCCTTTCGCGGCTATTTGCAGCGGCAGTTGCACGCTCTAAGCGGCAACATCGGAGTGGCTGTTATCGCACAGGCATTCGTGTTTGGCGTGGCACACGGCTACCAGGGGTGGAAGGCGGTGATCGTGATCAGCGTGCTCGGAGTGCTATACGGAGTACTCGCCGCATGGCGCCGCAATCTGCGTGCGAATGTCATGGCGCACGCCGCGTCCGACATTTGGGAAGGATGGCTGAAGTTCGCGATCTGGAGATAGAACGGCTGACGCAGGAGCGTCTGGTTGCGGGTCGCTCCCTCAATTCTTTTGAAATAGGTTATCGATGACGCCGCGGCCAAGCGCTCCACCAACCGCGCCGGCAATTCCGGGCACGAATGCCAGAAACGATTCGTAGATCTGGGGGCGGGTCGGCTTCTCGGACAAAAAGAAATACGCCAGCCACTCGACCGCCGGGATACATACGCCGATTAGCAGAACCCAGCGCCAGGGCTTTCGCGGCCGGAGCGAGCCCAGCAGTATGCAGGCTGCGACCACGATGAGCGCCGTAAGAAGCAGATCGCCAACCTTGATGTCTACCCAGGCCGCCCCCACGCCGAACATCACGGCCAGCACATAATAGACAGCATCGCCTCCGGGCTTGCGTTCGGGGAGGATTCCACCCGCGGAAAAGGTCATCCACTTATCCTAAACCGCGCTCCGTCACGCGTAGGAATAAAAACCGCGCCCACTCTTCCGGCCGAGCCAGCCCGCATCCACCATTTTGATCAGCAGCGGACAAGGCCGATATTTGGGATCGCCCATTCCGTCGTGCAGCACGCGCATGATGTCAAGACAGACATCGAGCCCGATGAAATCCGCCAGCGTCAGCGGACCCATCGGGTGCGCCATGCCGAGTTTGAAAACTTCGTCGACCGCTTGCGGCGTGGCCACGCCCTCCATGACCGCGAACATCGCCTCGTTCAAGAGCGGCATGAGTACGCGATTGGAGACAAATCCGGGCGCGTCATTCACCTGGACCGGAGTCTTTTCAAGCTTGATCGCAAGGTCGCGCACCGTGTCGTAAGTAGCCTGCGAGGTCGCCAGACCCCGAATCACTTCGACCAGCTTCATCACCGGAACAGGATTGAAGAAGTGCATCCCAATGACTTTGTCGGGACGCTTCGTGAGCGCGGCGATTTTGGTGATTGAAATCGAGGAAGTGTTGGAAGCAAGAATGACCTCGGGCTTCATAATGCGATCAAGATCGCGAAAGATCTCGGCCTTGATCTCAAACTTCTCGGTGGCCGCTTCGACGATCAGATCGCAATCGGCAAGTCGAGCGCGATCAAGCACGGACAAGATGCGTTCCACCGTAGCCGTCTTATCGGCGATGGTGATTTTATTCTTGGCAACTTCGCGGTCCAGATTCTTGCCGATCGTGGCCAGCCCGCGATCAAGAAACCGCTGCTCCACATCGCACAAAACAACATTGAACCCAGACCGTGCGAACACATGAGCAATACCGTTGCCCATCGTGCCGGCGCCGATTACACCGATTCGTTCAATTGCCATGATTGCCTCGCTATGAAGTGAGGTTTCGCTCAGAAGAACTACGAAGTTTAGCAGGCCTCGGCTTTCGGCTTTCGACCGGTGAAGTTCGGCCGTGGTTACAATCGGACATCCGAAGCGGACACAAGAACTACTTCTCGGAAGCCACTTTGATGCGGGTCTCGGCGCGCTGGAGCGCGCCTTCGGCGCGGTCGTAGTCGATCTCGGGATTGTTGCTCTTCAGCCGCTCTTCGGCGCGTTCTTTCGCCTTGCGGGCACGGTCGGCGTCAATCTCTTCGGGACGCTCACAGGTCTCGGCGAGGATTGTGACCTTGTCCGGCAGCACCTCCGCAAACCCCCACGCCACCGCCAGTGTGTGAACCGTGCCGCTTGACTTGTAAGTGATCTCACCGACTTTGAGCTCGGTGATCAGCGGCGCGTGTCCGGGAAGAATCCCGAGATACCCGTTCAAGCCGGGAATCTGCGCTTCCTGGGCCACATCCTTTACTACCAGCTTGGCCGGGGTGACGATCTCGAGTTGGAAACTGTCTTCCATTTTTTAACTGCCCGCTATCAGCCCTCAGCTTCGCTCTTTACCTGAAAGCTGATGACTGACTTCCTGATCACTGACAACCTGATTTCCTACGCAGCGACCGCCTTCATCTTGTCGGCCGTCTCGATCACTTCGTCGATCGTTCCCTTCATGTAGAAAGCCTGCTCCGGAATGTCGTCGTACTTGCCTTCGACAATTCCACGGAAACCTTTCACTGTGTCGGCAATCTTCACGTAGCGTCCCGGCGTGCCCGTGAATTGCTCGGCCACGAAGAACGGCTGCGAGAGGAACTTCTGGATTTTTCGGGCGCGCGCCACGGTCAGCTTCTGATCTTCACTCAATTCGTCGATGCCGAGAATAGCGATGATGTCCTGCAGATCTTTGTAGGTCTGCAATGTCTTCTTAACCATCTGCGCGACGTCATAATGATCCTGGCCGACGATGCGCGGATCGAGAATGCGCGAGGTCGAGGCCAGAGGATCGACGGCGGGATAAATTCCGATTTCTGTCAGTGCGCGCGAAAGCACGGTAGTTGCATCGAGGTGAGCGAAGGTCGTCGCCGGCGCCGGATCAGTCAGATCGTCGGCGGGTACATAAATGGCCTGCACCGAAGTTACAGAACCTTTCTTAGTCGAAGTAATTCGCTCTTGTAACTCGCCCATTTCTGTCGCTAGGTTGGGTTGGTATCCAACGGCGGAGGGCATGCGGCCGAGCAACGCTGAAACTTCCGAGCCGGCCTGCGTGAAGCGGAAGATGTTGTCGATGAAGAGAAGCGTGTCACTGCCTTCTTCGTCGCGGAAAAATTCGGCGACCGTGAGCGCGGTTAGAGCAACGCGGAGACGCGCGCCGGGAGGCTCGGTCATCTGGCCATAGATCAGCGCGGCCTTTGATTCTTCCGGCTTGCCGGGCTTGATCACACCCGACTCGGACATTTCTAGCCAGAGGTCGTTGCCTTCGCGGGTGCGCTCGCCCACGCCGGCAAACACGGAGAAACCTCCGTGCTGCTTGGCGACGTTGTTGATGAGTTCCATGATAACGACTGTCTTGCCAACGCCCGCGCCGCCGAACAGGCCGATCTTGCCGCCCTTCAAGAACGGCTGGATCAAGTCGACAACCTTGACTCCGGTCTCGAACATTTCGGCGGTGGTCGACTGCTCATCGAACGCCGGGGCGAGACGGTGAATCGGCATTCTTTTGTCACAAGCGATCGGGCCGAGGTTGTCGACCGGCTCGCCGACGACGTTCATCACGCGCCCAAGCGTTCCTCGGCCGACGGGAACCGAGATGGGTCCGCCCTGGTCAATGGCTTGCATGCCGCGCACCATGCCGTCGGTGGGCTGCATGGCAACACAGCGCACGCGGCCTTCTCCAAGGTGCTGCTGCACTTCGAGAATGACATCGATTGGCGTCGGCACAGTGAAACCGTCGCTCACGACGCGCAGCGCCTCATAAATAGGAGGCATCGTTGCCTCGACGAACTGCACGTCCACGGCGGGACCTGCGACTTGAACTACGTGTCCGATATTTTCTGGCATAAGACCTCAAAAGTCAGTTGCGAGTCGCGAGCTTCGAGCAAGCAAAATCAAAATCTTCAGGTTGCTCGAAGCTCGTGGCTCGTGGCTCGAAGCTTCCTTACCCCTGTGCGGCTGCGCCGCTGACAATCTCGATAATCTCCTTCGTGATCTTCGCCTGGCGCGCGCGGTTCATGATCAGCGTCAGCGAATCGATCATGTCGGATGCATTGTTGGTCGCTGAATCCATGGCGGTCATGCGCGCCGCGTGTTCCGCCGCCACCGATTCGAGCAGCGCGTGAAAAATCTGAATGCCGATATATTTCGGCAGAATCTCGTTAAACAGCTGCGCCGGCGGCTGCTCGTAAATGTAGTCGACCTGCGACACAGCAAACTTGGCGGCGGCGGCATCCACCTCGTGCGTGTCCGGAGGACGGATGCTGACGCCGGCGGTTTTCGCCGCTTCGATTCGACGCTTGCGTTCTTCCTCTTCCGCTTCTTCGGCCATGCGAACGTCCACCACACCGATTTCTTTGATTGGCAGCAGGTGCTCGGCAATCAGTCGTTGCGCAATGACCGATTTGAACTCGTTATAGAGGATGTAGACGCCATCAATTTCGCCATTGGTGTAACGTTCGATGATGCGTTGGGCCAGGTTCGAGGCGAAACTGTGCTCGACTTTTCCGAGGACTCCTACGTATTCGCCTGCAATTTGCACACGGCCAGCGCGCGGAAGAGCCTCGGCTTGGACGGGCGAAGCGCCCATGTCTTCATCCGCGACTTCCCTTTTCACCGGTGCTACCGGGTAACGTCGGCGCATGAAGTCGCGGCCCTTGCGGCCGATGCATTCGACATCAATATTCTGGGCTGGCTTCGACTCGATGAACTTGGTAACAACTTTCAGAATATTCGTGTTGAAGGCGCCGGCCAGACCCTTGTCACCGGTAACCACAATCAGCAGGATGTTGTTCTCCGGACGCTCGACCAGCAGCGGATGAAGAGGTTCGCCCGTTACAGGATCATAGATGTCGGCGCGCGTGATCAGCGACTTCAAGACATTGGTCAGCATCTGCGAATAGGGACGCGCCGCCAGCGCCGCCTCCTGCGCGCGACGGAGTTTGGCCGCCGAGACAGTCTTCATCGCCTTGGTGATCTGCCGCGTGTTGACCACGCTGCGGATTCGGCGCTTGATGTCGAGAATGTTGGCCATAAATCAGTTGCCAGTTCCCAGTACCCAGTTGCCAGTGAAAGCCTGTGTTTCCACTGTTTGCCAGCCGCAAAATTTCCCATGGGTGTTTCTGGGAACTGACAACTGGCTGCTGGCAACTGTTACTTCGCTACCGCCTGCTTTGAATCCACAAACTGCTGTTTCGCTTCCTTAATCACACGCGACATCTCGGCTTTGAGGTTGTCGTCGAGGATCTTCTTTTCCATGATCGTATTGAGCAGGCCGGGACTGGTCATATCCACATACTGGTAGAGCGACTTCTCGAAGTCCCGCACCTGCTCTACGGGCATATCGTCGAGCACGCCGCTGGTGCCGGCGAAGATGATCAGAATCTGTTTAGAAAAGGGCAAGGGCGAGAACTGGCCTTGCTTCAGCAGTTCCACCAGACGCTGGCCGCGATTGAGCTGTTGCTGCGTCGCTTTGTCGAGATCGCTGCCGAATTGCGCGAAAGCCGCGAGTTCGCGATACTGCGCGAGTTCGAGCTTTAGGGTTCCCGCCACCTGGCGCATGGCCTTGATCTGGGCGCTGCCACCGACGCGGCTCACGGAAAGTCCAACGTTTACCGCTGGGCGAACGCCCTGGTTGAAGAGGTCGGTTTCGAGATAGATCTGGCCGTCGGTGATGGAAATTACGTTCGTCGGAATGTAGGCCGAAACGTCGCCGGCTTGCGTTTCGATGACGGGCAGAGCGGTCAGCGATCCACCGCCGTTTTTGTCGCTCAGCTTAGCGGCGCGTTCGAGCAGGCGCGAGTGAAGATAGAACACATCTCCAGGATAGGCTTCGCGTCCCGGCGGACGTCGCAGCAGAAGCGAGATTTCGCGATACGAAGCGGCGTGCTTGGAGAGATCGTCGTAGATGCAGAGGGCATGACGTCCGGAGTCGCGGAAATATTCGCCCATGGCGCAAGCAGCGTAGGGCGAGATGTACTGCATGGGCGCAGGCTCGGAGGCCGAGGCCGCCACTACTATCGTGTATTCCATCGCGCCCGCGTCTTCGAGAATCTTCACCACCTGCGCAATCGACGAGCGCTTCTGGCCGATTGCGTTGTAAATACAGATCAGGTTGTTGCCCTTGCTGTTGATGATGGTGTCGAGCGCGACGGCGGTCTTGCCGGTCTGGCGGTCGCCGATGATCAACTCGCGCTGGCCGCGGCCGATGGGGATCATCGAGTCGATGGCTTTCAGACCGGTGGCCATGGGCTCACGCACGGGCTGGCGATCGATGACGCCGGGAGCGATACGTTCGATCGGGATGGACTTGTCGGACTGAATCGGACCCTTGTCGTCGATAGGCTGGCCAAGGGAATTCACGACGCGCCCAATCACGGCATCGCCGACCGGCACGCTCATGATGCGTCCGGTGCGCTTGACCTCGTCGCCCTCGCTAAGCTCGGTGTATTCCCCAAGGATGACCACGCCCACCTGGTCTTCTTCCAGGTTCATGGCGATTCCGGCGATACCGTGCGGAAAGCTGAGCAGTTCGCCAGCCATCACTTTGTCGAGGCCGTAAACGCGCGCGATTCCGTCGCCGAGCGTAATGATCGTGCCCACTTCGTCGACCGCGATCTTCGATTCGTAGTTCTCGATCTGCTCGCGGATTAATTGCGTAATTTCGTCTGCTTTAATTTGTGCCATAAGTAAACCAGCTTCGAGCCGCGAGCTACGAGCAAACAACAAAGGCTCGAGCCGCGACGCGTATCGTTCATTGCTGCAAACTTGCTTCAAACTTCGGACTACACGCTTCGATTAACTCGATCTCTGGCTGCTCGAAACTCGTAGCTCGCGGCTCGTCGCTAGCCTTCCACCAACTGCTCTCGAATCCTCTCCAATTGCCCGTTGACTGAACCATCGTAAATTGTGCTCCCAACTTGTACTACCGCGCCGCCCAGCAGCGCAGCATCCTGCTGGTAGCGCGCTTGCACCCGTTTGCCGGTCAACTTCGCGATCTCGGCTTCCAGCAACTGCTTCTCGGGATCGCTCAGGGCGCGCGCGCTCGTCACCTGTGCTTCCGCAAACCCCATCCGGTCGTTCAATTCCTGTTCGACCTGCTTCACGATTTCCCCGAAGAGCGGCAGCCGGCGGTGATCGGTCACGACGGCAATGAAATTCCGCACTGGGCGCGATCCGCCGACTTTTTGTATCACCGCATCGAGCACGGCACGTTTCTGCTCGCCGGGAATGGAGGGGTTCTCCATGACGCGCCGCAACTGGTCGCTCTCCGCAAACAGCGCTTCCATGGTGTGCAACTCCGCCAGCATCGCGGCATCCGCCTTGCTGCTCATGACCACATCGGCAAATGCGCGGGCGTAGGTGCCGACCACGGAAGCCATGGTTAGCGGCCGTCCTTTCCGCCATCGCGTTTCGGCTCGCCGGACTTAGGCGTCGGCTTGTCCGCCAAATTTGAGGCGAAGTTGCGGACCAGCACCTGATCGGTGTTCGAATCGACGTTTATCTGTTTGCGGGCCAGGGCGAGAGCAAGGTCCGCGGTGTGCGTCGACAATTCGCGCCGCACTTGCTTGGCGGCGGCGGCGATCTCCCGCTCGGCGGCCTGCACCACTTTGCGAAGCTCGTCTTCCGCGGCCTTTTGGATCCGGGCTTCCTCGCCCTCGGCTTCCTTTTCCGCGGCGGCCTGCATCCTGCCGATTTCCGCGTCCATGTGGCGAAGACGGTCTTCAATGTCGCTCAGCCGCTTACTGGCTTCCTTGCTGGCCGCCCGTGCTTCTTCCAGAGAACGCTGGATTGTTTCGCTGCGCTTGACCAGTATGGAAGGCAGCACCTTGCGGCCGAACCAGAAAACCAGGAACACGATAATGGCGAAATTCAGAACCAGTGCGACCAGGTGCGCCTGATGCACGGTCAGCCTTGTAACCTTGGCAAGCTTCTGGACCATCGTCGAGTGCTTGAGGTTGACGTTCTCTTCCTGGTCTTCTCCCTCGGCCTCGCGTGTCTCTTTGGCGAGTTCGCCGCCGATGCTCCTCGGTTGGTGCTGCGCGGGGGTGGCCTGTGCCGCCGGTTCGGCCGGCTTTTGAGCGTCGGACTGCTCTGCGCCTGCTTCCTGGGCCGAAGGCTGAACTGAAGGCTGGGCTGCTTGATGCGCCGCGGTTTGATCCTGCGCGAATCCGCGGGCTGCTTTCGGAGCCAGCCACAGGCACGATACGAGCCCGACGGTCAGTATGGACCGGACAATTTTCTGTTTCGTCGGCATCGGCGTCGTCGCTATTGTTCTTCTCATCGTCTTCGTTATCCGCCGACCTGACTGGACGCCGCCACGGGCCGCAGAACCGTGCGCACGATTTCATTCGCGAGTCTTCCAGCTTCCGATTGCAGCTTGGTCATTGCCTCTTGTTTGTCCTGCTCCAGAAGGGCACGGGCGTGTTTTACCTGCTCCTGGGCCCGGAGTCGGGCTTGATT
Source organism: Terriglobales bacterium (assembly GCA_049300475.1). GTDB lineage: Bacteria > Acidobacteriota > Terriglobia > Terriglobales > Acidobacteriaceae > Acidiflorens. The sequence goes on along the minus strand of JBAQJU010000333.1, from coordinate 3,905 downwards.
CACCGCCTCGTTGCGGGTGTGCGTGGCTTGCTGGCGGCGGTTTTCGAGGTTCTTGAAGACCTTCTGGCGCGCTTCCCGCAAGCGTTGTTCGTAATCGGCGGTCCGCGCCTCGGCGGCCGCGAGGTCGGCGCGCGCTTTTTCCATCGCACCTTGCGTCCGGTTGTGCCGTTCCACCAGCACGGCTGTGAGCGGCCGATATACCAGGAAGGTATAAAGAGTGTAGAGGATCGCCAGCAGGATGATGGTCGGCACGCTTCCGAGCAGTAATTCGCCTAATTGTCGGAGTGTTTGCTCCATAGTCCTTTGATCGAAGCTCTGCTGATCGAATCCCGGCTGATCTAGCTCGAAGAATAGCGGTTTGTAAAACCAATAAAACTAACACTCTGGCGAGCGCAGTGTCAATGCGCGCGAACCTGGCGCAGGATTTCCTGGGGCCTGTCGGTAGCGACGCTGGTCTCCGAAATGTGCACGTTTCAGACGCCGCCAACTTGTCCTTGACAATCTTTCCTCAAGGTTTACCATATGGGTATCACCTCCGATCCCTTTCCGGATCGAATGGGCCGATAGCCAAGGAAACGTCACCGCTTCTTGGCTGGCGGCCCATTTTAATTCCCCGCGTGATTGGATTTTCAGACCTTAGGGTTTGTGACGCCTGTTATCGGGGAAGCGCAAATGACGACGACAAGTTGACACGGGCGTGACAACTTTGCAGTTCGCCGCCTGAAAGAATGATGGGGTTCCGGATGGCTCTACCTCAAGGGTGAGGATTTCGAAAACTGGAGCCTTCGCGGACAGGTCTGGCGCGATGCAGCCCTCCCAGTTGCGCCAGACCATTTCCCTTCGCAGCAAGGTTCTCCCCAGCCTTGTTCCGAGAAGATATTCTTCCGCTGCAAGAATCTGCTTTGCGATTAATGCACGGGCGCTGGCTGAACGAGCGCCGCAATCTTCTCCAGCACGCGAAGCATACTCATCCCGGAATCGACCACGGCGTCAACCTCGTGATGATGCGTTCCGGCGTGCATGACCAGCACTTTTGTACCCTCATGAGCCTTCTTCACCATGTAGGGCAAGTGATGACGGTCATCCTTGGAGAGCGTCGCACCGAGGATCACCAGATCAAATGCATCGCGACGCAGTGCTTCTTGCACTTCCTGGCGGTTGAGGGCAGGCGTAACGTGATGTCCGGCCGTTTTCATGGCGGCGGTTTGGGTGGCAAGAATCGCATCGTCGCTTTTTGATTGCCGGTTTCGTCGTAGGTTTCGAAGCAGTTGCGGCCAAAGGTCCTCCTTGAACTCCTTCGGAGCTTAGCAAGCAGGAACAGCCATTCAGAGGTCACCGAAGAACACGTCCTTTGTGGCGTTCCACGGGCTCTTGACTTGGTCTTTGCCGTGTCTGACTTAGCAGGATTTCACTGACAGGCTTAAGCAACCCTCCGGGCGTTGGGCGGGTTTCCAAGGGACACCTGATTAGCGCTCGACGGCAACTTCGCGCAGTCGCCGCTGGAGATATCGGCGCTCACTGTCGTTGATCACCAATGCCAGTGCACGCAGGTAGCTCTTTGCCGACTCCTCCGAAGACCCCAGGCGGCGCAGAAGATCGGCGCGCGCAGCATGCAGAAGGTAATAGTTTTCGAGATCACCGGCGGCTACCAGCGCGTCGATGATCGCCAATGCCGGACGGGGTCCATCCGCCATCGCAATTGCCACCGCGCGGTTCAGCGAGACAATGGGAGACGGCTGCAGACGTTCGAGAAGATCGTAGAGCCGGACAATCTGAGCCCAGTTCGTATCTTCGGCCCGTAGTGCCTGACAATGCTGAGCTGCGATTGCGGCTTGCAGCGCAAACGGCCCAAGGCCGGCAGCAAAGGCCTCCTCCACAAGGGGTAACGCCTCGGCGATCTGAACCTCGTTCCAACGACTGCGGTCCTGCTCTTCCAGAACCACGATGTCGCCGGCTTCATCGAGACGAGCATCACGCCGTGCGTCGTGAAGCAGCATAAGCGCCACCAGACCCGTGGCCTCTGCCGGCGGATTTGGCGCCATGAGCGTTCTGACCAACCGTCCCAGGCGTATAGCCTCAGCGCAGAGATGGGTGCGCACCAGCGGGCCTCCGCGAGTTGCCGCGTAGCCTTCATTAAAAACCAGATAGATCGCGGTCAGCACGGCCTCAAGGCGCGCAGCCATGTCCGGGACCTCGGGAACCACATAGGGAATGCCGGCATCACGAATCTTGCGCTTGGCTCGCACCAGACGCTGTGCCATCGTTGCCGGGGGAACCAGGAATGCACGCGCGATCTCGTCCGTCTCAAGCCCGCAAAGCGTGCGGAGGGTCAGCGCCACCTGGGCTTCCAGCGCCAGCGCGGGATGGCAACAGGTGAAGATCAGCCGGAGGCGGTCATCAGAAATTCCGGTGGTTGTGTAATCCGGTTCTTCGAAGGCAGGGCCAAGCCCATTGGCATAGGATTCGAGTTTTTCCGCAAAGTTGGTCTGGCGACGGATGCGATCTATGGCTTTATGTTTGGCGATTTGAATGATCCAGGCGCGAGGAGAATCAGGAACACCGGATCTCCTCCACTGATCGACGGCAACCGTAAAGGCCTCCTGCGCAGCCTCTTCGGCAAGGTCAAAGTCGCCAACCAACCGGATGAGAGTCGCGACGATGCGTCCCCAGTCGGAGCGATACACTGTTTCAACTGCCGCGGTGGCGGCGTCGGCAGGCATGCCCGATTGTAAATATTTCGCCGGTGGGGTGTCGATTCAGGCGGCCGCCGTTCGATTCACGGATGAGGACGGACTATGAAATACATGTTGCTGATTTATCTGGACGAGAACAGCTTGAGCGAGAGCGAGCGGGCGCAGTGTTACCAGGACTCTGCGCAGTTCGCGCAGGAACTGAGTGAGAGTGGAAAATATCTCGGGGCTGGGCCGCTGCACCCAACTTCAACGGCCACCAGTGTCCGCATTCGTGATGGGAAGAGGCTGGTGACGGACGGTCCGTTCGCAGAGACGCGCGAACAGCTTGGCGGCTATTTTCTGATCGACGCCAAGGATCTTGACGAGGCGTTGGACGTCGCGGGGCGCATCCCAGCGGGCAGGTGGGGGACCGTGGAGATCCGTCCAGTGATGGAGATCCCGGGACTGCCGTCAAAATAAAGTCGCGAGGCTGTCGATCTCGCGCCACCTCATTCGACTTAACAATGAGCATTAGTTCAGCCGTTTGAAACGGTCTTGAAGCATGCCTTCAAGCCACCATATATAAGGAGACCGAAATGCGATTCATGATGATCGTCAAGGCAAGCAAGGACTCGGAGGCCGGCAAAATGCCGAGCGAGGAACTTCTTACCGCTATGGGAAAGTACAACGAAGAACTGATGAGAGCGGGAGCACTGGTGGATCTCGCAGGGCTTCACCCGAGCGCGAGGGGAGCGCGCGTCAAGTTCGCGGCAGGAAAGCGCACCGTGATCGACGGCCCATTTGCAGAAACCAAGGAACTGATCGCGGGCTATTGGATTATCAAGGTGAAGTCAAAGGAGGAGGCAATCGAGTGGGCAAATCGAGTGCCCGCTCCGCATGGCGAATGTGCGGAGGGCGAGATCGAGCTTCGCCAGATTTTTGAGCTGGAAGATTTCGCCCCTAGTGCGGCGGTTCAGAGCGCGCGCGAGTTCGGCGGAAAACTTGCGGAAACGAAAAAGTAGCGTAGCAAGATCTCACAAAATTGTCAGGAGCAATCGCATGCAAAAGATCACCCCATTTTTGTGGTTCGACGGAAGAGCTGAAGAGGCGATGAATTTCTACACCTCCATTTTCAAGAATTCAGAGCCGGGCACGGTTTCGCGCTATGGTGACGCGGGCCCAGGACCGAAATGGTCGGCCATGACGGCATCATTCCAGCTTGAAGGACAGGAG
>JBAQJU010000332.1:0-29253 GCA_049300475.1 Terriglobales bacterium | reverse complement strand
AGAACAAAGTCTGCTCGCGGGTCGCTGGTCGCTGAATGCAACCTATTTCAATAATCTTTTTCAAGATCAGATTGAGGCTGCGCCCAATCAGCAGACTTATCAAGGCAACCCCCCAGGCACACTGTTCCAGTTTTTCAATGTGCAGCAATCTCTCGCCGAGGGGGCCGAGGTTCAGTTGCAGGGAAAAATTCGCACACGGCTATTGTTCAACGCGGCCTATACCAATCTCTCGACCAGGTATGTGCAAGCTCCGCTCTGCACGCCGGCGAATTTTTGCGAGCCGGTGTTTCAGACGGGCGATCCCTTGCTGCGTCGCCCGAAGCATTCGGCGACCACACTCCTCAGCTATCTGGGAACGCGATGGGGAGCAAATCTTGGTGGAAGCTTCGTGGGCCGGCGTCCCGATTCTGATTTTGAGAACTTCGGCATCAACCACGCGGCGGGTTATGCGCTCGTCGATGTTGGTGGATGGTACGCGATCAACCCTCGTGTCACCGCCTACGCAAATATCGGAAACACACTGGACCAGCATTACAATGAGGTCGTCGGGTATCCTGCGTTGACGGCAAATTTCCGCGCAGGATTTCGCTTCAGGATCGGTGGAGATTAGAGACAGGGGGAACGTCCGAAATCCCGCTACTGGCGGCTGGAAGCGGTTTGTTTCGGCTGTTCATCGGATTCAAGATCATTCGAGTGGAGGCGGTCCGATTGGAGATCGTCCGCCGCGGCCGGCCGCCGCCCTGCCGAGGAATTCTTGTAGCGATGGCGTACTTCGTTGAGCTTCTCGACTTCTTTCTCGCCGAGCGGCTGTGCGTTGCCAAGCAAGTGGGTGACGAGCGCGATCCTGGCGAAGTGCTCCACCGTCTCCATCTTCATGTAGGCGCTTTCGAGCGAAGTGCCAAAGGTTACCACTCCGTGATTTGCCATCAGGATGGCGTCATGGTGCGGTATCAGAGGTTCGAGCGCATCGGTCAATTCCGGTGTACCCGGTGTTCCATAGCGCGCCAGTGGAATCGAGCCCAGACCGACGACCACCTCGCACACCAGGGGGCGGTTCAAATCGAGTCCAGAGGCGGCGAAACCAGTGGCGGTTGGCGGGTGGGCGTGCACGATGCCGTGGACATCGGGGCGCAGACGATAAATGAGCAGATGCATGCCGATCTCGCTCGAGACCCGGCGCTTGCCTGCAACACGTTTCCCTGTGCTGTCCACAATCACCAGATCGGAGGCGCGCATTCTGCCCTTGCTAATGCATGTGGGTGTTACAAGCACGTTTCCGTCGTGCAGACGGACGGACAGATTTCCGTCGGTTGCCGCAACAAATGCGTTTGCATGCAACAACCTGCCAAACTCGACGATGGCTAGACGGTGCCGGCGTTCGCTGGACATGGAAATCCCTGTGCCGCCATGGTATCGCACCCATTGTAAACGTGACAACAATACTCAGTGCCTTTGCTACACTTCCACGTAGATTCGCACACTTTATTGAGGAGTTCTTGTGGCCGACGCACCTCAGTCCTATGCCCATCACACACGCTGGGACCCGCCTTTTCATTTTTTCATCTTGCCGGTGTTCGTGATCGCTCTGATCGCGGCGATCGTGCATCTCATCCTGCACTTTCACCATCATCCGATCCACGGAGTCCTTCTGGTCCTGTTAGCGCTCGCCGCACTGATGGCGGTCTTCAAAATTCGCCTCAATGCGTTGAAGGTGCAGGATCGTGTCATTCGTCTGGAGGAGCGGCTTCGCCTGGCCACCTTGCTGCCTGAGCCTCTTCGTTCTCACATTCCGGAACTGACCGAGCGCCAGCTCATCGCGTTGCGTTTTGCCTCCGATGGCGAACTGGCGGGGCTGGTGCAAAGAGTCCTGAACGAGAAGCTTTCGTCCAATGAGATCAAGAAGGCCATCCAGAACTGGCGCTCCGACAACTGGCGTGTTTGAGGAGAAGTGAGAAGTAAGAAGTCAGATTGAAGAAGTAGAATTTTTTTCATCCGACCTCCCGCGAGCGCACGCAGGTTTGCGCATTTTTCTAAAACCATATCCGATGCTTGTTTCCGACTTCGACTATAAGCTGCCGCCCGAAAGCATTGCGCAGGAACCCCTGCCGGATCGCGCAGCGTCGCGCCTTCTCCACCTTCACAAGGAACGAGCCCCCTCGCCGTGGGCGGCGGGTCAATGGCAGGATCGATCATTTCGCGAATTTCCTGATCTGTTGCGTCCCGACGATCTGTTGGTTCTGAACAATACCCGCGTGTTTCCAGCGCGGCTCTATGGCCGCCGTAGTGGGGAGCGCGCGCAGCCGCTAAGCGCACACAATCCGGCAGCGCGCGATTTTCTTCGCGGACGAGTCGAGGTTCTGCTGACACGCCAACTCGGCGACGATCCGAATGAGTGGGAATGCCTGGTTCGACCGGGACGCAAGATTGGCGTGGGCGAGAGGCTCTATTTTGGCGGGCTGGAGCCAGGCAGCGGAGGATTCGACCGCCAGGTTGAACTGGAGGCAGAAGTGATCAGCCGCGGCAGCTTTGGCGAACGAACGATCCGATTTGCCCCGGTGGAAGATTTTTTTGCGCGAGTGGAGCGCATTGGGCACGTACCTTTGCCGCCCTATATTGACCGCGATCAGGACCGCGAAGACCAGGACCGCAAAGATGAGCGGGCAGATCGCGTTCGCTACCAGACGGTCTATGCAAAGACGAGGGGATCGGTGGCGGCACCGACGGCCGGATTGCACTTCACCCCCGAAATTCTTGAGCGCATTCGCGGGCGCGGAATCGAGATTGTCGAGATCACTTTGCATGTGGGACTAGGTACTTTTCAGCCCGTGCATGTGGAAAGAGTGGAGGACCACAAACTGCATCGCGAGGCGTACGAGATTTCAGCAGAGGCGGCCCAAGCTATTAACAAGGCGAAACACGATCGCCGGCGAGTGGTGGCGGTCGGCACCACCACGGTGCGCACGTTGGAAGACGCGGCAGGGCGAACTGGGGTAGCGCGTAGTGGCCTGGATCGCGTCGGGCTGGATCACGTCCCACTCGATCGCGTCGATGCGGATGACATCGAACCGGCTCTCGCCGACTCAGCCTGCAAGGAGCCGGTTGCCGTGGCCCCAGGACGAGGTGAGGCGGAGGTCTTTATCTATCCCGGATACTGCTTGCGCGTCGTCGATGCGCTGCTGACGAACTTCCATCTGCCGCAGTCCACTCTGCTCATGCTGGTGTGCGCCCTGGGAGGGCGGGAACTCGTTCTGCGGGCTTACCAGGACGCGGTTGGGGCGGGCTATCGATTTTATTCCTACGGCGATTGTATGTTCGTGGAGTGAAAAATCCGCCGGTGAAAGCTCCGGACAGGGAATGTCCGCGCGGCACACGGTATACTCAATAACTTGCTGAGAAGACTATGAGCACAATAGCTGTGCCTTCGCGGGTCCCGGTCGAAAAGTTGATCGCGAAGCTGCGCGCATTGCCCGCGTCCGCGTTCGATCGGACGGACATGGTGCAGGCGTTTCTCGCAGAGATGCCGGTCGAAGAGGCCAGCCTGTCGCCCTATTTGACCTGGGACCGCCAGCATTACACGCGCAACCTGATCGATAAAACAGAATTGTATGAGCTGATGGCCATCTGCTGGGAGGTTGGGCAGTGCAGTTCGGTGCACAATCATCGCGACCAGAATTGCTGGATGGCAGCGCCGATAGGAACGCTGCTGGTTGAGAATTTCCGCCTGGAATTTCAGGATATCAAGGCGGGGAAGTGCCGGCTGGCAGCATCTAACACGGTGGAACTGAGTGCGGCTCATCCGTGCGCGGTCGATCCGCGGGAGCCTGTGCACAGGGTGGTGAATCCGCGGGAGTCGAACCGGCGCGCTGTATCATTACACGTCTATTCGCGCCCCTTTGACACCTGTGTGGTCTATTCGCCCGAACAGGGAACTTGCGGAGATATCCAGCTTCACTACAACACAGTTTTCGGAAAAGCAGTGCCCAGTAGCCAGTAGACAGTACCCAGCAAACACTGCGCGCATTCCTGCTTGACCAGCAATTGATGGCAGGTGATCGCACCTCTAGTGCAGCGCAAGAAACTGGGTACCCGGTACACACAACTGGGTACTGATTCAAGGAGGAATCGTGAGGAAATGCCTGGGAGTTTGGATTTTGGGTGCTGCGCTGTGCGTGATGTCGTGGGCGCAAGCTCCGGCGCCCGCTGCGCCGCCGGCTCCAACTCCGCCTTCGCCTTCCGCTCCGACTCCCGTTGCGCCTCTGCCGTCCGCTCCCACCCCTCAGGAGAGCAGTTCCAGTCCGGCCCCGGCGCAAAATCCTGTGCCCAAATTCCCCCGCTTCGAATTATTCGGCGGGTATTCGTACGCGCAAGCGGGGCCTTTTAACGCTGGACATTGGGCGGATCTGAACGGGTGGGACACCTCACTCGCAGTGAACGCAGCGAGTTGGCTGGCGCTGGTGGTGGAGGGCGGTGAGTACTATGGCACTTCGAAGATTCCCACGACCGTGCAGGCTCCCTTTCCCAGTTGCGGTGACCCGAGCGCATCGTTCTGTCCAACAGGCCCTCTCTTCAATGTAAGGACCCGGGAGTACAACATTCTCTTCGGCGGGCAGTTCCCCTACCGCAAATATGAGCGCTGGACGCCCTTTGGCGAATTTCTGTACGGGCACGGGGGCACACGGGGTGAAGCCGTTGCCGATGGCCTGGACGAGGTAGAAATCGGCTCCGGCAGGGCGGTGGTGGCGGGCGGTGGGGCGGACCACAAGATCAGTGAGCGGTTTGCAGTCCGCTTCAAAGCCGACTATTTACAGACCTCCACCTCGTTTCCGAGCGTCGGCAAGAGGAAGCAGGACAACCTTCGGTTGTCGGTGGGCATTGTCATCCGCACAGTGCGCAAGCGAAAGCGCAGACTTGAAGACGAGACTCAAGCCGAACCCTAGGGCGGGAGAGTCACGGTTGATGGGTCAGTGACTGAGAGCCGGCATGCGCGCCTCCAGTGCTGCTACGGTGCGCGTACAGATCTCCTCGGGCGATCCGGTGGCGGTGATCGACACGAGCAGGCCCAGGGATTGGTAGAACTCAATCAGGGGGGCGGTGCTGCGCTCGTAGGCTGCCATCCGGACCGTGATCGATTCGGGGCGGTCATCTTCGCGCTGGAAGAGCCGGCCTCCGCAACGATCGCAGACGCCCTCGACTTTAGGCGGCTGGCCGGTGACGTGGTAGACGGACTTGCATTTCTCGCAGGTCCCGCGGCCGCTCAAACGAGCGACAATCTCCGCCAGCGGCAACTCGTAGTTCACGACCGCATTGAGCGGAATCTTCTCGCTTTCCATGAGCTGCTTCAGAGATTCGGCCTGGCCAAGCGTACGCGGGAAGCCATCGAGCACAAAGCCAGTGGAACAGCGAATGCAGTCGGCGCGCTCGCGCACCATCTCCCAGACCGTGCTATCGGGAACGAGTTCGCCGCGGCGCATGTGCTCCATGGCAGCCTTGATGGCCGGACTCTGGTCGCATTCTCTCTGCTTCGAGGCCGCGCGGAATAGATCTCCCGTGGAAAGATGGCAAGCGCTGAGCCGCTGGTTGAGGAGATCGGCTTGCGTCCCCTTGCCGACGCCCGGCGCACCCAGCAGCACCAGCCGCCACGGGGAACCGTTCGCTTGGCGGACGTCCGTACAATCGGCGGACGATGCCTGGAACCAGCCGGCTCGGCCGTTGTTGCTTTGCGCAAGGCTTTCTTTTAGCGGATTATTTTGGGCGCTCATGGGGCCTCCTTCACTGGCGACGGATAACGGGAATGTAGGGGAGCGTCGCCAAGGGCGCGGTGACGGCAGTCACAGGAAAGTGTTTACATCACTGCACACCGCCCGGGGATGCACTAATATAAGCTGCCATGCGGCGAATGTTGATTGCGCTCTTTTTGGCTGCCTGTGGCGTCGCCCTGGCCCAAACCGTCGCGGGCTCAAATGAGACCCTGGGCAGCACAGCACAACCTGTGTTGCGTATGGAACGACTCCAGCCAGGTGAGGCCGCATGCGTTCTTTTCCAGGAAGACGGCACGTACCGCCTTGAGAAATTGTTTCGGTCAAAGGCGGAAATGTACATCGGAAAGACCGGCAGCGACCAAGCGGAGCAACTGAAACAAATCTTGGGAAGCGCGCGATTGAGGAAGGTGTCTCAGGAAAATATAGGCGGAGACATTATGTCCGATACGTTGGACACCTTGGACGTTGCGATTTGGCGCGAACGCGGATGGCAGACCCTTTCTTTCAGGAATCCATCCAGCAGGAAGCCCTTCAAGGATGACATCGACCCTCTCTTGCAGTGGTTCCAAAGCATTCAAAAGAAGCGGCCAGCGGCCGTCAAGGTCGAAGGCGCCGCGACACGCTGCTTACCCGCAAATAAATTTCAACCGCGCACTACACAAGTGGCGGAGACCGCTCCAGCAGCTACAGGCCACTGGCAAACAACGTATCTGTTTCGGTTTCTGTCTTCGACCTTTGATCGCGGAGTTTTTGAGGGGACCTGTACAGTCGTCTTCTCCGATGGCACTTATCGCCGCGAGAAGAGATTCCAACGATTCGTGGGATCGAACACAGATCGAAGTTATGGCGGGCAAGTTAATGCAGAATCTCTTGCCGAGCTTAAGCGTGTTCTTGATTTACCAGACCTTAAGAATGCCGCCTCCGATACCGGCAAGGAGCTATGGGCTCATGATACAGAGGGTTCCGCCGTGTTCATTCCTCGTGAGGATGGCATCCAGCACCTCGTGTTCAACAGCGAGTTCAATACGCTTGGCCGCCCCAGCAATCCCGGATGGTTGTCGAACATGGATTATCACGTTAGCGATCAAAAGACCATTTCTCCCCTCAAGCGCTGGATGAAAGATCACACAGATAAAATCGAGGGTGGAACAGAGAAGGACACACCCGTCAACGACTGCTTTCCTTCCAAAAGCCCATGAAGCCGAAGTAAACAGTGGAGAATCAGGCACTTTCCTGCGACGATACCCGAAGCCCCTTGTGCGGGTGAAGCAGGACATCTCCGTCAGCCGCAACCTTTTCCATCCTCTCGTCCGTTCCGCCATCTATTTAGGGTAATCTTGAGTTTTCGGCGCGGGTCTCCAACAGGGAATGGCTTCTAACCAGGAAGACGAAATAGTAGGAAAGGCGTATGACGGCCGGCTGATGCGGCGGTTGCTGGGCTATCTGCGTCCCTACAAGTGGCACGTGGGGGTGGCGCTGGCGGCCATCATTTTGAAGTCGATGGCCGACGTGCTGGGGCCATTCCTTACCAAGATTGCCATTGATAAGTATCTGGCGAAGTCCCCGAATTCGCATTCCTGGCTCGCCGACCGCCTGAGTGACGCGCCTCTTAAGGGCATCGGGCAGATCGGCGGCCTCTATATTGGGCTGTTGCTTTTCACTTTCGCGCTGGAATTCCTGCAGACCTACCTGATGCAGTGGACCGGACAGAAGGTGATGTTCGACCTGCGCAGCCAGATCTTCCGCCACTTGCAGCATATGCACGTAGCGTTTTTCGACAAGAATCCCGTCGGACGACTGGTGACGCGCGTGACCACCGACGTGGACGCACTGAACGAAATGTTCACGGCGGGCGTGGTCTCAATTTTTGAAGATGTGTTCGTGCTCACGTTCATCCTTGCCATCATGCTGGACATGAACTGGAAGCTTGCGCTCCTGACCTTTACCGTGCTTCCTGTTATCGTCTACGCGACCAAGATCTTCCGCGACAAGGTGCGCGATTCCTATCGCCGCATCCGGGTTGCGATCGCGCGCATCAATTCCTTCCTGCAGGAAGCGGTTTCCGGCATGCTGGTGCTGCAACTGTTCAACCGCGAAAAGCGCGCCCACAACCAGTTTTCCGACATCAACGCCTCGCACATGGAAGCGTACAAAGATGCCATCCTGGCCTATGCCATCTATTACCCGGTGGTAGAAATTCTCTCTTCGATCGCGGTGGCCAGCATCATCTGGTTTGGAGGAAGCGGGATACTCCATCACGCTTCGGTATCGGGCCTGGGCATCGGCTTTTCCCGGAAGAGTCTGATCACTGTCCACGTGGTGCAGAATGTAATGTCGCTCGGCGTGCTGGTCGCGTTCATGCAATACGCCCAGCGCTTCTTTCGTCCGATTCAGGACCTGAGCGAGAAATACAACATTCTTCAGTCAGCGATGGCAGCGGGGGAACGCGTCTTCAAACTCCTGGATACCAGGATTGAGGTCAGTTCTCCGGTCGTGACAAAAAAGGCGATTGGCCCGGGCCGCATTGAGTTCGATCATGTGTGGTTCGCGTACAACATTTCAGGCGCTGCAAGTGAGTTAGGAACTGCACATGGACCAACCCCCGCAGCGGCAAAAGAGCCCGATTGGGTGCTCCGCGACGTCACTTTCACACTCGAACCAGGCGAGACTATCGCCGTAGTTGGCCACACGGGCGCGGGCAAAACGACGCTGATCTCGCTGCTAATGCGCTTCTATGATGTGCAACGGGGAGCGATCCGCATCGACGGCGTGGATATAAAGGAGATGAATCTCGACGATCTGCGGGGCCGCTTCGGGGTCGTGCTGCAGGATCCTTTTCTGTTTACTGGGACGGTGGCGGGCAACATCAGGCTCGGGACGGCACGCATTGAAGACGCAGACGTGGAGCAGGCGGCGGAAGACGTGAACCTGGCGGACTTCATTCGCACCTTGCCGGGAGGATTCCAGGAGGAGGTACGCGAACGCGGCTCGACCCTTTCGACCGGGCAGAAGCAACTCATTTCATTTGCGCGGGCGCTGGCGCACGATCCGAAGATTCTCATCCTGGATGAAGCGACCTCAAGCGTCGATACCGAGACCGAGTTCCGGGTTCGCGAGGCGCTCCGGCGCATGGTGGAGGGCCGGACGTCGCTGATCATTGCGCATCGCCTGTCGACGATTCAGCGCGCCGACAAGATCATCGTCATGCACAAAGGCCGCGTGCGTGAAATGGGATCGCACCAGCAGTTACTGGCGCAGCGTGGAATCTATTACAAGCTTTATCAGTTGCAATACAAGGATCAGGAATTTCCGGTCGGTAACACTCAGGCTCCGCAATCCACTGTCAGCGCCGACGACTAGGCTTGCCGGCTGCTTGTGCCTGCTCCGGTGGGAACCTTACCCTGTCCAGGCGGCGGATAGCCATCGCCTCTATTCGACGTCGATGTGAAGATAAGTTCATCTTTGTTGAAAGGCTATGCAAACTACGGTTTCTCGTGCTTTTTTCCTCAATTCGAGGTATAAAGTTAGTCGCTCGTATCTCCCCTTTTTGCGTCGAACCCCACTCGACGATTCGGCCGCGGTGTGACAAGCAACGCGAGGAGATCCATGGTGTGTGCAAGAGTACTCATTCGAACTCTCATGCTTTGCGGTTTAGCCTTTGCGACGCTGGCATTTGCGGAAACTGGCAAGAAGAACACGGTGCTGACTTACCCATCAGGTTTCGCCATTTCACAGCACGTCTCCGACCTGCCGATCGGCGAGGCGGTTGCGGAAAGAGATCATATTCATGAGCCGGGTGCGGGCCCACTTCGCAAGAAGGCGCATTTGGAACCCTGGCAACAAGAAGACGCGGTTCTACAGAAAGAAGCTGGGCCGCTGGTCGCAGCCACGGCGGGAGCCGGTTTCGCTGGTATCCCATCACCGGGATATGTGCCCTCGGATTCTAACCTGGCCGTTAGCACCAAGTACATCGTGGAAGCGGTCAACGTCTCATTCGCGGTCTACAACAAAAGTGGCGCAATCGTGGCGGGTCCAACCGACCTCGTCAGCTTTTTCTCTCCCCTTACCGACGGCAATTGTGTGAGTTCGTTCGGTGATCCGATCGTGCTATACGACCGGCCAGCCGACCGCTGGGTGATAAGCATGATCGGCGCCAACGCGATCGGCAACAATGCAGCCGCATGCATGGCCGTTTCGCAGACCAACAATCCGGCAGGCGCGTACTATCTTTACAGCTACGCTTTCGGCACGAATCTGAACGACTACCCGAAACTGAGCACGTGGGCTACGGCCAGCAACAGCGCATACCTGGCGACCTATAACATCTACAAGAATCTTCAAACTCTGATTGGCGCCGACATCTGCGGATTTGACCGGACAAAGATGCTGGTCGGGGATCCGACGGCAGCGCTGCTCTGCCAGATGACTCCCAGCACCGAGTTCGGTTATCTGCCCTCCGATATGGATGGCCCGACAACTCCAGTCGATGGCACTCCCGGACTTTTCATCAACTGGCAGAACAACAATCCGGGTGAGTTGTACTTACGCACGCTCGCGCTGAACTTTGCGGCGGGAACGGCCACTCTTGCTTCGCCAACTGTCATCAGCGTCGCCAACGACACGTTGCCCTGTACCAATGGCGGCCAATGTATTCCACAGGCAGGGGTCACACAGACCCTGGATTCGCTGGGCGACCGCTTGATGTATCGCTTTGCGATCCGGCATTTCGCCGACCACGATCGCGCGGTAGTGAACCACTCTGTCGCCAACGGGAGCCAGGTGGGGATTCGCTGGTACGAACTTTATGACCCGGCTGGCAATGTAACCCTGAACCAGCAGGGAACTTTCGCCCCTGACAGCACTTATCGCTGGATGGCGAGTGTGGCGGAGGATCAGATGGGCGATATTGGAATGGGATACAGCGCGTCGAGCAGCAGCATCAATCCATCCATCTGGTTTACTGGCCGGGTGCCCACCGATGCTTTGGGCACAATGGAATCGGAAAATTCCATTCTTCAGGGCGTTGGATCGCAACTGGGTACCGATGCCTACCGCTGGGGCGACTACACGGCGCTGCAAGTGGATCCCGCCGACGATTGCACCTTCTGGTACGTCGACCAGTATCAGCCGATGAATGGAACTTTCGACTGGGCCACGAACATTTCGTCGTTTATCTTCAGCAACTGCACAGCGGGCCCGTCTTTCAGCCTCAACGCAAGTCCCAACACCGTCACGATCGCGGAGGGCACTCCCGGAACGAGCACCATCACAGTGGTTCCGGTAAACGGGTTTACCAGCAGCGTCGCCTTGAACGCCTCAGGCCTGCCAACTGGCGTAACGGCGAAGTTTAAGCCCGCTTCGACAGCCTCAACGAGCACGCTGACCCTCACGGCCGGCGCCACTGCGATCTCGGGCACATCAACGATTACCATCACCGGCGTATCCGGCAGCATCACGCAGACCACGACTCTGAGTCTCACCGTCAATGGTCCGACATTTTCCCTTACTGCAAATCCGAACACAGTTTCGGTTCAGCAAGGCAGTCAGGGAACGAGCACGGTCACCGTAGTTCCTGTGAATGGGTTTACGGGCAGCCCCACGTTGAGCGCCTCCGGTTTGCCGAGCGGTGTTACGGCCGGGTTCAGCCCCAATCCAACGTCGTCCACGAGCACGCTGACTTTGACAGCGTCCGGCACTGCGGCCCTTGGCACCTCGACGGTCACCATCACCGGCGTATCGGGCAGCATTACGCAAACCACAACGCTGAGTCTCACCGTCACTGCCGGTCCGAACTTTAGCCTCACCGCAAGCCCGAACACGTTGACGGTTTTTCAAGGCAATCAGGGCACGAGCACCATCACGGTCGTTCCCGTCAACGGGTTCACGGGGAGTCCTACTTTGAGCGCCTCCGGTTTGCCGACCGGAGTCACCGCCGGGTTCAGTCCGAATCCGACATCGTCGACCAGCACGCTGACCCTAACCGTGGCTGCCAACGCGACTCTCGGAACATCTACGATTACCATCAGCGGCGTCTCGGGCAGCATCACGCAGACTACAACGCTGAGTCTCACCGTGACGGGTCCGACGTTCAGCCTTACCGCAAACCCGAATACAGTGTCGGTCGTGCAAGGCAATCAGGTCACGAGCACTATCACGGTGGTTCCCGTCAACGGGTTCACGGGGAGTCCCATGTTGAGCGCCTCTGGTTTGCCGAACGGAGTCACGGCCGGGTTCAGTCCCAATCCGACGGCATCGACGAGCACGCTGACCCTCACGGCGGCCGCCACCGCGACTCTCGGCACATCTACGATTACCATCACCGGCGTGTCAGGCAGCATTACGCAGACCACAACACTGAGTCTCACTGTCACCGCCAGTCCGACCTTCAGCCTTACTGCCAACCCGACCACGCTTACGATTGCTCCGGGCAATCAGGGAGGCAGCGTTATTACGGTGGTCCCCGCGAATGGCTTTAATGGCAGTGTCAGCATGAGCGCCACAGGCATGCCGAGCGGAGTTACGGCGGGGTTCAATCCCAATCCGACAACCTCAGCGAGCGGGCTGACCCTGACCGTAGCCGCGAATGCTTCGCCCGGCACATCTGTGATTACCATTACCGGCGTTTCGGGGACCCTCACGCAGACCACCTCGCTAAGCCTTACAGTTGCGGCGAGCGGCACCACGGCAAGTGTGAGTCCGACTTCGCTGGCATGGGCGAAGGTTGCGATTGGCGCGACCGGCGCGGCCAAGGTCGTCACTCTCCAGAACACTGGAAAGTCCGTTCTCAACATCTCCAAAATCACTACCGCGGGGGATTTTGTGAGCGAGGGTGGCCACAAGACGGACTGCCTCACGACCTTGGCGGCGGGAGCAACTTGCACAGTTTACGTGACCTTCGTGCCCAGTCAAGTTGGGGTGCGCAACGGGTATCTCATCTTCACCGATAACGCTACCAACAGTCCGCAGACCGTGACTCTGAGTGGAACCGGCAAATAACTGAATGGCAAATAATTGAATGGATTGATCGGCGGGACTTCTGTCTCGTCGGTCTTCTTTGAAATCGGGCGAAAGCATGCTCGAGTTGGGACGTATGCCCCGCGTCTTCCAGTGTCTTGCCACGATTCACCAATGAGCATCGTTCAGAGAAGCAGCTCACGGACTTCCCTTACAATTGCAGAGTGCAGATCCTCATCTCCGCCGGGGAAGCCTCCGGAGAAATGTATGGCGCGCAGCTCATGGGAGCGCTCCGGCGGTGTGATCCGCTAATCACTTTCTTCGGCGCCGGGGGCGAGCGTATGCGGGCAGTGGGCTGCGACATAGTCGTCGACGCCAAAGATCTCGCCGTCGTCGGGATCACTGAGATTTTCGGTCATCTTCCGAAGATTCTCGGTCTTTATAGGAATCTGATTCGGGTGGCCGATGAGCGGCGGCCCGACCTGGCGGTCGTCATTGACTCCCCTGCCTTCAACTGGCGGGTGGCCCGCCAGATGCGCAAACGCGGCATTCCGGTTGTGTACTACGTCTGTCCGCAATTCTGGGCGTGGCGGCAGGGACGCGTGAAGCTGCTGCGAAAATACGTTAATAAAGCTCTGGTCATCTTTCCATTCGAAGAGAAGTTTTACCGCGATCGGGGCGTAGACGCGACTTTCGTCGGCCATCCGCTGGCCGATCTGCCGGCGCCAGCAATCACCCGCGAAGAATACGCAGCCGAACACAGGCTCGATCTGGGCAAGCCGTGGATCACGTTGATGCCCGGCAGCCGCCGAAAAGAAGTTCGAATGAACATGCCGGAAATTCTGGGAGCGGTGGACCGCCTGGGTGCCGGCTACGAGTTCCTCCTGCCTATCGCGCGCACGTTGGAGACTCGATTTGTGCAGGGATTGATCGAGACTCGGCGAGATGCGCCTTTACAAAAGGATCATGGTATTCGGCTGGTTCCCGAAGCTCTGCCTGCTCTCTATCATTCTCGCGCGGGGGTGGTGGCGAGCGGGACAGCGACGGTGGAGGCTGCCATCATGGGCACCCCCTTCGTCATGGTGTACCGGGTTTCGCCGTTGACCTATGCGTTGGGTAAGCCGCGCGTAAAGGTTCCACATTTTGCGATGGTCAACCTGATCGCGGAGCAGGAGATTGTTCCGGAACTGGTCCAGAGCAAGTTCACGGCCGCCAATATCGTCGCTGAGCTGGGGAAGATCATCCCGGACGGCGAGCCGCGCACGCGGATGATCCGGCAATTGACGCGAGTGAAAGAAAAACTGAAGCAAGGCAGCGGCAATGGGCCCCCCGCCGAAAGGGCGGCCGAGGTCATCCTGAAATTAGTGCGGCATCTCCAGACATGAGAGTAGACGGCGCCGCCGGAGAACCCTTGAGTCAGTGATTCCGTGGAGAATGAAATTGGGGCACAACCCGTAGCCGAAGATCTCCCCCCAAAAATTTCCCTTCTGAGTTAGGAGAAAAGTGCGAAGCCGAACAGGCTGCGGGAAAAGTCATTTGCGTAGCCAGATTTCACTCAGAGGCTAGAAGCCCTAATTTTGAAACACTTATGGTGCGGCTAGAAGCCGCACCCTTTCAAAGCAGAATCCAAAATCGATTTTTTCCGCAGCGCGCTAAAGCCAAAAGCACATGGTTTTCACCCGGTAGTTGGGTTTCTCTGTGTCTCTGTGGTGAATCACTAGTCTATTGCTGCTCGCACTCGGCCACAGGGCATCCCGATGGAGGCTGAGTCCCGATGCTGCGAAAGCCGTTCTTGAGATGGATCGGCACCATGGTTGCGGGAAAAGCCCACCAGAATTTTCGGATGATCCGATCGCCGGGAATCCATGCGTGCGGCTTCTTAAGTTGATAGGCCAGACCCAACTCGGCCGCATAGATCCCCCCGTACTTAAGAACCAGGTGCGGGCTGGAAGGGACGCTGGTAACCCAGGGTGCACCGGCGGCGTACTCATGGTCGAGGACCAGCTTGTGGGTCGTAAAGCGCAGGCTCTCAGCGCCACCCAGGGTCGCCATCACAGCGATGAATTTCTTGTCGATGACTTTCTTGGGAGCGGGAGCATCCGGAGGCACGTACTGGGGAACTGCGATCATTGCATAATTAGCCGACGAAGGGTTCATCTCAACGTTGACTTCGCGAATTTCGCCGGGCGTGTTGTTTTCGGCCAAAGCGGTGGACGGAACGATGACCAGAAAAAGCAGAAGCGTGTAAACGAGCGGGCGCGTGATTAACAAGTTAAATCTCCTTTAGGCATCGCAAAGGCCGGCTGCCAGGAGATGGGGGCAAACTCCTTGATGGGCGGGCGATTCGGGATGTTGTCAGAGTTAAGTGCAAACTCTGCGCCACCTCAAGTTCGATTTCGGGAAGGTTGTTTTGAGCGAGGTAGGGCCTGCGTTCCCGAAGCGGGAAGGATCGCCACGTAAGTATGTGCAGGACTTTGACTCTTCGGACCCTAGCTTTTTCCGTTCGTGCTGCAACCCGGAGGTAGAAATAGCAAAGAGAGCCTGCCCGGCGACGCCGCGCGAAGGCGGCAAACAAATTTCGCTGACCCTTGTCCTCCCAGCATCGTTTGCGGGAAAATCTACATCATACTGATTGCGGTGATCCCCAGGAGACTGAATTGAAGCTCTTCCAGTTCCGGCCGTTGCGTCGGACGCGTTGTGTCTATCTTCTTGTTTTGATTTCGGTTGTGGCTGCCGGACGGGCCCGGGCGGCCGAGAAACCGCGGATGCGCGTCGATGATTACCAGATATCGGTCGAGCTCCTGCCCGAAACCCATAAGCTCGGCGCGCACGCCGCAGTCAAGGTTACGGCGCTCGAAGACCTCAATGTGGTGACGTTTCAGCTGAATAATGCTTTGCGCATCACCAAGTTGGTGGATGCCAATAACAAGCCGCTGACGCCGGAACGTAACACCCAGGAATCAAGCATACGGTTCAGTCTCAACTCCGATTTGGCGAAGAATGCGAGCACTACCTTTACCTTTGACTACGAGGGAACTCTCGAAAACGCCGATGACAGCCCGGTTCAGGGATTGAAGCTTGCCTATGTTGGACCTGATACGAGCTATCTTTTCTACTCGGGACTCTGGTTCCCAGTGGCGGGGTACGGCGTCAACCGCTTTACTTCGACCATCAGCGTGACCGTCCCGGCCCACATGGTGGTGATCGGAAGCGGCAAGGAAACGATGCCGACCCCTCCAGCCGGGGGAAAAGCAGTCATCGCCAACTCCCGGACCTTCGCCTTCAGATGGAACAAGCCTAGCTTCCCGGGCACGATCATCGCCGGCGCATTTCAGGAGTTCAAAAGCGACGAAGCCGGGATGGACCTGCACGTGTTCTTCAAGCCGTCGCACCAGGACCTCGGCGCGGAATACGCCTCGACGGCGGTGAAAGCGTTCACTTACTTCGTTACGCAATATGGGAACGCACCTTCGACGAGGCTGCAGGTGGTGGAGATTCCTGACGACACGGTGCCCTCAGCCTACGCGCCGGAGATTGCAGCGGTGGCCAGCCGCGGGATTACCGAGAAGGTCAACTACCGATTGCTGGCTAATACCATCGCCCACCAGTGGTGGGGCGTTTCGGTGAGTCCGGCGTCGAAAGACGATTGGTGGATCAGCGACGGCTTCGCCCGCTACTCGGAAGCCCGCTACGTGGAGAGCGCGGCCGGCGAAGCGGGGCTCGAAGAGATGGTCAAGGACATGTCGGTGGGCGCGCTCGCCTACGACTCCGTTCCGCTTTCAAGCGCCGACAAGCTGGACTATTTTTCTCCCGAGTTTCAGTCGCTGGTGACCGACAAGGGCGCCATGATCCTGCATATGTTGCGCTGGGTACTGGGCGAGAACAAGTATCTGAACGTGATGCGGGAATTCGCCACCAAGTACGCCGGCAAGCCCGCAACCACAGATGATTTCCGCAAGCTAGTCGAACAAGTCTACGGACAAAAACTTACCTGGTTCTTCTCGCAGTGGATGGATTCGACCGGCGCCCCCGAATTCAAAATCAAGTACACGGTTTATCGCCTCGGCAATAACAAGGGATTCCGGGTGGTGGGCGCGATCCAGCAAGACCTCGATCTGTTCCGCATGCCAGTGAGGTTGCGGATCGACACGGATGGCAAAACGGAAGAAAAGCGCATTGAGGTCGTAGGCACCGATTCGCCCTTCTCGGTGGAAACATTTGGAAGACCGCGGCGGATCTCGCTGGATCCGGGAAACCATGTGTTGACCAACTCCAAGGACATCAAACTGCGCGCCTCCATATTGCGCGGACAAGGACTGACGCAACAAGGAGATCTGGCAGGCGCTCTCAGCGAGTTCAATAAGGCGCTCGAAGTGAACAAGAACAGTTCCCTTGCGCACTACCGGATCGCCGAGGTCTTCTTCCTGCAGAAGAATTATCAATCCTCCGCGAATGCGTATCGGGAATCGCTGAATGGCGATGGCGAGCCCCGCTGGACCGAAGTTTGGAGCCACCTGCAGCTCGGGAAAATCTTCGACGTAACTGGACAACGAGAGCGCGCCGTGAATGAATACCGGCAGGCCATTCAGACCAACGACAATACTCAGGGCGCCCTCGACGAAGCGCGCCGCTACATGCAGAAACCCTACGAACGCGAGCAAGGGTAAAGCGCGCGAGACTTTCACGGGAAAGTCTCTGGCCGATCCGTGAGCAACGCGAGTTCGCGCCACCCACGGAACGGGAGCAAATTGGAATTACTTATAGGTCGCACTCGTGCGAGAAAGATCGTCGCGATGCGCGGTGAAGTCCACCATCGACCCAATCGCTGCGCCCCCAAGTGGGCTCGCCTTCATGATTTCCCGCAGCGCTGCGTTGACTTTGTCCAGACCTTCGGCGTTGGGCGTGATGTAGAAAACATAGAAGGTGCCGGGCGCCTCGGTGTGGATCGCCTGCGTGTCGATTTCATACTCGTTAATCGCTCCGTCAGCGAGCAGCTTTTCAAAAAACGGTACGAACAGGTTCCGGCTCAGCATGTTCACCGCGTCATCCGGTGCGTCCGCCTTTAATTTATAGGTCGACGCGTGCGTATACGCGCCCTTCCACGATCCGGAGTGCCAGTTGTAATGTCGGCTGACGTAAAGGTTGTCCCAGTGTTTTGTGGCGCTGGCCAAGACGGGCGAGGTGGCATTGCCGGCCTTGTAGAACTGGTCGAGAATGTTGAGGACCCCGGCCATCGACAGAGCCGACCACCAGCTATCATGAGTAGCGCCGTCGGGCTGGTGAATCAATTCCTCATCGTTGCCGTAGGCCACGATGCTTCCGTCGGCGATGGCCTTTTCCAGAATCGACTGATTGGCCGCACCCGCCTTTCCCATCTCACTCCACTGGGCGCGGGGAATGCTCCAATTCGCGACGTACGAGTACATTGGAGGTTTCTCTTTGCTGTCTGACATTTGTGCGTTTGCCGGCGCGGCCCACATGGTAGCCATCGCGAGCATGCCCAGCATCGCTGCGGAAACCTCCCACATTTTTCTGTTCATGGTTTTGCTCTCCTTAGTCTGAGCCAGGACTTGTATTGGAATATCCTGTGCGTCGGCAGTCTACACCACATAATACGTCGAAGAATTGCCCGGTCGCTGTCCACTGCTGGCACCCCGCCACATGGGTGGGCAAGCCAGCGTCCTTTCGCCGTCTTGACCCCGATTGGGGCAGCGCGTAGAGTTTGCAAGTAGGGGTGAGCATTCTCATGTCCAGCGAGACCAGCAAGTATCTTAAATTTGGAAGCGTCACCGTCTTAATCTTGTGCTCCCTTGCCTACCTCGCCTATACCGGCGTGCAGGATAGCAAGAGCTATTACGTCACCATCAAGGAATTGAACAGGATGGGCAACGAGGCGTATTCCAAACGGCTGCGGGTGGCTGGAAACGTAGTGCCTGGGTCCATCAAGCGCACCGGAACGCGGGTTGACTTCATGTTGAAGGAGAACGATCTCACGCTCCCCGTTTCCTACACTGGCACCGAAGCACCGCCGGACACTTTCAAAGATGATTCGCAAGCCCTGGCCGATGGCAGCTTCGGGCACGATGGCGTCTTCCACGCCAAGCAACTGCAGGCCAAGTGCGCCTCGAAGTATGCGACGAAACCGGGAGCCACTCCCGCCGCCGAACCGGCCAAGAGCATGTCGCAAAATCAGGGCGCGGCATCCAGCGGCATGGGGAATTAGAATCGACGCGATTGACTGACAACGCTGCCGTCATCACCGTCTCCAATCTGATCAAGCAGTTTGGCCGCTTCGCCGCTTTGCGCGGAGTTACCGCGGATTTTGCCGGAGGCAAACTATACGCCATCCTTGGCGATAATGGCGCCGGCAAGACCACGCTGCTGCGGACGCTGGCTGGACTGAACCAGCCCTCGAGCGGCCAGGTCAATATCCTCGGCGCGAACAAATTTCACGACATCTGCCGGCAGGTTGGTTACATGGCGCATCCTTCGCTGCTCTACGATGAGATGAGCGGAGCCGAGAACCTTGCCTACTTCGCGCAACTTTACGGAATCGAAGATGCCGAGCGGTGCGCCGAGGTGATTCGCGCGGTTGGCCTTGACCCAGCGCTGGCGCGACCGGTGGGGCAATACTCACAAGGGATGCGGCAACGCATGTCGCTCGCCCGCGCGCTCCTCAACGATCCAATAATCCTGTTGCTAGACGAGCCCTTCTCGAACGTCGATCCTCGTTCTGCGCGAGACATGGTCCATTTGCTGACGGGCTTGCGCGATCAGGGCAAAACGATCTTCGTGGTGACGCACCAGGCTTCGTTGCTCGAAGGCGCGGCCGATGAGTTCATCTGGATGGAAGCGGGCAAAATCATTGCCCGGACACGAAAATTGATCCCGCCGGAGCCCGTGGTATGAGTGCAGCTTTGGAAGCCGAGAAAGATGCGACGGCCGGAGGTACGCGCGGCATCACGCGCGCCACGCTCAGCAAAGACCTCCGCCTGGAGTGGCGCTCGAAGGACGCCATCAACTCCATGCTGTTTTTTTCGTTGTTGGTGGTGGTTGTCTTCAGTTTTTCGTTCGATCCGACCGCCGAGGAATCGCGACAGATCGCAGGCGGACTGGTCTGGGTGGCTTTTCTGTTTGCCGCCGTAGTCGCTCTGAACCAGACCTGGGCGCGCGAATTGCGCAACCAGGTACTCGACGCTTATCGCGTCTCCCCCGCGCCGCCCAATTCCCTGTTCATGGCCAAGGTGCTCGGCAACTTTATTTTTGTCGCCGTGCTGGAAGCGCTGATGACCCCGCTATTCATCATGTTTTACCGGCTGCGAGCGCTCGGTCCCGCTTGGCCCTTGCTGCTGGTGGCGGCGTTCGGCACCTGGGCCCTGGTGGTCAATGGAACATTTTTTGCAGCGATGTCGATCCGCACCCGCAGCCGCGAGATCATGCTGCCCCTGCTGCTTTTCCCGATCACGATTCCGGCGCTGCTCGCCATGGTGCAGGCAACCACCGCAATCCTGAGCGGCGAGGGCGCGCGTTTCTGGATCGTGTTTCTGATAACCTACGACCTGGTGTTTACTACGACTTGTTTGCTTTTGTTTGAGACCGTGCTGAATGCGGAGTGAAGCAGCGAGTTGCGAGTGGCGAGCACTTACTCGAAACTCGCGGCTCGAAACTCGAAACTTAATTCATGAAACGTGCCTTCCCCATCCTCGGCGTTCTGACAGCGATCCTGCTGATCTATGCGCTCTATATGGCTCTGATCGGCGCGCCCACCGAGCAGACCATGGGTAGCGTGCAGCGGATCTTCTACTATCACGTGCCGTCGGCGTGGACCGCATTCATCCTGTTATTCATTAATTTCGGGGCGTCGATCTATTACCTGATCAAGCGCTGTCCCACCGCCGATATCGTGGCGCTGGTGTGTGCGGAGGTGGGCGTCGTCTTCCTGACCGTCAACCTCGTGACAGGCCCGATCTGGGCGCGTCCCGTCTGGGGCATCTGGTGGACCTGGGACATGCGCCTGACCTCAACTTTGGTGCTGTGGCTGATCTACGTGAGCTATCTTTTCCTGCGGCGGTTTTCGTCCAGCGGACAAACGCCTCTGCTGGCGGCTGCCTTGTCTGTGCTGGGCGCGCTCTGCGTGCCATTCGTTTATTTTTCGATCTGGTTCTTCCGCACGCAGCATCCGCAGCCGGTGATGGGGGGTGGCGGATCGATCGATCCACGCATGCTGCATGTGCTGCTCCTGAATTGGCTGGCTTTTTCCTGCTTCGCATTTTTAGTGTGCTGGTCGCGCTTTCGCCTCGAGAAACTACAGCGCGAAGTCGATCAGGCCCACGCACTTCGTTCGTTGAATGGCTGAACCAATGAACAGGCCAAAAACAACGATCAACGCTTCGAGGCGCGCCCGATGAACCCCTACCTGTTCGCTGCCTACGCGGTGACGTGGATCATCCACATCACTTATATCGGAACGATCGTCCGGCGCTACTCGCGGCTGAAGCGCGAGATTGAGGAGTTGAAGAAGTAGAAATACAGCCCCGGGCATCTTCGCCCAAACACCTCCTTACCGCAGCCACTTCTTGACAAGTGTTAAGCTACAGGCTACACTCTCAGAGTGCGGATCCGGAACTTTGCTCACAAGGGGCTGAAAGAGCTCTATGTGGAGGACATCGCTAGGCGTGTTCCACCGGATACGGCAGACAAGCTCCGCAAAATGCTGGCATTTCTCGACAACATGGAAGACGCGGAGGAATTGCGCTTGCTGCCGTCGTGGAAGGCGCACACGCTCAGTAGCGACCGTAAAGGGATTTGGAGCCTTTGCGTCACCGGCAACCGGCGGCTGACGTTTCGCATCGACACCGCAGAGAACGAAATCTGCGACGTGAACCTGGAGGATTACCATTAGGAACTGTCGCTGGCAAAAAAAGGAGTAAATGCTATGCCCATGAAGAACCCGCCCCATCCCGGAGATTTTATTCGAACGGAGATCATTCAACCCGCAGGTCTGTCGGTTACCGCGGCGGCCGCCGCACTCCGGGTCTCCCGGCCGGCGCTTTCCAGCCTGCTGAACGGGAAGGCGGACCTTTCCGGCGAGATGGCGCTGCGCATTGAAAAAGCCTTCGGAGTAAAGATGGACACGCTCATGCGAATGCAGGCTTCCTACGACATTGCCGCAACCCGCAAGCGCGAGAATCGGATTCACGTGCGGCGCTTTCATCAAACGGCTGCGGTCTAGCCGACAACCCCTGGCATAGAGCCGAAAGCCTGAACTCCTAGCAACCATTCCCGCCCTTCAACGCTTCTCATTAATGCGGCGCATTCGGTTCGTCCGGCTTGACAGCATATCTCTTGGATGTAAAAGTATTTACTTGCTTTAATCCCAGGTCTTGGTGACAGGTACGCATCCGCTTCCCAGGGGCGTCGACTCCCAGCGGCGCTGGTGTGCCTTTCTTCTTCTCTTTCACGAGATTTGGCCACGAGATTGGGAAATCGGAGGAGCTTCGTGAATCGGAATTACTATGCGTCGGTAGGAGGTTCGGTGAACAAATCGGAGACAGGTTGGGACGCGGACTCGAATGGAAATTGGGGAATGAAGGTAGCATTGCTGGCGATAGTCGTGCTGGCTGTGGCCGGGACCGCACTCCGTTTCGCGGGCGCAGGATCAAACGGTCTCGCCCAGGCCAGCGGCCCGCACACCAGCGCACATCCTGCGCCTTCTTCGACCTCACTGTCGTTGCCCCTGTTCTTCGAGCCCAATCAGGGCCAAACCGATCGCCGAGTCAAGTTCCTGGCGCGCGGAGCAGGCTATGGTCTTTTCCTCACTGGCGACGAGGCGGTGCTCTCTCTTCAGCGTGCCGCCACCAAGGGAAGTCCATCGGTTGCCAGCGTGGTCCGCATGCGGCTCGACGGAACCGACTCCGCGGCGAGCGTTCACGGTACCCAGCCGCTACCCGGCAAGAGCAATTATTTCATCGGCAATGACCGCTCCAAGTGGCGTCGCGGCATTCCGCAGTTTGGCGGAGTCGAATACCAGAGCGTCTATCCGGGTATCGACCTTGTCTACTACGGCAATCAACGCCAGCTCGAATACGACTTCCGCGTCGCCCCGGGCGCCGATCCCAACCAGATCGCGCTGAGCTTCAAGGGAGCTTCCGCCCACCTCGATTCAGGCGACCTCGTGCTCGCAACCGCTGGTGGAAACGTTCGCTTTCGCGCCCCCCACATCTACCAGCCCGGCGCAGACGTCGAGCCTGCGAACAAGGAAGGGGCGAATACCGGGAAGAACGAGAAGACAATTGCCGGAGGTTTCCGTCAGCTTGCAGGCAACAAAATTGGATTCACCGTCGGCCCCTACGATCGCTCTCGAGAACTGGTAATTGACCCGATCTTAAGCTATTCCACTTTTCTCGGCGGAGGCGGCGAAGTATGTCCAACAGCGGGAGCCACGCCGGACCAAGGTTGTCCACAAGTCGCCGTCGATGCCTCCGACAATATTTACATCGCTGGCTCAACCCAATCGGCGGCGTTTCCCGTGACGGCCGGCGCTCTCCAAAGCTCGCTTGCCGGCCCACAAAACATCTTCATTGCCACGATCAATACCTCGGCTAGCGGTTTGTCACAGCTGCTTTTTGCGACCTACCTGGGCGGCTCGGGAACTGACAGCCTGGCTGGCCTTGCCGTCGATCCCGGCTCCGGCACCAGCTTCCCCAACATCAACATGTATGTCGCGGGAACAACCACGTCGGCCGATTTTCCAACCACTTCCACCAATGCTTTCCAGCCGACCGCAACCTTTGGCCCGAATCAGACTCACGGGTTCCTCAGTACGATCAACGTCGCTCCGGGTTCACCGAACACCTTCACGCTCACGTATTCGACTTACCTCGCGGGCAACGCGAGCAACGGGAACCTGACCGAGAATGACATTGTCACCGGCCTCGCGGTGGATAGTTCTTTTAACGCGTACGTCACCGGCACGACGACCTCAACTGATGTGATCACTGGTTTTCCATCGACCCCGAACGCATTTCAAATCTGTCCGTTTGAGCCGGCTCAGGCTGGAGGGAATCCTTGCCCCGTGACTACCGGCCCGCCCCAATTCTTCGCCAGCAAAACCAACACGGCCGGATCGGGTGCGGCGAGCATGCTCTACTCCACTTACTTCGGTGGGGGATACCCCGCGAACGCTACCGCGACCGGTGGAGGCATTGCCGTTGACCCCTCCGCCAATAACGCCAACAACACCAATGTCGATATGTATTTCACCGGCACCACCAACATGCTGGGCGGAACCGGACCCAACGGCGAATTTGGATTCCCCCTCGTCAACTCCTGGCAGAGTTGCCTCAACCAATCTGGTGTTATTAGCGGCTGCGTGGCGTCGACCAACTCGGATGCAATCCTGGTCAAGCTGAATCCGAATCTCAACCAGCCCAATGCTCCTCCGGTGTATTCCACCTATCTTGGGGGTAGCGGGATCGACAAAGGGATCGCGGTGGCCGTCGATAGTTCCAGCAACGCCTATGTCACGGGCTCGACCGCGTCGAGCGACTGGGCCTGCAACACCAGCAACACATGCATCACGGGCCCATTCACGTATGACAACGGTGGCGGCGCCACCGGCGTCACCAACGCCTTCGTCGCCAAGGTCGGAAACTTAGGCAACGTACTCTTTCCTCTGAACTTTTTTACATACATAGGCGGGTCCGGACCGGATAGCGGTCAGGCTATCGCCGTCGACTCGATCGGGACCGTGCATGTGGCGGGATCGACTCAATCTGGAAACCTTCCGGTCGTCAATCCAATCACTGGGTTCTACAACGGTGGCGCTTCTGGTGGAGGCGGCGATGCTTTCGTTGCTCTTATCTCAACGACGATGCCCACGACTTCCGGTCCAACTGCGGGCGACTATCTTACCTATTTGGGTGGCAGCGGAGCGGATGAAGCGACGGGAATTGCGCTCGATGTCTTTAACAATGCTTATGTGGTGGGCACGACGGGATCAGCGAACTTTCCGACCGTCAATCCGCTGCAGGGTTACAATGCTCCGCAAAATGCGTTTGTTACGAAGCTGGGCTCCACGAGCAACATTGTGACAACGATTGGTAGTGGAAGCCCCTCTCCCAGCCCGCTTCCGGCGGGAACTCAGGGCACGTTTACTTTTAACATCGAAAACATGGGACCCGACCCGGCATCCAACGTGTTGTTCCAGGCCAACGTGCCCACCTCGGGTATCGCAAATCTCCCGACTGCCAATGTCTCCAGCGGCGTGGGAAGCTGCTCCCAGGCGTTGGGATCGACGATCGTTTGCACGATCGGCACGTTGGCGGTGAATGCCTCGGCTCAAGTAGAAGTCTTTCTGACGCCTCAGAGCCCGGCGGTCGGGGCGCACCCGCAAATTGGCGTGTCCGGCCAAGCCTCCGCAAACGGCGGTCCTTTTGGCGGATCGGTCGGTCAGTCCGTTTATATCACCGACTTTGGCATCGCGGCCGCGCCCTCGAGCCAGACGGTTCAGAATGGCCAGCTCGCCACCTTCAACATCGCCGTCGGCGCCGTTTATGCTTTGGGTTACAACGCCACCGTTTCGCTGACCCAAAGCTCGTCGCCACCGATGGTCACCAGTCCGGCTCCGACCTTCATCATCAATCCTGTGACGGTCGCTGGCACCACGGCGGCCCAGACCCAGCTCAACATCCAAACCGTGGCACGTCCGGTTACGACCGGCGGCTTGTTCCGTAGAACCTCGTTCTATGCAGCCTGGCTCCCCATCGGAGGCCTGAGTCTGATTGGGCTCGGCGTGGGCGCCAGCCGCAAACGGCGCCGTGTGCTCGCTGGAATCGCGCTTGGGCTGGTTGGGGGCTTGATCCTGCTGCAGCCCGCCTGCGGCTCGTCCAGCAACCCCACCGCCACCACCGGAGGCACTGCGGCCGGGCAGTACACGATTACCATTACCGGGTCAGCGTCGACCGGAGCATCGCATCAGACCATTGTGACCCTGAACGTGACCTAGATCGGGCGTCTCCGTTTCTCTGTTCGCGCAATTCTTGAAAGCCTCCGCAACGGCGGAGGCTTTCTTGTTGGTGCGCCGCGGCGGGATATGGCAGCCCGCGGACCAGGAGTCATCGGTTTTCGGTTTTAGTTTTCGATCCTTCGGTCCCTCGATCCCAATTCCGTAAATTGCTAAGAATGCGCCAGATCGAGTTCTTGACAATATTATTAATTGCGATATCATTATCGCGATTTGGCATAATGACACTGGGCGAAAAAATTCGTTACCTGCGCGAGGTCGAAGGTTCCCTGCGCGGCCTGGGACGCCCGATGACCCAGCAGGAGCTGATGAAGGCGATCCAGAAAGAGACGCGCAAGACGATCAGCCAGTCGTACTTGTCACAGATCGAGAGTGGCAAGCGTCCGCACATGACGCAATCGACACGCACGCTGCTGGCACGATTCTTCAAGGTGCATCCGGGATTTCTGGTGGATGACCCGGAGGGCTACCACGCGGAACTGACCTCCGACCTGCGTACCACCGAAGGGCAGCTTGACGTTTGGCTGCTTCAGGGGTCAGAGCGCTTCGCAAGCGATCCGGCGGTTAGCGATGCGCTCATCAAGGCCGCGAGAGAGAAGGACACACGGCGCGCGATCCTGCTGCTCGGCGAGATCTTGAATACGCCGGGGCTGGCCGACCGGCTGTTCGAGGCACTGAGGCCGGCGACCACTCCGTCGGCCCCAAAGCGGACGTGACCGCGACAGGAGAAGCGGGGGCCTCGCCCGCTCGCGCAGTGAATCTAGCTCGAGGCTCGCAACTCGAGACTCGTGGCTAATCAGGGAGGCGAAGCTTATGACGTGGGCCGATTTTTATCTGATTTGTTTCGCCATCGGATTTCTACTGAGCGCAATCTCTTTTGTCGCCGGCGGGCTGCACTGGCATGTGCATCTGCCGCACTTCCCCGGCGGCCACGGTCCGATCGGACATATTCCGGCGGGTGGAAGTTCTGCGGGAGGACACTCCAGCGCGGTTCAGGGCACAGCAAAGGCAGGCCAGGCGGCGAGCGTTTCCCCGTTTAACTTCATCACGCTGACGGCGTTTCTCGCGTGGTTCGGGGGGACTGGGTTCCTGATCACGCGTTTCTCGAGCGTCTGGTTCGCACTCGGGCTGCTGCTTTCAATTGCTGCTGGACTGGTAGGTGCCGGGATCGTCTTTCTTTTTCTGACGCGCGTCTTGATTTCGTCCGAGGAGAACATGGACGCGGCCGACTACGAGATGGTCGGCGTGCTGGGACGCACCTCGCTGCCCATTCGGGAGCAAGGCACGGGCGAAATCATTTACTCGCAGGCCGGTACGCGGCGCACCTGTGGAGCGCGTAGCGAGAACGGCGGCGTGATTGAAAAAGGCGTGGAGATTGTAGTGACGCGCTACGAGAAGGGCATCGCCTACGTTCGGCGGTGGGAAGAGATGAGCGGCGAATGAGAAATGAGAAAGGAGCTTCGAGCCACGAGCTTTGAGCTCAAGACCGACCGGCAATGGGTTTTCAGCAAAGAATGACTCGCGGCGGTTGCTCGGAGCAGACTGTTCGCGACCTGGATCAGATGATGGCTTCAGTACCGAGGGGATGAATGTAAGCAGGCCGCAGGGCAAAAGTCGCAGCGATTTTGGTTTTGCTTTTGGTTTTAGCTCGAGCCTCGCGCAACCCATGGCTCGCAGCTCCATTAGGAGGCGATATGGTGTTAGGCATAGCGGTTGAAATCTGGATATTCGTGGGACTCGCGGTTCTAGTAGTCCTGTTCCTGATCAGTTCGCTGGCTCGCTTATACCGCAAAGCGGGCCCTCATGAAGCGTTGATTGTCTATGGCTTTCGCGGGACGCGGGTGGTGCAGGGACACGGCACGGTCATCTTTCCGATGGTCGAAAACTGCCGCGATCTCTCGCTCGAACTCATGTCGTTCGACGTCGCTCCGCAGCAGGATCTCTACACCAAGCAAGGCGTCGCCGTCACGGTGGAAGCCGTCGCGCAGATCAAAGTAAAGTCGGACAAGGAATCGATCCTGACGGCCGCCGAACAATTTCTAACCAAGACCGACCAGGAGCGCGAAGGCCTGATTCGCCTGGTCATGGAAGGCCACTTACGCGGCATCATCGGACAGCTCACGGTCGAAGAAATCGTGAAGCAGCCCGAAATGGTCGGCGACCGTATGCGCGCCACCTGCGCCGACGACATGAACAAGATGGGCCTCGAGGTGATTTCGTTCACCATCAAAGAAGTTCGCGACAAGAACGAGTACATCACCAACATGGGCAAGCCCGACGTCGCCCGCATCAAGCGGGACGCCGACGTAGCCACGGCTGAAGCCGATCGGGATACCGCCATCCGGCGCGCGGTGGCTACCCGCGAATCGGCGGTAGCAAAAGCACAAGCCGATCAGGAGCGAGTGCTGGCAGAAACACTTTCGCTGGCTAAGCAAGCCGAGGCGCAACGTGATCTCGAAATCAAGAAAGCACAATACCTGGAGGTCACCAAAAAGCAGCAAGCGCAAGCTGATAAGGCGTACGACATTCAGACCAACATCATGCAGCAGCAGGTGATCGCCGAACAGGTGAAGGTGCAGCAGGTAGAGAAAGAAGGCCAGGTCAAGGTGCAGGAAGCAGAAATCAACCGCCGCGAGAAAGAACTAATCGCCACCGTGTTGAAGCAGGCCGAGATCGAGCGTCAGCGCATCGAAACGCTCGCCATGGCCGAAAAGCAGCGCCTGATGTCGGAAGCCGAAGGGCATGCGTCGTCGATCCGTCAACAAGGTGAGGCTGAAGCCGAGATCATCTTCAAGAAAGGTGAAGCCGAAGCCAAGGCGATGAACGTGAAGGCTGAGGCCTATCAGGAGTACAACCAGGCGGCTGTTATCGACAAGCTGTTCGCCACCATGCCGGAGATCGTGCGGGCGCTGGCGAGCCCGCTGGCGAATGTCGACAAGATCACGATTGTCTCGACCGGCAATGGAGACGCCGCCGGTATGAACAAGATCACCGGCGACATCACCAAGATGGCGGCGCAGGTACCGGCGTTGTTCGAAACGCTAAGCGGCATGCCGCTCGGCGAGTTGCTGGGCAAGGTCCGCCAGATCGGAGACAAGTCACTAAAGCCGGCAGACCCCGGCAACGGGACAACGAAGTAGCAGAAACAGCGAACGAAAACATCAGGAGGCGCCGTGCAAGACGAAGTACATCACGCAAGATCGCTCGGGCTGTCGGTTGCGCTCGGAGGTGCCATGGGCGCCGTTATCGGCGCGGCGACGGGTCACACGGGCGTCTGGGTAGCCGCCGGAATCGCCGTCTACATCGCGATCACACTGGTCGGCAGCCTGGGAAGAGAGAAACCAGGCAATCGATGATTCGCAGTTCAAATTTCAAACCGGAGATCGATTGGCAAACTTGGAAGATCTATCAACCGGGAATCAGGAACTGGCAACTGGTGACCGGCAACTGGCAGCTGAAAAAAGGGGTGAATTATGGCATTACTGGAGCGCGTTTCCACATTAGTTCGGGCCAACC
>JBAQJU010000331.1:0-6493 GCA_049300475.1 Terriglobales bacterium | reverse complement strand
CCGCCTGGCTGCGGCCACTGTTTCGCAAAAACTGGGTGGTCTACTCCAAGCCACCCTTCGGCGGCCCCGAGTATGTGCTCCACTATCTCGGCCGTTACACCCACCGTGTCGCCATCTCCAACCATCGATGCTTAGCGTTTATGTCACACTCGGCATTTTCTTGCTGCTGGCAGCCCGAAACCCATCGGAGAATCGCAGTCTGATTGCTTTCACGGCATGGTCGAGCTTTGCCCACGCCGCGCTTATGGCAGTGCAGGCATTCCGCATTATGATCCCTCGCGGGGAACTATCGGGCGTGGCTGTGCTTGTTGTCATCGGTGTAGCCCTGATCGTGCTGGCTCCAGCGAAGCAGCCGGTCGAGCGGGTATCGGCAGCCGTTGCGTAGGCTCGTAGGCTCCCACTCAAGATCGCCATGCACACTTGGGTCAATCGCTCGAATAAGGAGGAAAGAGTATGAACACACCTGTGTTTGCGGAACGGATTGCAAAAGCTTCGCCGCGTCCCGGCGCGAGGACTTGTCCTGCGCAATTATTCCGTTTCGACCTGAATCCGACACGCGATGGCTGTAACTGCCTTGTTTCAAGGCGCAATTAAAGGTCTCGGTCGGCCAGGAATCGGCCGTAGTCGTTGCTTTCCAGCCAGTGATAGAGATGGACCTGGTACAGGTAGGAGGCCACGGCTTCCTCCCCCAGTTCGTGGGTCTCGGTGCACAAGAACGGCACGTTGATACCGGCCAGCAAGGCAATCAGCGACTGGAAGATGCGGTTGGGGTTCGCCATCGAGTGGGAATATCCTGACTTCACTTGGCTCAGCGCTGCCGTGATCACGAGCAGCCGATGTGGGTATCTGCTCATCTGTTTCAGTCGATTGACGAACACCGACCGCTCAACGGTGAAGGAATATACCAGGTCGGGCAAATCCTTCCGCTCCACCACGCAAACGTTTTCCAGTCCCGCGATGGAGTAATCTCCAAGTTTCAGAGCCTTTCTTTCGATGCCAGCGAACCAACCCTCGAGTCGAGAGAAGTCGAACGGGTTTCTTTCCCGCGTGTCTACTAGCAACACGGCCCGAGGCGTCTTCCAGCTGGGTGCCGCCGCGTTCGGCCAGCACGGGAACTGTCGGATGCGCGACTGGAGCAGCGGTGGTGTGCCAGTCGAGCGGAGATTTGATTAGCGTCGTCGTTCGTCTCTTCATCTGCCGTCTCTACGCTGCTTTCCCCTCCCGCGCATACTCGTGGTGAAGACCGCCGAGAATGGGCAGGGAGATTACCCGCGATTCCTTCTCCGCCCATCTGCGCCCGGGACTCTCAGGCACGCCTGAATTCCCGCTTTGATCGGGAATCCCTGGCCCCAGACTGCTGTGTGGACGCCCAGAATTGTAATGACGAACCCATTCTCGAAGAACTCGGCGAAGATGCCTCTCGTTCACAGGAATGATGAAATCCAAGCATTCTCTTCGCAGGGTTCCAACCAGGCGTTCACAAAACGCGTTCGCTTTCGGCGATTGCGGCGGGGTTCGCAGCACCCTCAGCCCGAACCCATGCGTCAGTGCATCATCGAAACCGGCAGAAAAGATCGCGTCGCGATCATGGATCAGAGAGCGATGCGTGGATTCAATCGGCATCGCCTCGCGAACTTGCTGCAGCGTCCACTCCACTGTCGGATGCGCGGTCACGTTGCATTGCAAGATCCGTCGAGATGCGATCTCCAGAATCAGAAACACATAGACGAACTGAAACTGGGCCGTGACAACCACCATGAAGTCGCAGGCGACAATGGCCGTGGCGTGGTTCCTGACGAATGTCGCCCAGTGTTGCGAGGTTACTATCCTCCCCCTGCGGTATTCGTCCCGTTCCCACGGCCAGTACTTGCGGACCGTCCGAGGCGAAACCAGAATGCCCAGCTTCAGGTAAAGCTCGGCCGCCACCCAGCATCTGACCCCAAGTTGGGTTCTCCCGCGCCATGCGTTTGATCAATTGGCAAATTTCACGCGGTAGCAGTGGCCTGCCGGGGCGAGACTTCCAGCGCCAAAACAGCTTGAAACCGCTGCGGTGCCAGCCCATAAGCGTTTCCGGTTTGACGATCATCAAAGCATTTTTCCAGTCGAACAGTCGGGACCACAATACGAGCGTCAGTCGCACCGCGTCGGTCAGCGGCCGAGGTTTGATCTGGTGTTCTCGATAGAAGGCCAGCTGCTTGCGTAGGAACAGATTCTCGGCCGCCAGGAATGCTCGCGACCGAAGCGTCGACCTCAGGAACTGGGTTAGGTCGGAAAGGAGAGCGAAGGAGATCGAACCGAGAGTCCCAGGCACCGCATGGCAGCTGGATTCTAATGGACGGCCAGCAGAATTGGAACGAAAATGTCCAAGTTTCCACGCCGAGCAGAAACTGCGCTGAGCTCCTGTATTTTCTGAATTTTCCAGTCCGCTGACGAGTTTTTGCGCAGCACAGGGCTCCGGTGCAGGCTGCGGCGCGAAAGTAGATTTCTCCGCCTGGATGTGCGCGCTGTTTGGTAATCCCCGCCGAGAAATAGAGTATGCGCGCCAGATCCTGAAGGTCAGGGACCGAATCGGCCCGCGATGAGGGCACTGGTTCTGAGATCGCGGAGAGCGCGGCCACTCCTGTCTGCGGCACGTCCCGCGGCAGCGGAAGTGGCTCTATCTTCGGATAGATTTTGAAAGGCTGCGGACGATTCGCCCAGTCCAGGAAGTGAGGATTGTTACGAATACTCCAATCGGAGTGCTTCGTGCCATCGTGATACTTCCAAGCCACCTGGATGTCACGGTTCTTCATCATTTACTAGATTCAGATTAACAGTTGCGGTGGAGCCTAACAGATGGGTTACGCTCACAGCCCATTTGGGCTGAAATGTTTCCGCAATAGGCCATCGAGGCCATCCACACACGGCGAGAGGTTTGGGTTGTTGTGAGCAGACTTCGGGGAGGGCTGTTCGACGAATGTCCCAAGACTCAGATTGGAGTCTGGGGCGTTTTCGTTTGAGGGGGAATCAGCCCATTCCAAATTCATGACCGGCACCATTGCTGGTGAAATCGCGAGGTCACAAAAGGTATCCGAGTTCAGTGCCGATTGGGAGAAGTCACGGGCCGTTGGGATCGTTTCCTGGTTGCCGACAATTACGCCGAGAATCGTCGGACCCACCGTTCACCAATGAAGGCGAAATCCGGGGTACCTCGCGCACAAGTTTGCCGCCATGTGCCCGGGTGCGCTACGTTACTATACCAAATCCAAAGAGCGCAGAATGTTCTCCGCGGCCCATGCACCGGAAGGAGCGCATTTGAATGAAAAACTCTGTTTGTGTTTCCCTGGCCATCTTCTTTTTGCCTGAAGCACGTCGATGAGCTTTCCAAGGCTACGAGCGTTAGGCATCGCCCTCGGACTATTCGTCGCAGTCTATGGTCCCGCATTCGTGACGGTGTCGCTGATTCATCCGCCGACGCAGGGTGTTGTTCCTCTTATCCTCGCGATCAGCCTTGCGATAGCGTTGGTTTTGATATTCACGCTGGGGCGACGGGCTGCAGGCGTTTCAGAATTCGGCTTTAGCATTCCGAAATTCCGATATATAGAATTGGCAGCCTTGCTTGGCCTGCCTCTCGCGTTTGCCGTTGGCTGGCTTGGTCACCTCTTTCCATCAAAAGGTCCGATTGACACGTCGGGGTTTCCTCTTTGGATGCTATGGCTTTACTTCGGCGTGGGCGCTTCGATCCAGGAAGAGGTCATTTTTAGAGGGCTGCTGCAATCGTTTCTGGAGCAGCGATGGACGACGAGGTTCTTGGTGTTCAGGGCTTCCCTGTCGCCTGCCGTCTTATTCACAGCTACTTTGTTCGGCATTATCCACCTGGGAAGTGGCCCCATTGTCGTCGCCGGCGCAATCGTGCTTGGCCTTGTTGCCGGTGAACTTCGGCGGCGTAGCGGCAGTCTCCTTCCGGCAGTCATCGTCCATGCTCTTTTCAATGTACCGGGCCTGCTGTGGCGATGATGCAATCGGGCGTGGGTGTTGAAAATTCACGGGGATTATCCACCCGAGTAGCCGCCACTCGATGCCTTTATTGCGGAGTCACGGCAGAGCTTAACTGTGATCGGCGCTCCAGCTCAATCCTTCCGATATTTCCCAAAGAACAGTTCAGGCAGGCAACTCAGAGCGATCGCGCCGACCAGAATGCTCATACCGATTATGTTCCAGCCATTCGCACCAAGAGGAACGACGCCGACACCGTACAGGAGAGTGGCAACCGCCATTACCAAAAAGAAAGGCCCGGTGAGGTAGCAGTGCATCCGCCCGCACCGAGCCGCATTGGCGACGCACGCGGTCCCCATTATGCTCAGCGCGAGAACCCAAGCCGCTGTTCGCCATCCTCCACCAACATCGTAGTACCCGGTCGCCACAATCGCGATAACGGGAAGGCAAAACAAAGCAAAAGACAGCAGCCGATTCGAAAGAATGTCGCGCGACCGACTGGTTGTTGTGTCACGCTTCATGAAGCTGCCCCGCCGAACCTCCAATCCGCTTTTGCAATCTCAAGCACCCTTGTTCGTAAAGGATCTTAACAGCGGCGGTTATTAAAGATGCCCACCTGTCACAGATCACGGATGAGGTTGCTCTCCGCGTCCCGGCAGCATCTTCGCAAGGTCCCCGCTTGCCTTGACAACCGGGCCAGCCACGAAATCCGGCGATGCATTATTCCATTGCGTGGACTGCAGATAAAGGGCAGCAACGTCCCAGAGAATTCCATCGCTGCGGCAACAATGAGGTTGGGGGTTGGCGGACAATTGCCGGCTAAACTGCTCTGCGACAAGATGGTGTCTGTCCCAGAACTGTGTGACTCTTGGATCCCCGATCCGTGATTGCACCAGACGACTAGGACTAGCCCAATCCATAGGCAGTATCGGTTCCCAGACCACCAGCACGCGGAGACGATCTGCGGGATTCCTCTTCAAGATATCCTCGATTGCGGAGGCCCCCCGCAGACACACCGGTCAGGTCGGGGACAGCAGCAGCACCACCCGACTATCTTTCGCACTCCCATCGAAGGCCTCCTTGAACTGATCGAGATTATTCTGATTGAGAGATATCAGAGGTGCGCTTCCCGGACCCCAGAAATACCAGCCGATGAACGCCACCAGCGCTACGGCGGCTAGCCCCAGTGCGTATTTCATTGCACCCAGTGACATTGACTACCTCAACCGGCCAATACGCTGGCAATGACTTGCGGAAAGAAAATAAGCAGAAGAACGGTCACTCCTGAAATCCAAAACAAGGCAACACTCACCCGGCTCCGTTTTCTGCACTGATTGTGTCCTCGGTATATCTGAACGAAACCAATGACCAGGAGCGCAGCGGCCAAACCCAGAAACCAGCCGCGATACGATCCCGTCCAGCCGATGGCGCCTGCTAACCCTGCCGCCCCCAGAAAGCTCAACGGCAAGCAGCAAGCGAGCGTTGCAAGCGCGGCCACAACCGCTGCTACCGGAATTGTCCGTTCCATCACTCTCACGGCGTTCCTACTTCCTCTGTCTCGCAGTTGAAACAGCACGACGAATCGCTTCCTCGGACGGAACACCCGTCCCGTTCTCGTACAGCCTACAGGCTAGACCAAAAGGGATCGACGTTTCCGGCTCCACATCGTCGCCGTTGACGCGAATCGTGGGAGAACCGGGGAACCGCAATGCCATGGCTTCCGCCGCGCTGTGAACGGGAACTCCGGAGATTTCGGTCCACAAGGATTCCGACACCAAGATGTTCGTGACCGCCTCCACTGCCGGCTGATAATTTGGACACCCAGGAACATAAAGAACTTCGATTTTCACTTGTCAGCCTCTTCCAGTACCGGGCAAGCGCAAGGCTTGTGCCGCTGCCGGTGCCGCAATTCCTCATTACACTTTTGTAGGTCTGCGAGGAGTTCAACCTCAAGCTTTTCGAGTTGTCGCGCCTTAGCACGGGTAGTATTGAGTTTCTCTTGCAATAGTTTCCGGACGGCCTCGCACGCTTCCACTTTTCGCTCGCGGAGGTCAACCAACTCTCTGATCTCCCTCGGCGAAAACCCGAGCGCCTGCATCTGCCGAATGAAGCGAACCCTCTCCAGGTCATGAATGGAGTAGAGACGGAAACGTCCCGTGGTACGCAGGGCCTTCGGAAGCAGCCCGCGTTTTTCGTAGAACCGGATGCCATCGACTGTCATCGCCGTACGTCTCGCGAGCTCGCCGATGCGCAAGCCCCTGCCCGCGTCCCTTTCGAAATTCTGCCTCACAACTAGATTCTACAATCTGGAGCGCAGTCCAGAGTCAAGCTCAAACGACGTCAGAGACGCACCAAGTCCAGATCAGCATGTCGCGCCGCGGCAATCCCTGGGACAACGCGACCTGTGAATCGTTCATGAAAACGCTGAAGTGCGAAGAAGTCTATCGCAGCGAGTATCGCAACCTGACCGAAGCGCGGGCTCGCATCGGCGAGTTTCTGGAAGAGGTCTACAACCAAA
>JBAQJU010000330.1:0-1979 GCA_049300475.1 Terriglobales bacterium | reverse complement strand
GATGCACATGCCCACGCACTGGATCGTCGTGGGCGCAATCATACTTTTAGGCGTGGGGATTCTCTCGGGCGTGAAGGCGACGCGCCAGAAAGATTCATCCGAATAACGGCATTGTGCTTTATCGTGGAGAGTTGCATGCCGGGACTCTTTAGGTGCTATGATGAACCTGAGGTGGTTACCACCTTCTCCTCTTTCAGGTTCCCTGAGCTAAGTCAGCCCATCTGAAGTTCTCTCTCCTTAGGCTCTCAGGAAAGGTGCGCACCATGCCCTTGAATGCGATCCTGCAAGAAGCACAGCAACTGCACGGCGTAAGTGATCGTCTCGACTTGCTCTCGGAGCATCACCCCCTTGTCTCCGAGGTACTCATCACCATTTCGGGAAGCGTCCGTAACACGGCTACATTGTTGCAGGTGTTGGTTGCAACGAGAGTCGCGCCGCTCTCCGAATCAGATCCAGCAAGTGCCTGACCTGATCAACGTTGCACTTTCTGAAATCGCAAGCAGTGCCTGCCGGTGAGGCGCGGCTGGCACTACTTCGTAAACCTTCCCCGCAGCTACACTCCGATCAATATTGACCAGTAATCGGTTCGCCAATCCTCGATACTGGCCCTCGAACAACTTTCCACGGTTCTGAAAAAACAAGCCGGACTTTCCGGCTGTAGATCTCTTGTGAAGCCGACAACATAAAGAGCTCTTGTTGCACAACCACCACCGGGCGAGTTTGTCGGAGAAAACTATCAGGAGAGATTATGAAACTGCTTAAAGGGCTAGGAATCGCACTGAGCCTCGCTGTTCTCTGTTTACTCGTCGTACCCACCGCAAAGGCGGATGACTGGAACCGGAAGACCGTTATCACCTTCAGCGGTCCCTTCGAAGTTCCGGGCGTGGGCCAGCATAACTTCCCGGCCGGCACCTATGTCTTCAAGATTCTCGACTCACAATCCGACCGTCACATCGTCCAGATTTTCAATCAAGACGAAACCCAAGTACTGACGACAATACTCGCAATTCCAAATTACCGCTTGAAGCCGACTGAAAGAACGGTAATGACGTTTCGCGAGCGACCCGCCGGAGAGCCTGAAGCTTTGCGAGCATGGTTCTACCCCGGGCGCGCATGGGGTGAGGAATTTGTATACGAAAAGCCGAGAGCCATCGAGTTGGCGAAGGAAATGAATACGCCCGTGCTCGCGACCCCTGTCGAACTCGCAACCGCTCCGATCGAGACACTAAACACCGCACCAATCGAGGCCGTTGCCCCAACCGGGGAGCCAGTCGAATTGGCTCAGGTGGTTGAAGCACCTCCTGCGGCTGCTCCTGAACCCGCGGCTGCTCCTGAACCAACGACAGTGGCTGCCGCCGATCCTCTGCCTGCCACCGCCAGCCCGCTGCCCCTGATTGGACTGTGTGGGCTGCTGATGATTAGCGCCGGGTTTGCGCTTTCGGCCTTCTCGAAGCGAGGCGTTTGAACAAAAGCAGCGGATGGATCTCATTGGAAGACCCA
The DNA here is from genome assembly GCA_049300475.1 of Terriglobales bacterium. Lineage (GTDB taxonomy): Bacteria > Acidobacteriota > Terriglobia > Terriglobales > Acidobacteriaceae > Acidiflorens. The sequence goes on along the minus strand of JBAQJU010000330.1, from coordinate 479 downwards.
CCCGTGTCCGTTGACCGGATGCCGGAAGGCGCAAGTATTGCGCCTTTCCGGTTATTCGGGGCATGACGTCAGATGAGATGAAAGAAACAAGGATGCCCGAGCGTTACTTATCCGCGCTGACACCAAAAGCTAAACTGAGGCGGCAGGACACGGCACATTTCTCCCCCTGCCTGGTCGCTTTTCTCGTATTGATTACACTTCCCGTTGCGCTACCGAGTTGGGCTTTGGCGCAAGAACTTGCCCCTAAGCCAAGCGGCTCGGGCGATGAATACACCATTAAAGTGACCGTCAATATGGTTGTCTTGGGAGCAACCGCCCACGACCATAAGAACATTCCGGTCTCGGGACTCGATAAAGACAATTTCCAAGTTTACGAGGATGGAGTACTTCAGCCGATCAAGTATTTCAGCCACGAAGATATCCCGGTCACCGTCGGCCTGGTGGTCGATAACAGTGGAAGCATGAAACCGAAGCGCCAA
>JBAQJU010000329.1:0-50977 GCA_049300475.1 Terriglobales bacterium | reverse complement strand
CGCCTCCACACATCTCAATTCCGCGCCCGGTTCTTGATCCAGATCGGCGACCCCATGAATCCAAACGCTCCCCGGATCTGATTCTCAAGAAATCGCTCGTAAGAAAAATGCAGTTTCACCGGCCGGTCCGTAAAGAGCACAAACGTGGGCGGAGCCACCGCCGCCTGCGTCATGTAGTAGATCCGCACGCGCTTGCTTACGGGCACTGACGCGCGCTCAAAATCAACCGTTCGCAGGAATCGATTCATCTCTCCGGTGGTAACGCGCTTCCGCCGCTCAGCCGCGACCTTCTCGATCAGCGGCAGAATCTTCTCCGTCCCCTTGCCCGTCTCCGCCGAGATGAAAACGATAGGCGCGTAACTCAGAAACTTGAGCCCGTACCGCAGCCGCTCTTCATAAAGCTTGCGATCCTGCGGACGCTTTGCATCCTGAATGCGCGCCGCCTTCGACTGGCTGATGGCCCGCTTCTCGCCGCTCGCCACCAGATCCCACTTATTGACGACGATGATCACCGAGCGCCCGCTCTCATGCGCGTACCCGGCAATCGTCGCATCGAGCCCGCTGACGCCCTCGGTCGCGTCGACCATAAAGAGCGCAATGTCGGCCGCCTCCAGGTGCCGCCGCGACATAACGACTGAAAGCTTTTCCGCCATCAGCCGAGTCTTGCCCTTGCGACGAATGCCCGCCGTATCGATGAAGCGAATCTGTCGCCCGTGGTACTCCATCAATTCATCGACCGCGTCCCGCGTAGTTCCTGGGATCGGCGAAACGATCGCGCGCGAAGTGCCGGTAAGCTGGTTCAGCAGCGTGGATTTCCCCACGTTGGGGTGTCCGATAATCGCCACTTTGATCTCACGAGTCTCGGCCTCAGGAGTCTCGGCCTGTTCGTGCGTGGCTTCTCCAGCGTCGCCTTCCCCCGAGGCCGCGTCCCCCGAGTATCCGGTGGCATCCTCGACGGAGCGACTGGCGGAGCCATCTAGCAGGTGTGTTACGTCCGCATCTTCCGGAACCTCAGGCAGGTCAACGCTCTTTCGCGGAGCACTCTTCACCCGAGCCTTCTGAGGTGCATTTCTCCTGCGCGCACTCATCGACGGAGCATCAGCCCAGTCGGTGTTTCCCTCCGTGGCCTCCGCGGTTAAGCTTTTGCATGGCAACAGCTCCAGCAATTCGTCCAGCAAATCGTCCAGCCCGCGTCCATTCTCAGCGGAAACAGGAAAGAGCAGCCGAATCCCAAGCCGGTGGAACTCCCCCGCGATGCCGAATTGCTTGTCGGAGTCGGCTTTATTCACGGCCAGCAAGAGTGGCTTGCCAGTCTTGTTCAGATGCCGCGCCAGCTCCATGTCGGGAGCGGCAAGCTCGCTGCGCCCGTCAACCACCATCACGATCGCGGCCGCTTCGTCGAGCGCGACCCGAGCCTGCCGGAAAATTTCCGCCGGAATAAATTCCTTATCGTCGGTAACAATGCCGCCCGTATCGACCACGCGAAACTCGCGCCCGCGCCATTCCGCATTACCGTAGAGCCGGTCGCGCGTGATGCCGGGCTCATCGCCCACAATCGCGCGCCGCGAGCCCGTCAGCCGGTTAAAAAGCGTGGATTTGCCCACATTGGGCCGGCCGACGATGGCGACCAGCGGTGCCGTTCCTGAGTTGGCGCTTGGATTTCTCATGAGAAGAAAACGATGGATCAATTCCGACGGTCAGTTTTGACGGCTTGTTACCGGCCACTGGCCACGAACTACGGCCCACTGGTTATTATAGAGACTCCGTGTCCTCTTCTTCCCATACCGCATCGTCCAGCCAGGGAGTTTCTCTCTACCAATTTTTCGCTCCTGGCGGTGTGCTGGCGAAGAGCCATCCTGCCTACGAATTTCGGCGCGGACAATTACAGATGGCGCAGGCCGTGGAAGAAGCACTCGCAGAGAAGCGTCACTTGATCGTCGAAGCGGGCACGGGCACGGGCAAGACTCTCGCTTATCTGCTGCCGGTCATCCGCTCCGGCAAGCGCGTAATCATTTCGACCGGCACGAAAAATCTGCAGGAGCAGCTCTACTTCAAAGACGTTCCGTTCCTGGAGCGGGCCCTCTTCGGCGAGCCGACGTCCGTGGAGCGACGGGCGCCCTCGCCCGTCAAGCCGGGCCCAGCCCGGCAGCTCTCCGTCTGCTACATGAAGGGCCGCGCCAATTATCTCTGCCGCAAAAAACTCTACGACCTCACCGATCAGCCCGTCCTGAGCGGCCTCGACGAGATCGAACAGTATCGCGCCATCGCCGCCTGGGAAAAAACCACCCACACCGGAGACCGCGCCGAACTCGCCGAACTGCCCGAGGCGAGCGCTCTTTGGCACAAGCTCGATGCGCGTGCCGACTCCTGCCTCGGCCAGAAATGCAAAGAATACGACCGCTGCTTCATCACTGAAATGCGCCGCCGCGCCGCCGAGAGCGACATCATCATCGTCAACCATCACCTGTTCTTCGCCGACCTCGCCATCAAACTCGAGGCCGACGGCGCGCCCGATGCCGGTGTTCTTCCCGAATGTGGAGCGGTCGTCTTCGACGAAGCCCACGAGCTCGAAGAAATTGCCGGCAACTACTTCGGCATCTCCGTCAGCAACCTGCGCATGGACGAACTGGCGCGCGACGCCGAGAATCTTCTCCAGCGCGAGAAGCTCTACACGCCGCAAATGTCGGGTGCGATCCAGTCGCTGCGTGAGCGCTCGCAATTATTCTTCTCGCTGCTGCCCGCGCCGGAGGGCCGTTTCGCCTTCGATACCCGCCGCGAGTTCCTCGAAGAAAATGGAGATGAATTCATCGCTCTGAATCAGGCGCTCATGCGCATGTCTGCGGAGTTCGAGCAACTTCCCCAGAAGCCCGATGAAGTCTTCACGCTGGCTCGGCGAGCACAGCAACTGCAGGTGCAACTGCGCTTCGTGATGGAAGACGAAGACCCGAACACGGTTTTCTGGATCGAACGCCGCGGATTTCGCGGAGCTCGTGGTGGGGCGGGCGCCCCCGCCCGCCAATGGGGCGAATCAGGCTTCAACGACCAGGGCGCACATTCAAGGGGTTCAGCGTCGAATCGGGCGGGAGCGGCTTTGAAAGGGCGCGGCTTCAGCCGCGCCGAAGCTACTTCGTTAGGAAGGGGGGCTTCAGCCCCCGAGGGACGCGTCGCCCGTAGCAACGTCTTCCTGCAAGCCACGCCCATCGAGGTCGGCCAGATTTTGCGCGAGTGCCTCTGGTCGAAGCTGGAGACAGCCGTCCTCACCTCGGCCACACTGGCCGTTGGCGGCGGCTTCGATTACATCCGCCAGCGCCTCGGCCTCGACCACGCGCACGATCTCATCGTCCCCTCACACTTCGATTATGAGAGCCAGGCAATTCTCTACGTGCCGCCCGAGCTGCCCGATCCGCGCACGCCGCAATTCGCTGCCGAGGCCTCCGGCGTCATCCGCCGCCTGCTGGAAATTACCCGTGGTCGCGCTTTCGTACTCTTCACCAGCTACGCGCAAATGAACGATATTTACGACCGCCTGCTGGGCCTCATCGAGTTTCCCATGCTCAAGCAAGGCGACGCGCCAAAGTCGGCGCTGCTCGAGGAGTTTCGTCTTACACCCAATGCTGTTCTGTTTGGGACTTCGTCATTCTGGCAAGGAGTAGATGTGCAGGGTGAGCAGTTGAGCTGCGTGATCATCGACCGCCTGCCCTTCGCAGTGCCCAACGATCCGATCGTAGCCGCGAGAGTCAAGGCAATCGACCGCGCCGGAGGCAACGCGTTCAGCGATTACCAGGTTCCCAGTGCGGTCATCACGCTGAAACAAGGCTTTGGACGCCTCATCCGCTCCTTACACGACCGCGGCCTGCTGGCGCTCCTGGATAACCGGATTCTGAAAAAATCCTACGGGAAAGTATTCGTAGAAAGCCTGCCGAATTACGCCAGGACAACAAATTTGAAGAAGGTAGAGGAATTCTTCGGAGCAAGTGCGTGAAAGTGTTGTGTGGAAGAATGCTCGTGTGGTGGCGGGGCTCTGCCCCGCAAACGGGGCGAAGCCCCGTCACCACACGAACATAGTTAACAGTTAAGAATCGGCAACTCGCCGCGCCAGAGCCAGGGATAATCTCCTTCGCGCCGCACCAATCCCGAGCGCATCGGATTCTGGCAAATGTAATTCACTTTCTCCCTCAAGCTCTCATTGGAGCGCAGAACATGATCGAAAGACTCCTCCTGCCAAACTGGACCATGCCGGTCGAGCAACCCGTTAATAGAATGAGCCGAGCGACCTTTGATCAGCCGCATAACCTGGGGTAGACTTACCAGCCATCCCTCTGCATTCCGACGAGGTGTAAAAAGCAAGTGCGCGTGCGTCGGCATCACCACCACTGCGTGCAAGTCAATCGTCACATTGCGCTCCCGCAGGCAGCACTCGAAGACTAATTGCCGTGCCTCGGCAGTTAGTTCCCACCGCTTAAATGTCCTGAAGGTTACGAACACGGGGCGATTGTCTTTGAGTAAATGCGGGAGAGTGCGCCGGTAAGAATATTTACGATCAAGACACACTACTACTGAATATCTGAATGAAAGAACTGAAACAGTGATGCGGCTCACGGCAATTTGGGTCAGTTTTGCATGATTCGGGAACGATGCTCGTGTGGTGGCGGGGCTCCGCCCCGCAAACGGGGCGAAGCCCCGTCACCACACGGAACTAACAACTACTCGGTGACCGGTTCCTTATCCACGATCACCTTCAAATGCGTGGTCACATCCTTGTGCAATTTGATCGGCACAATGAACTCGCCCACCGTCTTGAGCGATTCGTGCAACTGAATCTTCCGCCGGTCGATGTGGAAGCTCTTTTTCTCCAGAGCTTCGGCGATATCGCTCGCGGTGACCGAGCCAAATAGCTGATCGTTCTCACCCGACTTGCGCGTGAACGATACCTCGAGACCATCGAACTGTTTGGCCAGCGCTTCGGCCTCTGATTTCTCCTTGGCCGAGCGGCGCACGGCGGCCGCTTTCATCTGCTCGATGACGGTCTTGTTCGCAATCGTGGCCTCGATCGCAAGTTTCCTGGGCAGCAGAAAATTCCGCCCGTATCCTTCGGCGACCTTAACCACCTCGCCGCGGTTGCCCAGCTTGGGCACATCTTCCTTGAGAATGACTTCCATTTCGATAACTCCATTTCGTGAGTAACTTTCGCGAGTCGTTCGTCGTTGGTCGCTCGCGAAATCTAAGACAGCCAACGTTGACCGCGAACGACGAATGACGAAAGGCCAGCGACGTTTTCCGAATTACTGCGCGCGCCCCGCAAACGGCAGCAGCGCGATGTTGCGCGCCTGCTTGATCGCCCTTGATAGCCGGCGCTGGTGTGGCGTGCATACGCCCGTCAGGCGCCGCGGTGTGATCTTTCCGCTCTCCGCGACAAACTGCGCCAGCAGACGCACATCCTTGTAATTGACCGCTTCGATTTTCTCGACGCAGAACTTGCAAACTTTCTTGCGCCGGAAATACTTGCGTCCGCCTTCGCGCGGACCACCCGGTCCACCGCCGCCCGCACGTGGACCCCGAGGTCCACGATCGCCGCCACTGCCACCGCCACTGCGCTCCGGCCGTCCTTCCGGCCGAGTCCCGCCTCCGCTTGTTTCAGCGGAAGCGCCTGGTGCTTTCGTTTCTTCTGCCATATCGCTCCTTAATTCTAAAAAACTGAAAAAATCTTACTCAGTAAGTCGCCTTATTCGGGCCTCAAAGGCTCGTGTGGTGACGGGGCCATGCCCCGTCCCAGCGGAGTGCCACTACGCTCTTCGACCTAGACCGTCGTCGGCGCCGGCGCCGCTTCCGTCCCTGCTTCCGGTGTAACCGGTGCCGGAGCGGGCGCCGCAGCAGCCGGAGCCGCGCTCGTCTTCTTCTTCGCGTCCCGCAGCTTTTTGATCTTGTCGAGCCGCTTCAATTCTTCGTCGGTCCGCACGCTCAGGAACTTGATCACCTGCTCGGTCACTCGCAAGCGCCGTTCCACTTCGTGGATGATCGCTCCCGGGCCCTCGATCATGAGCAACACGAAAATCCCGTCATTGAACTTCGCGACCTTATAAGCGAGCCGCCGCTTGCCCCAGGTCTCCGCCTTGGCGGTTCCGCCGGCTGAGGTCACGGTTGACTCCAGAGTCGAGATCAGCTTATTCAAATCCTCGTCCACCATGTCAGGCCGGACGATGAACATTAATTCATAGCTACGATTCATTCATTCTCTCCCAAAATTCTTTGCTCCAAAAGCGCTCTCCGCAACAGCTGCACTTCGTCACTTCCTGCACTACTCTGCCGGCGGCTCATCTCCCGCCTCGTTCTTGCGGTTGTACCGGTTCATGGCCGCCGCCGGGCCTTCCTTCACAATCACTTCTACCGCCAGCGCTGCTTTATCGAGCATTTCGTCGACGACCGCATCCTGCGCTTTGCGGAATGGCGTCAGCACATACTTCACGCCGTCACTCACCTTTCGGTCGGGCGCAATCCCAAGCCGAATCCGCAAGAATTCGTCCGTCCCGAGCGCTCCCAGAATGGACTCCATTCCGTTGTGCCCCGCCGAACTTCCCCGCTGCCGGATTCGAATCGTTCCCAACAAAAGGTCGAGCTCGTCGTAAATCACGATCAGGTCGTTCTTCACCTCGACCTGATGTTCCGCCACCAGTTCCCGCACCGAAAGCCCACTCAGGTTCATGTAGGTTTCCGGTTTGGCCAGAATCACCGGCACACCCGCAATCGTGGCTCGCGCGGTTAGCGCCCGGGATTGCCGGTTGCGTACTTCAATGCCCAAACCGCCAGCAATCCGGTCAATCGTCAAGAACCCCAGATTATGGGGCGTGAACTGGTATTCGATTCCGGGGTTGCCCAAACCGACAATCAGTTTCACGCAATTAGCTCTTAGCCTCTAGCCTGAGTTGTTAGCTCCTGGCTGTTAGCTTTAAGCTCGCGGCTCGCGGCTCGCGGCTCGAAGCTATTTCTTTTCTTTCTTCTCAGCCTTGGGCTCAGCTTTACCCTTGCCCTTATCGCCCTCGGCCGCCTCTTCTTCACCCTCAACTTCCTGCTTGCCCTTCTTGATGACCTCGGGCTCAGCCGGAGCCGCTCCCGCTTCCGCAGCCACTGCCTCAGGTGTCGCCACCACTTCTTCCTTCACCGAAGTAATGTGCGCGATCATCTGGTTCTCTTCCGTCAGGAACTTCAGCTTGTCGCTATGCGGTATGTCCTTAACGCGCACTTCCACGCCAAACGTCAGGTGGCTGACATCGACCTCGATCGATTTCGGAATATCGACCGGAAGACACTCAATCTCGATTTCGCGCAGCAGCTGTTCGAGAATGCCGCCCTCCTGCTTCACGCCCGTCGCCTCGCCCTTAAGCACAACCGGCACGGTGACGGTGAGTACCTTGTCCATGGCGATCCGCTGCAGGTCCACGTGCAGCAGCTTGCCCTTGATGGGCTCGAACTGCCAGTCCACGATCATGGCCTTCACCCGGTCGCTGTCGAGCGCCAGATCAAAAATCGTGTTGTGTCCGCTCTCCGACCGCAGAATACGCAGCACCTGCCGCGGATCGACCGCGACCGACGCTGCTTCCTTGCCCGCCCCATAAACCACCGCGGGAATTTTCCCGCCCACGCGCACCCGCCGCGCCGCGTTCTTGTTGCCTGATTCGCGTTTTTGCGCTTCCAGAATGCTGATATCCGTTGCTGTAGCCATAATTCCGCTTCCGTCCTTAGTTGTCTCGTCGTTCGTCGTTCGTCATTCGCCATTCACAACCATTTCAGTTTAGGGCGAACGACGAATAACGAACGACGGGTTCTAAATAAAAAGTCTGCTTACCGACGTCTCTTCGTGAATCGACTGGATCGCGCGCCCAATCAACCCGGCAATCGAACGCACCTTGATCTTCGACACTTGTTTGGCCGCTTCGCTCAGCGGAATGGTGTCCGTCACCACCACTTCGGTGATCGGCGAGCTCACCAGATTTTCCACCGCTGGACCGGAAAGCACCGGATGCGTGCAGCATGCATAGACGCTGCTGGCGCCATTCTGAACCAGAGCTTGCGCCACCTTTACCAGCGTTCCCGCCGTGTCAATGAGATCGTCGATGATGAGACAAGTGCGTCCTTCTACGTCGCCGATCACGTTCATCACTTCCGCCACATTCATCTCGACCCGCCGTTTATCCACGATCGCCAGGGCGGCATCGACTTTCTTCGCGAAGAAGCGCGCGCGCTCCACGCCCCCCGCATCCGGTGAAACCACCGTCAAGTTCGGCAGTTCCAGCTTCCGGAAATAATCCACCAGCACCGGCGAAGCGAACAGATGGTCCACCGGAATATTAAAAAATCCCTGCAACTGCGGTGCGTGCAAATCGACCACCAGCGCCCGGTCCGCTCCCGCCGTCGTCAGCAGGTCAGCCACCAGCTTTGACGAAATCGGCACCCGCGGCTTGTCTTTACGGTCCTGGCGCGCGTAGCCGTAGTACGGAATCACCGCCGTAATGCGCCGCGCCGAAGCGCGCTTTAGCGCATCCATCATCAAAAGCAATTCCATCAGATGCATGTCCACCGGCTGGCAGGTGGGCTGCATCACGAAAACATCGGCCCCGCGCACGTTCTCCTGAATCTGCACATACGCTTCGCCGTCTTTGAAGCGCGTCACCAGCGCCTGCCCGCGCGTCAGACCAAGAAACGCGCAGACTTCATCGCAGAGCGCTTCGTTGGCGGTTCCACAAAAAATCTTGAACCGGTCGTCCACGCGCGCGCGTACTGGCTTGCGTTCTGTCTTCTCGTCCGGAGTGGGCTTTTTTTCCATCTTCTCCGCAGTCGTAGTCGCCGTGGCCATAGTTTCAGTTCTCAGGTCATGATTTTCAAAACTATGCTGTCAGTTCTCAGGTTGGGGCTCCAGAGTCTCGACTGAGAACTGAGAACTGGCAACTGAGAACTGCTTTTCTGGCTGGGCCGCTAGGATTCGAACCTAGACAAAGTGCTCCAAAGGCACTTGACCTACCATTAGTCGACGGCCCAGTAATCGTAGCGCCGGCGACTCGCCGGCAGTTACGAGGGCGACCCGCCCTCGCCTACTTCAAACTTGCTCTGCGGTCGAATCCAGTATGCCGAACTCAAGCCTGCGTGCAAACAAGAAAATTGACTACTCACCGCCCACCCTCGCCCGACAAACCTTACGAGCGGCCGAGCACCGAACACTTCCGATACTCCCGGCGCGTCAGCGTCCGCGTCGCAATCGCCCGTAGTCCCTGCTTGCGCAGCTCGCGAGCCACCTTTACCGCCGCCTTTTCGGACTCAAAAAGCCCATACAAACTGGACCCGGACCCGGAAAGCGACGCGTACCTCGCCCCGGCGCGCTCCAGCGCACACTTCATGTCTCGTAGTTCGGGAGATTGCGGAAAGACGACCTTTTCGAAGTCGTTTTCAATCCCGGTACGGACAAGGTCGGAAAGCAGGCTCCCGGCCCGGCTCCCGCCACTTCCAGGAGCACCGGTGTTATGTAAAGCTTCAGGTAAACCTGTCAGCCACGCCGATAGCGCGCAGCCAACCTCAAACAGTCTATCGGACGAGCCGGAAGGCGTCAATCGTGGCGTGCTCGCGTAGGGGTCGCTCGTGTGGGGACGGGCGGCCTCGCCCGTCCTGGCCCGCGTGGTGCCAGCCTGTGTGGTCCCAGCTCGTGTGGGGACGGGGCTCGGCCCCGTATCCGAGCGCAGCTCGGCCCCACTCGGTATCAGCACATCCCAATCCGCGAACGCCCGAGGCGTTGACACTCCCACCTCCGGCGTCACTACCACCATCGCCGTCACCGCCAAATCCGCCAGCGGATACACTTCCTCGCCGCGTCCGACGCCCAGCACAGTTCCGCCAAGCACAAACAGCGGCAGATCCGATCCCACCGCAGCCGCAATCCGCAGCCGCGCCGCAACCGTCAACGGTTTCTTCAGCGCCCGCGGCTTGTTGAGCGCCCGTTCCAGCCCAAGCATCGTAGCCACCGCGTTCGACGAAGCCGCGCCCAGCCCGCCCTGCACCGGCAACCTCTTCTCAATGTCGATCGTGACCTTGGCGCGAGCGCCGAGCGCCTCCATTACGAGCGAAGCCATTCGATGGCAGGTATTCGACGAATCAAGCGGCACCCGTGCATCGTCGCACCGAATCTCAATCCCGCTTCCGCGCGCCTTGCTGGTCAAGTCAACGCTGACTCGAACCACGTCATGCAGCGCAATCGTCTGATACACCGTGCGCAGCTCGTGGAACCCGTCCGAGCGCAGCGCACCGATGTACAGCCCGAGATTGATCTTGGCAAACGACCGCACCGCAATGGTCATGAAAGGGAGATTGTAAGCGATCACCAGTGTAGCGCGAGCGCCCTCGTCCGCTCTGGAGCGCTTCTCAGCGGATGGGTGCCCCAGGTTCGCGCCCCTTTGTTGGCGCTAACCTGGGATCTCAGATCCGCTCCAACTCTATAAAATGGAGTCGACTATTTCAGCCGCTGGTTGTGATTGCCAGGCAAACCGGCCTTGCGGATGACCAACGAGGAGCGACCAACGACTGTCGGGCCGACCCCCTATGCCTTTCATCAATGTCTACGAGAACGCCACCCGCGCCGACGCCTACGCGAAGCTCGAATTCGCCAACACCTACCATCTCGCCTTCCGCGACCTGCCCCAGCTCTTTCGCGACCACGTCAAGGGCACTCGCGCTCTCGATTTCGGTTGCGGCACCGGCCGCTCGACCCGCTTCCTGCGCAGTCTTGGTTTCGACACCATCGGCATCGACATCTCGGAGGAGATGATCGCCCGTGCCCGCAAGCTCGATCCCGACGGCGATTACCGCCTCATCCCCGGCGACGATATGAGCGCGCTGCCCAGCGCCAGTTTTTCTCTCATCCAGTCAGCCTTCACCTTCGACAACATTCCCGGCATGGAAACCAAGGTGCGTCTGTTTCGCGACCTGCGCGCCCGGCTCACTGCGGAGGGAATCCTAGTCAACATCGTTTCTGCGCCGGAGATTTACGTCAACGAATGGGCGTCGTTCTCAACCAAAACTTTCCCCGAGAACCGCAACGCCCGCCCCGGCGAGCCGGTGAAAATCATCACCACCGATTTCGAGGACCGCTCTCCTGCCGTGGACATTCTCTGGCCCCACGAGTCCTACGTCGAAGTTTATGCCCGCGCGGAGTTAGAAGTAGTCGAGATGCGCAAGCCCATGGCCAAAGGCGACGAACCTTATAACTGGGTAAGTGAGACCCGGCTTGCTCCGTGGGTCATCTACGCGCTGCGCTCAAGTTGAGTTCTTTGGTCTCGGCGTGAAGAATATGTCGTGTGTTGCGAGTGCCATGTCGTGCAGCGAGTGCCCGCCACCTCGCCGGATTTCGTAGTCGATCGAGGTCTTCTCGTAGACGTTATACGGTTCGAGTTCCCGGTTAGAGAGCATTACTACTCGCGTCCTCCCGCGCCCATTGGCTAGCCGGCAATTTTCGATATCCGCGCTCGTAAACGGGGCCGTCTTGGAAAAAATTATGTAGCATTTGAACCCCTTCGAGGAGAGTGCGTCAGCTACGGCCGCCATTTTCCTTGCATCGTCGGCGGTGATGGAACAGTTGGTCTCCTTGCACACGCCTGCGTCCTTGCACTCGCCTATGGCCAACACTGTGTCGCTGCCGTCTTGCATTGCAACGAAGATGTCAGTTTCGCAGGGCTCAATGTTGGCTTTCAACGCTTCGAGTTTCATGTTTGGTAGGAAAATTGAATTCCCGCGCCCTGAATGAAACTGCGTGTGTAGTTGCTGGAGAGTCAGTGCGACAGGAATACTGCCTTCCTGGTGGTTATCCATCCCGAATATGCCGGAGCGTCGGTACTTCCAATCGCGTGTTTTGAGCTGACGCAGCACATTGAACTTTGCGCCGCAGACCTCGCAGGTTGCGATTGTCGAGGCGTCGTCGATGCTGACCCAGAACGGCAGTTCGCAAGTTGTGCACGCCAGGTTGAGCCCAACTCTGAACACTCCACGATCGAGCAGGTACCCAAACACATCCTCGGGTTTGAGTTTGGTCGACCAATCGCGTTGTTCAATGAAAAGGTTTTCGTAATCCCCAAACCTGGGTGTTCTCGTTGTCGGATCTTGGTTCCCGATTATTCTGATTGCCTCAGTGCGGTCGAATTCTTGAAGAGGGCTGTACTTTCGGATTAGCTCCCGTACTCCGGCGATCTTAAGGACTCTGCATCCTTGGAGCCCGCCTAGCTGCGAAACAAGGCGCGACGCAATACGTCCAGGATGGCTCAGGCAGGATCCGATTCCGGCTGACTCGAATAGCTTGTTAGCGAGATCTGTTTTTCTCAGCGGAGTTAGGGCCAGAGTTTCGCTTCTAACGCCACTTACTATGCCCACTCCGTCGATTTCGGCGCGGGCGCTACGTCCACCTACGGAGAGCTGCTGACCGTACCAGAAGTTTAGATCCGGCACAAACGGAGTCCAAAAAGTGCTCCCTTCATCCGGGTCCTCAAAGGGTGCCTTTATAGAAATTACGAAGTGTTCTTGGGTAAACTCATCCGGTTTGAAGGGCTTTTCCGGAAGCTGAAATGAAAGCGTTGGTCGTCCGTATCGGGTCGCCACGGATCCCAGCACCTCTTGCCGTTGGAAGGAGTGAAGGGGCGGTTTGACTTCCGCGCCAATGGCGATGCCATCGATTTGTCGGAAGTATGGCACGTCGTCCTTCGAAAACTCCAACGCTGCGGCCACGTCCTGTGATCGGCTCCAGATCGGAATCCTATCCTCGTCCCAGCCGACTCTCGCGTAGTCCCGAGTCTGTTCGCGCTCGGCTTCGAACTTTTTCACGATCTCATTTGAGTGCACGGTCCGAATCTCCTTCATGCGTTCGGCATGTGAGGGGTCGAGGAAAATGACATTCAAATCAGCAGCTTGAAGGTTCCAGTAATTGACCACATCCTCGAAATCGTTAGCGCGCCCAGCATAGAAACCCATGGTTGAGCGGGCTGGCACGCGGTCCCAAATCAGTTCCGCGGCGCTGATGTCGCCGATAGACCCGCGGCTGATCAGCTGCGCTGGAAGTGCCTCGTTCTTTCGAGCCTTGTAAGGAAATGCACCGATGTTCGTTAGAAGAAAGCCTTCGTAGTCACGGCCTACCTCGGCCCGAGTGGGAAGTCCACCAAACGTCGCTAGCAAAATATCGGCTAGCGGGTCATCTTCGTCCCAATGCACGATGACGTAGTTGCTTGACTCAAACGCCCGCGGTGGTGAGTCGTCGATCCGATCCAATTTGTCGTGGAGACTCAGTTCCCTTGCTATTTTGATTAGCGGGTGAGAGATGTCTAGGAAGTTCGGAGCACCGCTCCGGAACCTGTCGACAATCTGATTGTCCAGTAATGGCCACCCGACGGCCTGCGATTGTTTGGCGAATTCGACCGCCTCCTGGCTCTCGTTTACAGGGAACAGCGTGTCAACACGGAATTGGCGAACTAACTGCATCGCGCTGGGATCCCCTACCGGGATCACGGGGTTGAACTTGCCTCCCCAGAAAATGTGAGTAAGCCTCAGGGCGTGACGAAGGTCATCCCAGTTCCCCTGCCGTACACACCAGCCGATTCGGACGGGGCGATAGCGGATGCTCAGGCTGAGGTTGGTCATGGGGAATGACGGGCGCGGCACTTTGCACCCTTGTCAATGATAAGCGGAAACATCAACGCTGTCCTTGGTTGCGCTGGGTCCTGAAGCCGCGCTCTTTTGCTACACTCCCCCAATGCCCACCCTGACTTACCTCGAAGCCATCCGCCAGGGAATCTGGGAGGAGATGGACCGCGACCCGACCGTCTTCTGCCTGGGCGAGGACATCGGCATCTACGGCGGTGCCTTCAAGGTCACCGACGGTTTTATCGACCGCTTTGGCCCCGAACGCGTCATCGACACGCCTATCGCCGAGTCGGCCATTGTGGGCGCGGCCTTTGGCGCTTCGCTTACCGGGATGCGGCCCGTCGCCGAGTTCCAGTTCATGGACTTTCTGCCTTGCGCCTTCAATCAGATTGTCAACATGGTCGGAAAGGCGCACTACCGCTGGAGAGCTCCCGCTCCACTGGTGATTCGCGGGCCGAGCGGCGGCAATGTGCATGGCGGGCCATTTCATTCGCAGAATCCGGAGATGTGGTTCGTGCACGCTCCCGGGCTGAAGGTAGTTTGCCCGGCGACGGCTTACGACGCGAAAGGGCTGATCAAGGCGGCGATCCGCGACAATAACCCCGTCATTTTTTTCGAGCACAAATATCTTTATCGCCGGATCAAGGGAGAAATTCCGGACGACGACTACATCGTGCCGATCGGCAAGGCGCGAGTGGCGCGCGTAGGCCGCGATCTCAGCGTGATTACTTACGCCGCCATGCTGTACGTGGCGCTCGAAGCCGCGGAGATTTTAAGCAAGGAAGAAATCGAGATTGAAGTCGTCGATCTGCGTACCGTCTCGCCGCTCGATCGCGAGGCAATTGCCGCCACCGTGAAGAAGACGAATAAGGTCATCATTGTTCACGAGCACGCGCGCACGGGAGGACTCGCCGGAGAAATTTCCGCGATCATCAACGAAGACGCCTTCGACTCGCTCGATGGTCCGATTGTGCGCCTGACTGCGCTCGACACGCCGGTTCCATTTTCTCCGCCGCAGGAAGAATTCTTCTTGCCAAAGGTAAGCGATCTGGTGCGCGAGGCGCGCCGTCTGCACTCGTACTGACGTCGATTGCCGAACTCGGGTCCTGACGGTCAAGGATTGCGCTCGCCGCGCCCCGCTGCTGCACTCACCAACACCTGTTATATATAGAGGCAGAAAGCGCATGGCTTGGGGGGTCTGTTATGCGTAACTTCGTCCTGGGAATTCTCTTCGCGATCGCGGTCCTGCTGTTGGCCGGAATTGGCCTCGCTCTGCTCGGATTCCTGCCAACCAGAGCCAATACTTCGCCGCCAAAGATGGAAAGCCGCATCGCGATGAGCGCGCTCGACAGTTCGGTGGAGCGGCACGCTCCGCGCGTGAATAATCCGGTTGCTCCCACCGACGAGAACCTGATCGATGGCTTGAAGATCTATACCATGAATTGCGCGCTCTGCCATGGCGGCATCGATCGCCAGCCGTCCACGCTCGAACATTCGCTCTATCCGCCTCCGCCGAATCTCATCCTTGAGCCGGACACTGATCCCGAATGGCACATCTATTACATTATTCATAACGGCATCCGCTACGCGGGAATGCCTGCATGGGACAAGACGCTCTCCGACGCCGACATGTGGAAGGTGACGGCATTTCTGTCCCGCATCGAAAAGCTTCCTCCCGCGGTCCAGGAGTTCTGGAAGAAGAACTCGGGCGCCGCTCCGCCCGTCGAAAGCTCCGATCACAAAGACGAACACGGTGATCACCACTAGCGCTTGAGAATGGGAGAACAAGGAAGAGATGTTTGAGCGCGATTGTTAGCTCGTGGGATAGCTGAAATTGATGGTGATATTAGTCTGCGTCTGGGCGGGACGACCATTGACACTATAGGGCTGGAAGCGCCACTGCTTGACCGCGTCGATCGCCGCTTTACCCAGGACAAAATATCCACGAACGATCTTCAGATCCTCGATTCGACCGTCGCGGCCGATGATCGCCTGCAAGACCACTGTCCCGTGCAGCTTCTGCGCGAGCGCTTCAGGCGGATATTCCGGCTGCACACTCTGGATCAACAGCGCCCGTTCGGCTTCTTCGCTGACAGGCACGGGTTCGCTGAACGACTGCGTAGAAACTGGCGGCGTCATGGGCGCAGAAACCGGCATCATTTGCGCCGGGTTCGGAGTCACGACTACAGGCGGAGTAATTGGAAGCGACCCGCGCAGGCTTTCCGGAACCACAGCGTTTAGCTTAGGTACGGGCTCCGGCGCCGGACGATCGTACACAGGCGTGGGCTGCGGGAAATCGGGGGCCTTACGCAGTTCGATGTGGGATCCGCTAAGATCGGACTCGGTCTCCGCGACCCTGATCTGCGCCGCCGGGCCGGGCGAACCGTCGCTGTTCGCGGCATACTCATCCTGCTGTGGGAGCGGATTGGCAACGTGGACTGGCACCGGATCGGATGACGGCAGGGCGAAAAGCGACGCTACCGATTCTCTTAAAACATTGATGGTGCCCTCGGGCGTCCGCGCCAGGTACATGATCGCGTCGCGTGTACTCCACAAGACAAAAGCTGTTGCCAGCACAACCGCTACCGCGCACACCCGCTGAAAAGCAGAATGATCATGCGCCGGATGCTCAGGTTCCTCGATCTCGATTCCCTCGTCCGCGGCGGCAGCAGCGTCATCACCATCACCCTTCGGCGAATTCCACTTGCTGACATCGGCCGCTTCATTCTTTCGCTGCGCGTGCCAATCCTGTTGCGCCGAAGCGACGGCCGCAGTGCTTGCGCCCGCGTCGAGCGGCTGCTCGTACGTCTGCGGTATCTCCGGCAAATCGTCATCGCCCGCCGGTTGCATCTTCTGACTTGCCTTCGCGAGCACATCGGTCGATTGCTCCGGCACAATCGGACGAGAGATCACGAACTCCAATCGATGGTCGCGCATCTCCGCGGCAGTCGGATCTTTTTCCACGATCGCGATTGCGACTACGCTCTGGTTCGGTCCCGATTCGCGCGCTCGTTTCAGCAGGAAGCCGGCATCGGGCTGGTCAGACCAGTCGACGAGCAGGCACGACAACGACTGCTGGGTGGCTTTCTTGATCGCCGTGAAGATGTCGTTGCAAACTTCGACGTGGATGCCCGCGCTCACGCAGGCGTTCGCCAGCGCGGCATTCGTCTCGGAATTCCTTGAGAACAACAGGGCGCGGAAGGCCATCGCATCTACAGCTTAACCAGACTTTCTTTTCCGCGACAGGTAACCGGTGGCGGATGCACCTATGCGGAAAGCGGCCAACCACGTTCAGGCTATCGAAGTGGTCTTAGTTTGTTGGAAAGGTCCGATATAACGCTGCGAAAACCCCCGCTGGAAGCCGGTTCCCAGCTGCAACGCCACTATTCGTCGCGGCTATGCTGCGGATTGCACGAGGTGACTTTCGTAACACCCAACCACGAAATATCCAAGAGAGACACACACGCCGCGCGCAATCCGTGTTTCTGATTCCAAACCCTCAGATTTCGATCCACTTGCCCGAAATCTCATGCTGCAGTTTCCGCTCGCGCTCGTGCATCTTCTGTTCTTGTTCGTGCATTCTCTTCTGCAGGTCTTCGAGGTGTTTCGCTATTTCTTTCTGGCATTGTTCTGAATGCTCTTGCGCGCGCAGCGCCTCCCGGTTGGCCCGAGCTATTTCCCGTTGAACTTCCTCCGTGATATCGGGGCCGAGTCGCGCCAGTTCTCCTTGGGCGCGCTGGATTGCCAGTTGCGTTTGGGTGGATAAATCGGGCACGTCGAAGCTGTCTTCCAGAAGCTGGCCCGAGTCTTTTTTCGCCGGGAGACTCAGCGTCAAGTTCTGCTCTCGCTTGTCGCGGATGATGGTCACCGCCGCCGAATTGTTGGTGGAGAGTCGCAGGGCGTTGGAAAAATCCGAGGCATTATGCACCGTCTGATCGTTCACCTTCACGATCACATCCCCGGCGCGGAACCCTGCCTTCTCGCCGCGGCCTCCTTTATCTACGGAGCGCACCAGCACGCCGTTTCCGCCTTTCACTCCAAAAAAATCTCCCAGCTGGGGCGTGATGTTTTCGATCATCAGCCCGGTGCGCAACGAGGAATGCGCGATGATCACAGTCATCGGGACGTCAATATCGGGGATCGGGGGGATCTTGGGCATTTCGAAGTGAAATTCGTGGCTGCCCGGCTCCCAATCCATCGATTTGTGCCGGTCGGCAAGTTGTACCTTGATGGTGAGCGGCTGACCGTCGCGGCTGATGCCCAGCGTAACCACACGGCCCGACGGAGTCTCCTTGATCATCCGCCGCAACTGCGCCGCGCTGTCCACCGCCGTCCCGTTCAGGCTCAGGATCACATCGTGCTCGTGCAATCCAGCCTTGCCGGCGGGAGCGTCCTGATCCACCATGGTGACCTCCGCACCGTGCTCTTCCTTAAGTTTCAGCGCAGACAGGCGCTCGGAGGTCACATCGGCGATGTCCACTCCCAGGTACGAGGACCCGCCTCCGCTGTCGTCGGAACCGGCGCCCCAGCTTTCAACCGTATCGGCATAGGCATGTTCGGCAGCTTGAGCGTTGGCAAGAAGAAGCGATACCAGCAATATGCAAAGCAGAAAACGATGCACAGAGGCCTCCTTGAATCAAAGCATCTCCGCTAGCGGGACGCGCGGAGGAAGCTGATATTTCCAGAACTTGTCTGCACCTTCAGCAGAGGTCCGCCGCCTCTCAACTGGCCTTCGGCGGTCACCGTCTTCGGTCCCCAGGTTCCACCTTCACTGGAGACATGGATTTCATTGAAGTCGCTGCGAATGGCATGTCCATTGGCCATTTCGATCGCGGCGCGTATGGTAATGGGCAAGTCATTCGCCAGATAGACGGTGATGTCGCCGGCTGTGGTCTCGAGTGAGGAATTGTTGCTGGCACCCGATGACGAGAACAGCTTCACGACAATCCCGCCCGCCGCCGTCTCCGCCCTCACCGACGTTGCTCCATCCAACTGGATACTGCCTCCGCCCGTTTCGGCCTCCACGCGTCCTTTCGCGGATGCCAACCGGATGCTGCCTCCACCCGACTCCACCTTTACCGGCCCGCCAATTTCTCCCAGGTCGATGCTGCCGCCGCCGGTGGTCGCTTTCACCGTGCCATTGCACCTGTCCAGCCGGATGCTGCCCGCGCCCGTCTCCAGCACCGCGCCCTGAAGGCCAGACAAAACGACCACGCTCCCGCCCCCGGTGTTCGCATTAATCGCACCTTTTGCGGATGCGATTTTGATATTTCCTCCACCGGTCTGCAGGTTGACATTGCCGCCCACCGTGCCGACATCGATTGTTCCGCCGCCCGTTTCGGCGTTTACGTCGCCGCCGATATCATCCACGTGGATCGATCCGCCACCGCTTTCAAGTTCAACCCGTCCGGCAATCGTGGATGCATTCACATTGCCGCCTCCGGTCTCAACCTTGGCCAATTCGACGTTTCGTGGGACATTCACCACCAGATCATCCGAGCACTGGTGATCACGGCCCCCTACGCGCTCGGCGACCAGCCATGCTGTGTCTCCCCGTACGGACGCGCTGACGTGCGTCGATCTGAATTCCTGGCGAGCCTTTTGCTCCGATGAAGTATATGCACGACGATGAATAACGTATGTAATCCCTGCTTGCGATCCACCCTGCACTCGTACCGATCCCGCATCCAGCTTCACCCGCAGATTTTTTGCTCCATTCAACTCGCCTGTGACTTCCTGAACCCAGTTGCTGCCTTCCCGGTAGATCCGTCCTTCCTGGCCCAAAGCCAGCGATGCGAGCGCAACCACGAATGCTCCCAAGCCGGCGAATTTTATTGCTTGTTTCAATGAATGTTCCTCCTTCAATACTGGTAAATGGCCATGTGGTGACGGGGCTCTGCCCCGCAAGGCCGTCGTTCGCTATTCGTCGTTCGTCCTTCGCAAAATCAGTCGAACGCCACCCAGAATCGCGAACGACGAACGACGGTATCTCTAATCCATCTCCGGCGTTTGCACCAGCATGGTTTTGGCCTGCGAGCGGATCGAAGCGTTCCGATCGGTTTGCGCGAGCCGGGTAAGTACGGCGCGCACGTTGCTGTCGGCCTTCATCGGTTCCACCAGCCGCAACGCCTGCATGCGCACGCCGGAGTTTGCGTCGCTGACCAGCGCCAGCAGCACCGCATCCCGCACCTGCCCATCCTGGCTCACAAAGCCGCTCAACCCGTCGAGCGCCTTCAACCGCACGCCCGGATTGGAATCGTTCTGCAACGCATACATCAAAGCTTCCCGCACCCGAGTATCGTTGGAGGCCTGGGTCAGCACGTCGACCGAGTCCATGCGCACTCCCGAGTTGTAGTTGTTGCGCGCCGCAAACAGCAGCAGTTGCTGGATGCGCTGGTCGTTCAGCGAGCCCTGCGCCTCCTGCGTTGAGATCGTGTCGTACTTGATGCTTACCTGGCTCGATCCCGGCTCCTGCGTCACCGAGCGAATGCCGGCGATAGAGGAGGCTTCGACCGGGGAGGAAGAATTACCCGAGACTACATGCGCGATGGGATTGCCGTCCGAACGGCTGCTCAGGAAGTTGTAGGTCGAGCCAATGCCGCCCCCGAATCCAATGATAAAAATCACCGCGGCCAGCGCCGGAGACATGCGGATCTGCCGCAGCCAGGTCGCCGGCTCGAAAATCAATCGCCGCCAAAACCCGCCCTGGGTGGTGGTTTCGAGCCCTTCCTGAAGCCGCATTCGCGACGCCGCCAGCAGGTTGGGAGACGGTTCCACCACCAGATTCTCCGACATGGTCGTGTGAAACTTGCGCGCCGCCTTCAACTCGCTTGCGCACTCGGGACAGCGCGCCAGGTGCTGCTCCACCTCGTAGCGCGCATCATCTTCGAGTTCGTTGTAAACGTAGAAAAGAATGTTCTGTCGTACCCAATCACATTTCATTTGCGTACCCTATCGAGTTTCGAGTCTTGAGCCACGAGCCGCGAACTTCCAGGACCTGCTCGTTCGCAGCTCGCGAGTCGTAGCCCACAGCACTCGTCACATAACTCACAACTCTCACAACTGTTCGTCTTCCACAACCCTTCTTTTCGCGAGCCTTCGCTTGCTCGCGGCTCGCGGCTCGAAGCTGCCTTTCATCTGGCAACCGGCAACTGGCAACTGCTTTCATCGCATCTCCGCCAGCGCGCCGCGCAGTTTCTGCGTGGCGCGGAACAGCGTATTCTTGGCCGTTTCCTCGGTCGTATGGAGCATTTCGCCTACCGTGCGCAGCTTCAAGCCGTGATAGTGCTTCAACTCAAATACCATGCGCTCGCGCGGCGTCAGGCGCGACAAAGCCGCTCCAATCTTCTTGCCCAGTTCCCGCCGCATCAGATCGCGCTCCGGATTCGCTCCCGACCGCGCGTCGGGGAATTGTTCCAGCACGCTGAATTCCTCGCCCGAAGAATCCGTGACCACCGGCGAATCCTCCTTGCGCACATTCCGTTTTCGCAGGTGATCGAGGCAGAGGTTGGTCACGATGCGGTAGATCCAGGTGTAGAAGGAGCATTCGAACCGGAAGCTGCCCAGGTTCTTGTAGGCCTTCAGGAAGGCTTCCTGATAGACGTCCTGGGCGTCGGATTCCGATCCGGTCAGGTGGAGCGCCAGCCGCAGCACCGATTGATCGTAGTGGCGCACCAGTACCTCGAAGGCGGCGCGGTTGCCCTGCTGCGCCTCCCGAATCAGACTGGTATCGTCAATGCGGTTGCCCTGCGCTGCCAAATCCGATGAGCCCCTCATATTTCCATACAACGTGGGGTTCTGGGTGCCGCTCTGTTGCTCCGCCCGCCTCCGGCGGCCATGCTCGCCAACCGGAATTGCTACTGTGTAGGAATCGGCCGGCATGTTCAGTCTCTGTCCTTTACAAGTGAACCAACCTCGTGTTGCACAGAGATAGACGGAGCGGCAGCCGGAACGTTAGCAGATTACAGGATTGGCCCTCGGTTTGCTCGACACTCAGTCTGTGTAGGGCGGGCGCCCTCGCCCGCCCAAGCCGGATGCACGCGGGCTTGAGTAGGTTCCGCTACCGACTCTCCCCCACTCACCAAACTTCAATCGCATCTCGTTCGTCGGCTCAAATCCAAGCTTTTCATACAACGACCGCCCTTCCGCGCTGGCATGCAGGTTCACGCTCTTCAAACCATACGCCTTGATCCAGTCAAGCACCGTCTCCATCACATGCCGTGCAATTCCGCGCCGTCGAAACTCGGCTTCCGTATAGACATTCAGAATCACCGCCCGCTCCCTGCAAGGATCGAACGGATTCGCCGGCCAGGGCGAAAGCAAAACACCGCCGCCTCCGGCCACACGCCCCGCAGCATCGATTGCCAGCCAATGCCGATAAGACCCATCCGCCAAAGCCCGCACCATCCACGGACGCGCCACCTCCACCATGCGATCCAGTTGCTCAACCGTTCCCTCGCCCATATCGCGAAACATCGACCGCCGATGATGCAGAATAGTTTCAAGATCGGCGGAGCCAGCCTCGCGAATCGTGAGTTCCGTTTTATCCATGAAATTGTCATCCCGAGCAACGCGAGGGATTCAGTTGGCGGTCTCCCGAGAAGTGTGGGGCACCGCTCTCAAAAGGTACAACACAAAAAGCCGGGTAATCGCGCTCTTTGCGATTTTAGGGTGGGATTGTTCACCCTGACTCGAAGATTCGTCGGCTTGCGTCCGCGCTAAGCAACCGGAGCCTGCCCTGAGCGACTGAGCGCAGCGAAGGAGTCGAATGGGGCGATGGTAGCAGCAAAGAGTGACGAAATGACTCTGCCCGCAATGGTGAAAACGCGTGAGTCCCCATGGCATGAGGACAATCTAGTTTGTCCGCCGGCCCAAGCCTGTGACGTGTAAACATCGCTGGAACTCTCTGCCGGGTGCACCATCCTAGCGCGTTCTTTGCGCTAGGGTGGGATTCCACTGCTATCGCCCATGTCCTAGGCGGCTTGGGAAATTCGGGCCCAGACGGAACGCACCCAGTAACTAGCCTGAATCGCAACCTAGAGAGAAGCGCAGAGCGGCACACACCTCATTCATGCGTGCGGAACTAAGCTGGCCCACACGTTTCCCCAACCGCTCTTGCGAGACCGTAACTGCGTTGTGCAGGTTCACCGCGCACGGGGACTTCATGCCGTCCTCCTCATCCAGAACGACTTCCGATGGCACGCCGCGAATTGTGGAAGTGACAGGCGCAACCGTGACTGTGGATAAATAGGCGATGGCGCTGTTGCGGGTGAGCACCAAGGCCGGTCGTTTCTTGTCGGGCGGAGCAACCTGGTAGAGCCGAACTTCGCCACGGGCTATCTGGCCTCGACCTATTCTTCCGGCCACGTGGCCTCCACTTCCCACCCCCGCGCCTCCGCGCCGGCTTGCAGATGCCGCGAGTAGCCCTGGCGGTCGCGTTCTTCACTGGCTCGCAGTTCCAACCGGCGGAGATGTTCCCGCAGGGCGTCGCGCACCAAAGCGGAACGGTTTTTCTGAGCGCGCTTCGCGGCTTGATCGGCCGCGTGTAACAGCTTTTTATCCAGCACGATTTGAACGATTTGCATATGTGGAATCGATTCCACAGTATTCTCTACATAGAAGACATTTCAAAGCAAGCGGTTACATTCCGGGCAGACGCCACCCCTGCCTTTTTCATCACATTTTTCTCGTACCGCCGTCACAGACCTGCACCACAATCGGTGCAATGATTCCTCGACAGCGCACCATCGAGAAGTCCGCCCGTCTCCAGAGACGGACGCATTTCCGGCTTCGAATTTTCACCGCTCTTTCTCAACCTATGGCGCCAGCCAGCACACCCGCAAAAGCACGCCAAATAGAAAAATCTACCGCTAAGTCCAATGTTTTGAATATTTTGACTATAACTACTTTATTATCATCGACTTCACTCATTTTGGTAGGGGGGGGTACCCTCCACTTTTTCCCAATTCATACTCCGCCAAAAGCAATCATCCATCAGCGAATCATCGCCTCAGGAGCAATCATAATGTCTTCTTCCCTCGATAAATACTCCCACGAAATTTGTGCCCAGCGAAAAGCAAACGGAGATCCCTGCCACTCCCCCGCTCTTCGCGGCGAAAGGTTTTGCCACTTTCACAAGGTGATGGGCAAACCGAACATCAACATCGACAACAACCCCTCCGGCCATGCCTACCTGCCCGTCTTCGAAGACGCCGTCTCGATCCAGTCGGCAATCACAGACGTTTGCGAAATGATGCTGCACCGCCGCATCGAAACCAAAGAAGCTTCCATTCTTCTCTATGCCATGCAAGTTGCCTCCACCAACATGGCTCACCTCAATGGAGACAAAGGTCAGCGTGAGGGAAAGAGCCAAAAGAAAAATCAGAAAAACCAACCGAAACCCGCCGCACCCTCGTCAACGTAAGCATGGTGCCCCAGGTTCGCGCCCGTCTGTTGGGCGCTAACCTGGGGACAATTCAGGCGCGCGGGCAGAAAGGTCGTCGGAAATTCAAATGATATGTCTCCCCAGGCTTCAAAATGTACAATGAACCCAGCCGAGGCCGCCTGATTTCATGTACGAAGTCACCGTCGAAGACACATTCGCCGCCGGACACTACCTCCGTAACTACAAGGGGAAGTGTGAGAACCCGCACGGCCATAATTACAAAATCCGCGTAACGCTCGCCGGCGCCGAACTCGATAAGGCTGGACTGCTGCTCGATTTCAAGGACCTGAAAGAAGTCATGAAGCACGTCATCGACCGCCTCGATCACCAGATGATCAACGACATCGAGCCCTTCACCGTTCTCAACCCTTCCGCCGAAAATTTGTCGAAATATTTTTACGATGAAACCAACGCGCGTCTCAGGAACGTAACGAACGGCCGAGTGCGAGTGAAGGACGTCACTGTGTTCGAGACGGATACGACTACCGCGACGTACAGCGAGTAACAGCTGCCAGCTGCCAGTTGCCGGAATTGAGTGAAAAAGTGGGGCGATCTTACAAAGACCTGGTCGCTTGGCAGAAATCGATGGATCTCGTTACAGCCATCTATCGTGCCACTGTCGGGTTTCCCAAGGAAGAACAGTTTGGCCTTACCTCTCAACTAAGACGCGCGGCGGTTTCAATTCCCAGCAACATTGCGGAGGGACAAGGACGCTTGTCAGAAAAGGAATTCCGATATTTCTTGGGGCAGTCGCGTGGTTCGCTGATGGAAGTCGAAACCCAGCTGCAAATTGCGCAGAATCTGGGATATCTAGATTCAGAAAGAACCAGCGGGTTACTGAAAGCATGCGCTGAAATAGGCAAAATTCTGAATGGCCTGTTGGCGTCCATCTGTAAGCCGCCCAAGGAGGAGTAGAGGTTTAACAGGCAACAGGCAACTGGCAACTGGCAACTGCAACTGTTTCCGAGGTTTAACTGGCAACTGGAGACTGGCAACCGGCAACTGTTTCCGAGGTTTAACTGGCAACTGGCCGCTGGCAACCGGCAACTGTTTCCGAGGTTTAACTGGCAACTGGCCGCTGGCAACTGGCAACTGTTTTCCATGCAGATTACTGAGATCTACAAATCGCTGCAAGGTGAATCCACCCACGCCGGCCTTCCCTGCGTTTTCATCCGCCTGACCGGATGCAACCTGCGTTGTAGCTGGTGTGACAGCGAATTCAGCTTCTACGGCGGCTGGAAAATGGCCGTCCACGAGGTCATTGCCGAAATCGAAAAGTTGCACTTACCAACTGGCAACCGGCAACTGGTAACTGGCAACTGCCTGGTCGAAATAACCGGCGGCGAGCCCATGTTGCAGGAGCGCGAAGTAATCCCATTGATGGAACGCCTGCTCGCTGACGGCTACAAGGTACTGCTCGAGACCAGCGGCGAACGCCTGCTGGCGCGAGTTCCCATCCGGGTCATCAAGATCGTCGACGTGAAATGCCCGCATTCAGGCGAGCCGGACACGTTCGCCCTCGAGAATCTCGAAGCGCTCCAGCCGCACGACGAAGTGAAGTTCGTACTAAGTGACCGCACGGATTACGAATTCGCCCGCCATTTCGTGCAGCAGCATCATTTAGCCGATCGCGTCCACGCACTCCTGTTTTCCCCAGCGTTCCGGAAAGAAGCGCACGGCACGCGCGACACCTCCCACTGTCTCCTCGACCCCGAGGAACTCGCCCAATGGATCCTGGCCGACAATCTCCCCGTCCGCCTCAGCCTGCAAATCCACAAGTTCATCTGGGATCCGGCCGCCAAGGGCGTTTGAAAATCGTCGATTACTACGGTTTCGCGTTTGTGGGCGACATATGTCGCAGTACGATATAATATTGGTTGCCATCCCATATCCGATACCCATGTCTGATACCAGTGACGTGAAAATAACGACCTACCAGGCGCTGGCGGAATTTCGCTACCAGATCCGCCGGTTTGTCCGCTTCAGCGAGGAAGTGGCCCAGAAAGGCGGACTCGAGCCCCAGCATCATCAGCTTTTGCTCGCGCTGAAGGGCATTCCAGCGGGCGAGGCGCCGCGCATCGCTTACCTGGCGGAGCGCTTGCAGATCCGCCATCACAGCGCCGTTGAACTGGTGGACCGGCTCGACAAGAGAGGACTCATCCGAAGGAGCCGCAGCAGGCTCGACCGGCGAGAGGTGCATGTAAAGCTGACTCCGCGCGGCGAGCGTCTTCTGCGGGAGCTCACGCTGCATACGCGAGCGGAGTTGCGATCGGCTGCTCCCACGCTCGTGGCTGCGCTGCGGAACGTGATGGCGCGCAATGTGCCAACTCGCAGCACTGGCAGAAAGCGTCTGATTCGATAATGAGACTTCGATGGAATACCCCGCCTGCACCGGAAGGCGACGAGGCGCATGACGAAGCGAATGCTGTGTCGCAGAAGCTCGGGGACTTTACGACCTCGTGGAATGTCATCCCGATTACGGCGCTTGCGACCGGCATCGGCATACTCGGCGCGTTCATCGCTCTCGCGTTACTGCGGCTGATTGGAATCTTTACTAACTTGTTTTTCTTTCAGCGTTGGGGGACCGCGCTGGTTTCTCCTGCGAACAACCATCTTGGGTGGCTGGAAGTTTTCGTGCCGATGATTGGCGGCCTGATCGTGGGCTTTATGGCGCGCTACGGGTCCGAGCGGATTCGCGGCCACGGCATTCCGGAGGCGATCGAGGCGATCCTTTTGAAAGGCGCGAGGATCGAGCCCCGAGTCGCCTTCCTAAAACCCCTCTCCTCGGCCATTTCGATTGGTTCGGGCGGCCCGTTCGGAGCCGAGGGGCCAATCATCATGACGGGTGGAGCGTTTGGCTCGATGATCGCGCAGTTCTTCCACCTGACCAGCCTGGAGCGAAGAACCCTTCTGGTGGCGGGCGCGGCGGCCGGGATGTCTGCGACGTTTGCCTCTCCGCTGGCGGCGGTTCTGCTGGCCGTGGAGTTGCTTCTTTTCGAGTGGAAGCCGCGCAGCCTGATCCCGGTTGCGATGGCCAGCGCCGCTGCGGCCGCGACCCGACGCTACATTATTGGCATGGGCCCACTGTTCCCGACGCCTACGCACGCGGCGTTTCTCGGGCCGGAAGGACTGATGGGTTGCGTCCTGGTTGGGATTCTGGCGGGTGCGCTGTCCGCTTTAGTGACGTTGGCGGTCTACGCCTCAGAAGATGCCTTCCGCAAGCTGCCAATTCACTGGATGTGGTGGCCGATCATTGGCGGATTCGTGGTCGGCGTGGGCGGGCTGATCTTTCCACAAGCTCTAGGCGTGGGCTATGACACGATTGGCCAACTGTTGCAGGGGCACGTGCTACTCACAACCATCGCCGGCATCCTGCTCGTGAAGTCGATTATCTGGGCGGTGTCGCTCGGTTCGGGAACTTCGGGCGGAGTTCTGGCCCCGCTGCTGATGATGGGCGGCGCGCTGGGCGGCTTGCTAAGTTCTTTTCTTCCGAACGAAGGACTCGGCTTCTGGCCGCTCATCGCGATGGGCGCAACGCTGGGCGGCACGATGCGGGCGCCGTTTACAGGTGTGGTATTCGCTGTGGAAGTAACGCATGACATGAACGCGATTCTTCCGCTGCTGCTGGCGTCGGTGGTCGCGCATGCCTTTTCAGTATTAACCATGCGCCGATCCATTCTGACGGAAAAGGTCGCGCGCCGAGGTTATCACCTGAGCTGCGAATATGCGGTCGATCCCCTGGAGATTTTGTTTGTGCGGGAGGTGATGCGATCGAATATCGCGGCGATTCTCGCAGATACGCCGGTAGCCGAATTAACGAAGCTGCATGATGGAGGGAGCCCGCGGCGGCAACGGCTTTATCCGGTGGTCGACGGCGACCGGAGGTTGGTGGGCGTTGTGCCGCGGAACGAATTGCAGCGGCTCATCGAGTCGACTAATGGGCATGGATTGCAGGAGGCCATACGGCACGATGCCAAGGTCGCCTATCCAGATGAACCGCTTCGGGTAGTTGTTCAGCGGATGGCGGAAACCGGGCTTACACGTTTTCCGGTGGTGGAACGCGATGGGTCGAAGAAGCTGGTGGGGATGGTCTCACTCGACGATCTGCTCAAAGCGCGGACGCAGACGCTGGAGGCGGAGAGGCGTCGCGAACGCATCCTGCCGCTGCGTTTGATGTTTGCGTTTGGCCGGGGTAAGAGGACTCCGGACTAGCGGATGGATTACAGGTCGATTAGTTTTTTCTCGGGTGTCACCGAACCGAACCTGACGCCCAAACGAAATAAAATATATATCGCTACACGATAGTATCGTTATAAGATATCGATGCACGGGTATCCCACTTCGAACAGGAGGAACAACATGAAGCGTTTGGGCCAATGGACAATTCGCGTAGTAGTTTTCGGGATCCTGTTATTGGGCACGCTCCCCGCCTGGGGTCAGGGCGAGAACCCGCCCGCCAGCACGGCAGAAAGCGGCGCAACTTCAGGCCATGGTATGACTCTTGTCGAACAGACCTATCAGGAGGCTGTCGAAGAGCAGATCAGGACTCTCCATGAGGAACGCTGGCAGGCGGCCTTGAAGGATGATGGCGGCTTTTTTGAGCGGGAGCTGGCGAACCAATACTTTGGAGTCGGCGCCGATGGTCGGCTTAGGACGAAGGCGGAGACAATCAAGGACTTCAAGACGGGCGCCATCCGGTACGAGGCGATTGAGGAACGCGACGTCAGGGTCGACACATACGGCGACTCGGCGATTGTGAGTTCCACGGCCTCGGTCAAGGCGGCGTTTGACGGCAAGCTGGTAAATGGGAGCTATCGGGCGACTTGCGTCTATGTAAAGCATGGAGGCAACTGGAGGGAGGTCGCGTTCCAGTTAGCACCGGTGGCGAAGGGTTAAACGTTGTCGTCAAGAACGGATCGCAGGTGCCGTGGGAACCGGCAGGTTTGGCGATGGTGCGGGGACGAAAACTAACGTTGGGGGTTGGGCGGGAACTAGATCTTCTGCAATCTCTGTACGTCGTGGACACCGGGAATTTGACGAACTCCGTCAATGATTTTCTGGAGGTGTTTCAGGTCCGCGATTTCGAGAACGACGTCTACGCAGGCTTGCCCGTTTTCGCTGCGGGACTCCATGCTGCGGATGTTGGTTTGGGTGTCGCTGATAACGGCGGTGATTTGTTTGAGCATTCCCCAGCGGTCGTCGCAGAGAAGAGTGAGTTTTACCGGATAGGAAACGGGCTGGCCTTCTTTTTCTCCGGCCCAGAGGACGTCGATGCGTCGTTCGGGTTCGTAGAGAAGATTGGTGACGTTGGAGCAATTGATGGAGTGGACCGCGATGCCCTTGCCTCGGGTGACGTATCCGACGATGGACTCGCCGCGGATCGGGTTGCAACAGCGGGCGCGGTAGACGAGCAGATCGCCCTGGCCTTTCACGACGATGGCATTGGAGTCTCCGCCGAAGACGCGGCGAACAACGCTGGTGAAGCCGTGATTCGCGGCCTGCTCTTCGGTGTCGGACATCGGCTCGGCGCCGGCAGGAGCAAACTTCGCCAGCACCTGCCGGGCGGAGTACTTGCCGTAACCGATGCCAGCCATCAGATCGTCGGGACGGCCTAGACCGTAGTCGCCGGCGATGCGCTGCAGGTCGGCCTCTTTAATGTCTTTGAGCGAGATGCGATATTTGCGCGCTTCTTTCTCGATCAGCTTGCGGCCGATTTCGATGGCGCGCTCGCGCTGGTGAACGTTGAGCCAGTGCTTGATCTTGTTGCGGGCGCGCGACGACTTGACGATCGCCAGCCAGTCGCGGCTGGGCTTGTGTCCGGGCTGGGTGATGATTTCGACGATGTCGCCAGAATGCAGCTTGTGGCGGAGCGGGACCATGCGTCCATTGACCTTGGCGCCGGTGCAGCAGTGGCCGACTTCAGTGTGAATGGTGTAGGCGAAATCGATGGGCGTGGACTCGCGCGGGAGCACGAGCACTTTGCCCTTGGGGGTGAAGGTGTACACCTCTTCGGGGTAGAGATCGACTTTTAGCGTAGAGAGAAATTCGTTGGGATCGGAGACGTCGCGTTGCCACTCGACCACCTGACGGAGCCAGGCCAGGCGCTGCTCGTCCTGGGCCGAGACCGGACCGTCTTTATATTTCCAGTGGGCGGCGATGCCCTCCTCACACATCTTGTGCATCTCTTCGGTGCGTATCTGGATTTCGAAGGTCTCGCCGGTTTCGGTGATGACCGAAGTGTGCAGGGACTGGTAGAGGTTGGGCCGGGGCATGGCGATGAAGTCCTTGATACGGCCGGGGACGGGTCGCCAGAGGTTGTGGATGATGCCGAGAACGGCGTAACAATCCTGCACGGAGTTGGTGATGACGCGCATGGCGTAGAGGTCGTAGACCTGGTCGACCGAGATGCGCTGGCGCAGGAGTTTCTTGTGGATGCTATAGAGACGCTTCACGCGGCTTTCCACACGGCCGGTGATGCCAGCTTCTTTCAGGCCATCGCGGAGGGTGGATTCGACGCGGGCCATGAAGGCTTCGCCCTCTTTGCGGCGGGACTCAACGGCGGCGCGAACTTGCTCGAATCCGATGGGATCGACGTACTTGAAGCCGAGGTCTTCCAGTTCGCCTCGGATTTTGCCCATCCCCAGGCGGTGGGCGATGGGGGCGTAGATGTCGAGGGTCTCACGGGCGATTTTCTGCTGGCGTTCATTGTCGAGATGCTCCAGGGTACGCATGTTGTGCAGGCGATCGGCGAGCTTGATGATGACGACGCGGATGTCGTCGACCATCGCCAGCATCATTTTGCGAAGGTTTTCGGCCTGGGCTTCTTCGCGGGAGGAGAAATCGATTTTGCTGATCTTGGTGACGCCTTCGACGATGTGCGCGACCTGTTCTCCGAATTCCTGGCGGATTTCGACAGTGGTAACGGAGGTGTCTTCGACTGAATCGTGCAGGAGACCGGCGGCGACCGAGACCGAATCCATCTTCATATCAGCGAGCACGTTGCCGACTTCGAGAGGATGGACGAGGTAGGGTTCGCCCGAGGCCCGATGTTGTCCGGCGTGGTGCTTCTGGGAGAATTCGTAGGCGCGCTTGACGAGGTTGAGATCGTCGTTGGGGCGGTTTTCGCGCAACTTCCTCATGAGCTCGCGGAAACGGGTCACCGTGAGCACGCTGGTCGCGACTTGTTCCCGCAACGTCGCCATGATGGATTTTACCCCAGCGGAAGGGGAGAGAGTAAACGCCGCCGGACGTGCCTTTTGGTTTAGTTTACGCCTCTTGAGGCCATTTACCGTCGAGAATGCAGAGTTCGCAGGGGACTGCAGGACTGGTAGAGTACCCAAGGAGGCAGGAAGTATGGAACGCGTTCTGGTGACTGGGGCGTCGGGACTGATTGGCGCGGCGCTACTGCCTTCATTGGAGCAGGCGGGCGCGGAAGTAATTCGGCTGGTGCGGGGTCCGGCGGGGAAGGTGGGGGAAATTTCGTGGGATCCCATGGCAGAGGCCGGGACAGGTCTTTTGCCGACGGCAGTCTCGGGATTCGACGCGGTCATCCATCTCGCCGGCGAAAGCATCGTGGGACGCTGGGCGGAGGCAAAGAAGAAAGCGATCCGCGAGAGCCGTGTGCGGGGAACGAGAAATCTGGCTACCGCTTTGGCGCAGACCGCGTCCAAACCAAAGGTATTCGTGTGCGCGTCGGCGATTGGGTTTTACGGAGACCGGGGCGAAGAAGTTTTAACCGAAGAGAGCGCAAGCGGGCAAGGGTTCTTGCCGGAGGTTTGCCGCGAGTGGGAGGAAGCCAGCCGGATCGCAAGCGAGGCGGGAATCCGCACGGTGAATCTGCGAACGGGACTGGTGCTTAGCGGAAAGGGCGGCGCTCTTGCGAAGATGCTGACTCCATTCAAGCTGGGGCTGGGCGGGCGGATCGGATCGGGAAAGCAGTGGTGGAGCTGGATCCACGTCGACGACATGGTAGGCGCGATACTGCATGTTTCGCGCACCGAACCGCTTTCAGGAGCGCTGAATATGGTGGGACCGAATCCGGTGCGGAACGCGGAATTTACCAAGGTGCTGGCTTCGGTGCTGGCGCGGCCGGCGTTTTTTCCGGTACCCGGATTTGCACTGGGGCTGGCCTTTGGCGGGATAGCGGCGCAGGAGTTATTTCTCTCCAGCCAGCGGGTCAAGCCCTCTAAACTCGAGGCGAGCGGGTACGTGTTCCGGTTTGAGGATTTGCGGGCGGCGCTGGAGAGCCTGGTTTGAGAAACGCCGGCTAAATGCCATTTTCCGGGCAATCTGGACAAAGGCCAGTGATGCGCGTCACTGGCCAGCGTTTTTCGTTCTGGCAGGATCAAGCGGTATGGCGAAGAAGACAACAGCGGCGGTGCTACTGCTAGTCGTTGCGGCTTGGGCCGAAATGACGATGGCTCCGATGCTCGCCATGCACGCGGGACACATGCGTCCCGGACATGAAATGGCCGTGGACATGCCGGCCGAACACTCCGCACACCATCGCTCCGCGCATCCACAATCAGAAGACGCGCAAATGGATGCCGAACGCCCGTGTTGTCCGGGACACCACAAGATGGAGACTGCGGACGTGTCGGAAGTAGTTTCGGGCGCTCCGGCCTGCGATGACCCGCATAGCTGCTGTTTCCGGCAGGGGCCGCAGAGCGTGCCCACTCTGGCGCGCAGTGTGCAGAGACGGACGCGCGAGGCGACGCCTGTTGCGGCGGTGGAAACAGGTCCCGAGCGCGGCACTGCCGAGATCGCTATTAGTTCCATCGCATTGATCTTGCATTCTCCTCCGGATGTATTCGGCATGACCCTTCGCGTTTAGAGACATTCCATTCTTTTGTGCTTTTCTGCGGGGCTGAAATGGCCCGCACGACTCAATTGCACTCATAACTTAAAAAGGAGATCTTATGAAATTCAGATTGTTTGCCATGGTCATTGCCCTCGCGCTGGTTGCGTGGGCACAGGAAAATCCAGCGGCTTCGACGCCGAATGCTTCCCAGGCGCCGGCAAAAAGCTGCTGCCATCATGCCGCCGACGCCAAGGACGCAATGACATGCTGCCATCACGCGAGCGCCGATACGAAAGATGCAATGGACTGCTGCGGCAAGGGTAAGTGCGAGACGAAGGAAGCGAAGTCATGCTGCGGCGACAAGGACATGAAAGCGTGCATGAAGGCGTGCAAGAAAGAAGGCGCCCGTAAAGATGGGAAATGCTGCGGCGCGGATGAGAAATCCGCAATGAATTGCGGCGGCGACAAGTGCGAGCGCCACGAACGCATGGCGTCAGGCACCTAGTTGTCGAATCGAAACGTCTTCCAAGACCGACGCGGCAAGCGACGGCTGGTTGACAAAGCTGAAGCAGAAGCCCCGGCGCGAATTGGCCGGGGCTTTTTTGCAAGGGGTCTTCGTGGTCTGGCATGAAGCGCGATTTGATGCCGTGAGTTGATTGTCAGAATGAGGGGATTGGAAGCGATCCTTGGGCAACAGCGGGGTATTCCGGATGGATGCCGCTGTTTCAAAGCCGCTGTTTCAAACAAGAGGCTTGGCGGGCTGGCTCATTCCAGCCCTGCGCAGATGAGTGCGGGTGATGCGGTCGTGCCAGCAGAGGGAGTCCTGGTCAACGAAGCACCACAGGTAGCCGAGTCCGGCAGAAAACGCGGAGAGAAACGAGGCCAGTACACGCCATCGGCGCATAGGATGCGGCACGGCCGAACTATCAAGATTCGCGAGGGTGAGACGAGCGGCGCGGAGCCCGGGAGTCGAACCTGTGTAGACGACAAATGCAAACTGGTAAACCATCCAGAGCAGCACGGCAATGAGGGCGGCGGCGCCAGCCAGGAGTGGGATCGGTCCGCGAGCGGGATTGAAGCGTAGAAAGATTGCGGCGAAGGCGGACAGGGCAACGGCCAGGATCAGGGCATCGACCGAAGTTGCGAGCAACCGGCGGGGAACAGATGCAGATTGGATTCGGGACTCACGACCGGCGCGTGGATCGCTGAGCGCCGGTGGCACGGGCTCAATCAGGATTCCACCGAGGGCCGGAGGAGGAAGGACGACCTCAGGCGCTTCGACGATACGCGGCCGATCGAGAATCGGGTCGGCGAGCAGGCTCGCATGAAAAACGGGAATTGCGGCCGAACGGGGAAACTCGATGATCTTGGCGGAGGGTTCGGGTTCCGGCTGCGTTGGTGGCGAAGGTTGATGTTCGGGAGGTTGCGGAGGGACGTCTGAAGGGAAGTCAAAGGAAAAGTCCGAAGAAAAGCGCGGAGAGATGGACGCACCCGAGCTGACTTCCTGGCGGATCTCAGGTTGCTGGGGCGGGAAGTGGTCCTCCGATGGGGCGGTGGCATTGGCAGGCGCCGATCGTGACCAGTTGTCCGACGAATCAAAAGGCAAGAGAAGCGACGGATAGCGCGGAGCGCGCGGCTTTCGGCGAGTGCGATAGCGCGCGAGGCGAGCGGCAACTTCGCTGCGCCAGACGTCGGAATCGGATTGGGATGCAGGGGCGAGCTCGCGGTCGACCTCTGTGAGAGGAGCACCGAGATGTGCCGGGACGGCTGAATCGCCATCCAGTGCTTGATTCATCAATCCGGTCATTAGTTTAAATCGACCTTCTAAATCGGCCTTTCACAACGGTCGCAGGAGGATGCCAGCAGCCAGAGCCGGGTTGGACACAAAATTACGGAGATCATAGAGATGGGCGAAGCTTGGCGTCGCCTGCCACCGCGTGCTAAGGTCATTTCGTTCCCGTTGCCAGCTCGACTGGCGGAAGCGCGCGCTTGCAAATCACCCGCTAATGATCACCCGCTCTCGAATCATTATCACGGCGGCACTGATCTGTCACCTGCTTCTCGCCTCCCGGATAGTAACCAGCCAGACGCCACCCCCCGGCCGCGAAACGACTCAGTCATTGCCGTCGGCCCCAGCCAGCCAAACGCAAGAAGAAGTTACGATTCGGGCGGTGGAGCAGGAAAAGGAGGGCTCGGTTTATCACCTGCGAGGCAAGGTTGAGATCGATTACCGCACCTATATTCTTCAAGCAGATGAAATTACCTATAACGCGGACACGGGCGACAGCGAACTGGAGGGGCATGTGGTGCTGGATGGCGGTCCTTACGACGAGCACATCGAAGCCAGCCACGGGACCTACAACATCCAGACCGAGGTGGGGAAGTTTTATGACGTGATCGGCACATTGGGGTTCAAGGGACGGCGTTCGCGCTATGTGCTGACGACCTCGAACCCGTTTGCATTCACGGGAAAGATTGTGGAGAAGCACGGGCCTGACCGGTATCTGGTGCGGCAGGGAACGGTGACAACCTGCCAGTTGCCGCATCCGAAATGGCTATTTAATGCGCGGCAAATCTCGGTGGATGTGGACAGTTCGGCGAAGATCTACCAGAGCGACTTTCGGCTGATGGGGATTCCGGTATTTTATTTTCCCTATGTAACACATCCGGTGCAGCAGACGCGGCAGAGCGGGCTGCTGATTCCAAGTGTGGGTAATTCGTCGATCAAGGGATACATTGCGGGAGACTCGGTTTACTGGGTGTTCAACCGGAGCACGGATGCGACAGCAGGGGCGGAATATTACTCGAAGCGAGGATGGGCACAGCAGGGTCAGTTCCGAATGCGGCCGAGTGACAGCTCCTTTGTATTTTTCAGCTACACGGGAATGGTCGATCGGGGCATCGGAACGCCACGGGTTGATCAAGGGGGTGAGGACGCGCGTTTTCAGGGCGAGCATCCGTTCGGGACAGTCCGCGGAGTGGCGAATGTCGATTATCTGAGTTCATTCGTATACCGCATCGCGTTCACGGACGTGTACGCCCAGGCGATCGATTCGGAAGTGAAGTCGCAGATCTTCCTGTCGAATACGACGGACGGTTTTCACTTCAACGGGTTGGCAGAGCGCTACCAGAACTTCGACGTTTGCGTTCCCGAAACCGGCACGAACCCAGGTTGCTCCAACATTACGTCGACGGAATTGATTCGGGTTCTCCATACCCCGAGTTTTTTTGTTTCGGGCGAGGAGCGGCAGTTGGGAGATACGCCGCTGTACTGGTCGTTCGAAAGTGCGGCCGAGGGTTTACAACGGCGCCAGGCACCCGAGGTTTCGCAGCATGGGTTCTCGCAGCCCGGGCTTCGGACGGCTGCCCTAGTGGGCAGGTTCGATCTGGCACCCACGCTGGCGATGCCGCTGCAATGGCAGGGGTGGTCGCTGCGATCTGCACTTACATTGCGCGACACACTCTACACACAGCGCTTAAACCTGACGACGAATACGGCGGAGAGCGATGTTCTGAACCGCAAGTCGCTGGAAGCCTCGGTCGAGTTGCGGCCACCCGCATTGTCGAAGATATTCGACCGCGAGTGGCTAGGACGAAAATGGAAGCACGTGATTGAGCCGCGCATGAAGTACGACTACGTCACCGGCATGAGGTACGACTACGTCAATGGCCTCAGTAACTTTGCTGACATTTTGCGCTTCGATTCGACCGACGTGCTCACCGACACGAATGAAATCGAATATTCGCTGGTGAACCGGATTTATGCCAAGCGAACCGATCCCAACGTTTCGGATTGCGATCTGCAAGGAATGAGTACCTTGACGGTGGGCGGCCCACCGCAGATAGGGGCGGTCCCGTGGGAAGCGCCGCCCAGTCCGGACACTCAACCATGCGCGTCGGGGCCGCGGGAGGTGCTGAGTTGGGAGGTAGGGCAGAAATACTTCTTCGATCCGACATTTGGGAACGCGCTCGTTCCCGGGGTACGAAACGTCTTTACGAGCACGGCAGATTTCACGGGCATCGCCTTTCTCAACGGGCCACGACGATTCGCACCCCTTATCTCCCGGCTGCGGGTGGAAACCAGTCCGCGCACGAACACGGAGTGGGATTTGGATTACGACGTGAAGAACGGGCGGATCAATGGCAGCACTGCATTGGTGAACTACCACTACGGACCATTTACGGTCGGGGGAGGCGATGCGTTTCTGCGCGTGATCGATACGCCCAGCGGTTCGACGGTAGCGAGCCCTCAGGATTTTCATCAGTTCCGAATTCTGGCAGGCTATGGACAACTCAACAAGCGCGGGCTGAGCGCGGCGGCCAGCTTCGGCTTTGACGCAAACCAGGGGAACCTGCAATACGCCACCGCCCAAACCAGTTACAACTGGGACTGCTGCGGCGTGAGCCTGGAATACCGCCGATTTGCTCTGGGACAAGTGCGCAATGAGAACATGTACCGGTTCAGCTTCACGCTGGCGAACGTGGGGGCCTTCGGCAACCTGAGGCGGCAGGAACGCCTCTACTAGCAGGATGTACCGTGTGTGAGGGATGGGCTGGGGGATTCCACGTAAAATGAAGTTCATGGAGAACGCGGCAAACCTCGAGCAAAAAGCGGCGCGCTTGCGCGAGATTGTAGCTTCGCATCCAGGCTTGATCGTGGCTTACTCGGGCGGTGTTGACTCGGCTTTTCTGGCGTGGGCGGCGCACCAGGTACTCGGCGATAAAATGATCGCAGTCATCGCCGATTCCGCCAGCCTGGCGCGGACGCAGCTTGCGGATGCGGTCGCTTTTGCGCGGGAACAGGCGATTCCGGTTGACGTAGTCGAAACGCGGGAGTTGGAGAACCTGGCGTATGCGCGTAACGACGCGATGCGCTGTTTCCATTGCAAGAATGAACTATTTACGGTGCTGGAACCCTATCGCGAGGCTCAAGGCTTCGAGGCGATCGCGTACGGAGTGAATGCCGATGACGAGGGCGATTTTCGGCCAGGCCAGCAGGCCGCACGCGAGCACCACGTACTGGCGCCCTTACTTGATGCGGGGCTGACGAAAGCTGAGATCCGGGAGTTGGCGCGGGGTGCGGGGCTGCGAGTATGGGACAAACCGGCCTCGGCGTGTCTTTCGTCGCGCATGGAATACGGGCGAGCGGTGACTGCCGAAGCGCTGAACGTGATCGAGCAGGGCGAAGACGCGTTGCGTGGCATGGGATTCAAGCAATTCCGTGTGCGCCATCATGGCGAAATCGTGCGGATTGAGATCGCGCGAGAAGAACTGGCACGCGCCTTGAATGAGAAGATGGCGAGCGAGTTCGCCAGGATTTTCAAGGGGTTGGGATTCAAGTTCGTCACGCTCGACCTGGAAGGGTTTCGCTCCGGGTCGATGAATCAACTGCTGACGACCGCAGAACTGGTCCGGGGACGGAGCAGTCGAGTCGGCTAGCGAACCGTTCCCCCCGCAGCGTCATGAGATAATCAAGCTACTTCAACATGTTCAGGTGGCTTGTCCTCATGATGGTGCGTCGTGTGTTTGTGGTTCTCCTGATGATTTGTTTGGGCTGCTCGGCCCAAGCGCCGCCCTCTGCTCCCAAACCGTCGTCCGCGCAGTCTTCGGCTTTATCGGGCGACGTCGTCCAACAGGTGGAGCGGCAGGTGCGGGCGCATTACTCTCTGCCGCCGGATGTGGAACTGGTGCTGGGACCACTGGGGCCAAGCGAGTTCCCGAATTACGATGCGATGACGATCACGTTTCGCAGTCCCGAAAAAAAGCAGTCCTTCGACTTTTTGCTCTCGCGGGACCACAAGACGCTGGTTCGCATCACGAAAATGGATCTCGGTAAGGATCCCTATGCCGAGATCATGAAGAAAATTGATGTCAGCGGGCGTCCGACGCGCGGCAACAAGGATGCGAAGGTGGTGGTCGTCAACTACGACGATTTCGAGTGCCCCTTCTGCTCGCGCATGCATGCGACGCTCTTTCCAGGGATTCTTAAGGAGTACGGCGATCGCGTGCTGTTCATTTATAAGGACTACCCGCTCGAGGAGATTCACCCATGGGCCGTACACGCCGCGGTCGACGCCGATTGCCTGAACGCGCAAGCCGCCGATGCTTACTGGGACTATGTGGATTACCTGCATAGCAACCAGCACGAAGTGAGCGCTGCCAAGGGCCGGGAAGGTCAAAATGAGGAACTCGATAAACTGGCTATGCTGCAAGGGCAGAAGCACAATCTGGATGAGCCCAAGCTGCAGGCCTGCCTGAAGACGCAGGACCCAAAAACGGTACGCGCCTCCATGAGCGAAGGAGATGCGCTCGGAGTGAATGCGACTCCGACCTTGTTCGTGAATGGCCAGAAACTGGATGGGGCGGTGCCCGCGGAAGAGGTTCGCGCCGCGATCGACCGGGCGCTGAAGGATGCCGGAGTCGCGCCTCCGGATCACAAACCGGCGAGTGCAGGCGTGAAGGTTCCGATGGCCGCGCCGTCAAAGTAAGGCCGCGCCCGAATTGTTTTGCACTGGTTGAATGGGTGCACGTGGTTGGAGGACAAATTGATAAATCGTAGCCTTGGGGGAGCGCAGCGGGCTGGCCTCATTCTAGCGAGCGCGTGCTTGTTGATGGGATTGTGGGCTTGTAATCACGATAGCGGCGGCGGAGACGTAATGGCTTCGGTCAACGGGCGCAAGATCTACCGCAGCGAAGTAGACAAGTATTACTCTAACCAGACGGCGGGCTCCGATCAACAGCCAACCGGAGAGCAGGCGGTCAGCCTGCGGCTGAGCATTTTGAACGAGCTGATTGAAACCGAGATCCTGATGCGGCGCGCGGAGAAGCTTGGGCTGCTGGCGACCGATGAAGAAGTGGATCGCAAGCTGAACGAGGCGAAGGCTCCCTATACTGCCGAAGAATTCAACAAGAGGTTGGCGGAAAAGAAAATTACGCTCGACGACTTCAAGCGCGACCTGCGGCGTTCCCTGACGCGGGACAAGGTGTTGAACAAGGAAATCACCTCGCGCATCAACATCACGGACCAGGACGTGACGAATTATTACAACGAACACAAGGCGGAGTTCAACCTGATCGAACCGCAATATCACCTCGCGAAGATCATGGTTACCGGGATTGTGAATGGGCAGGTGCGCAATATGCAGAACAAGGCGCAGAACGACGCCGAAGCGCGCAAGAAAATCCAGATGATCGAAAACAAGCTGGATAGTGGCGACGATTTCGCCACCCTGGCGATGAATTATTCGGAGGACCCGGAGACCAGCAACAACGGCGGCGATCTGGGAATGGCTCCAGAATCTGCTTTAAAAAGCGCGGACCCCGCCACTCGCGACGCGGTGATGAAGCTGAAGCCGGGGCAATACACACCGGTGATTCCAGTGATCAATCCCTCGAATCACCAGCCCTACGCCTACATGATCGTGAAGCTGATCGCCAAGGAGCCGGCGGGGCAGCGCGATCTGAACGATCCGCGGGTGCAGCAGGCAATCCGGCAACAGTTGCGCGACCGCCGCGAACAGTTATTGAAAGCGGCGTACTACGAGAGCCTGCGCGACGACGCCAAGATTACGAACTACTACGCGGATGAAATATTGAAGAACGCCGGGGCGGCGAAGTAGGGCTTATTCAGCTCGTAGCTCCTAAGAACTGTAGTATTTTCCAGGCTCAACCCATGCGTAGTGAAAGTCTCCGGCCAATTGTTCCCGGCTAGGTTTCGGTTCCACGCCAACGCTATTGCAAATAGTATCCAGCAGATGCAGTAAGCACCTGTGTCCGCCGATCAAGGCTTGAGGGCACCATTTTAGGGATGGCCTGCTAAGCATCCGATATGGATCCTTCTCGAGCTCAAAATGAGCTGCTAGCCCCCCGATAGTGCCGTGGAATATTTGAGATGCAATTGGATAGATCAGTCTATAGAGATCAATCAAGTTGCTCTTAACTGCTCTATCGGCCAACCCGAGGGAAGACCATGACGCCCGAAGGATCTTCGCCCCAGACGCAGACGTATACTCAAATTTCGGCCTGACCCTTTCAAACTCTTCTTTGCTTTTTCTTAGCGTTTCCCCAGGAATTGCGGCATGTCCCTTCGGATTCGAGGTGCGAAGGAGATCGAGTTGCCTCTCCTGTTCCACCCATGCCCAGTCGACAAATAACTCTGCCTCGCCTGGGTTGAGGCGAATAAACTCCGCGTTAATCGTGGCTTCGAGCATATTTCGCGTAATCTTCATGGCGCCCCTCCCGAAGCCATTCGCAGCAAGCATTACAACCTCTTGCATTGAGATGCCCGCGTAAGTTGCCAAATGCATGATGACATGCTGTTCTCTGCTGAGACTCTCATAGCCGCGGTCGATAATGCTTGAAAGGGCATCCTCGAGGTTCGGAAGCACCTGCAGCAGTTTTGGAAATTCGCTCCTGAACGTCGGCCAAAAGTCTTTGTTAGCGAAAATGGGCTCGACACCCAAACGCACGGAGGGTGGAACGTACAGTTCCGGTTTCTTAACAGGTTCCTCAAGTTTTGTTGCCAATACCTGATTGACCAACTGGGGATTGGCTTGCCCCTTCGACGCCTTCATGATCTGACCCACAAAGAATCCGAGCATGGTCTTTTTCCCCGCACGATACTGCTCGACCTGCCTGGGATTAGCTGCGATCAGTTCATCGGCTAGTTTTTCGACGGCTGAGGTGTCACGCGATTGCTCGGGTCGGCCTTCTTCCTCGTAGACTACGGGGAAGTCTTTGCGGCGTTCGAAGCAGAGGTCGTACAGATCCTTGAGCATTTTGCCCGAGATTGCGCCTGACTCGACCAGATCGGCGGAGGCGGCGACTCCTGCCATGGAGATGGGCGATTGATCGAGTTCGAGCGACTGCGCTTTGAGGCGGCCGAGTAATTCGCTCTGCACGAGGTTGGCGAGACGTTTGGGACTCTTGGCCGCGCGGGCGGCGGATTCGAACTGATCGGCGAGAGCGCGCGTCATGGTCAGGGTGTAGGCATCGCCGGCGGTGATGGCGTAATCCTTGATCATGCGCTGGCGGCGCGCTTCAGGGAGTTCGGGCAGGCTGGCGCGTATTTCGGCTTGCCATTTTTCGTCGACGACGAGGGGCAGCAGGTCAGGTTCGGGGAAGTAGCGGTAGTCGTGCGCCTGCTCCTTGGAGCGCATGCCGTAAGTGCGGCCTTCCTGCGCGTTGTAGAGGCGTGTTTCCTGCGTGATTTTTCCGCCCGACTCGAGAACTTCGATGTGGCGTTCGATCTCGTATTCCAGAGCCTGCCTGATGAAGCGGAATGAGTTGACGTTCTTGACTTCGGTCTTGATGCCGAACTCTTTTTGGCCGCGGGGCCGCACGCTGATGTTGGCGTCGCAACGCAGGGACCCTTCTTCCATGTTGCAGTCGCTTACGCCGGTGTAAAGGATGATTTCCTTCAGACGCGTGAGGTACTGGTAGGCTTCTTCGGGCGAGCGCATGTCGGGCTCGCTCACAATTTCGGCCAGTGGAATTCCGGTGCGGTTGAGATCGATAGCGGTTTTTGTGGCAGCGTCTGGAAAGCCTTCATGCAGGCTCTTGCCTGCATCCTCTTCGAGGTGGAGGCGGGTGATGCCGATTTTCCTTATTCCGCCCTGGATATCGATTTCGATGAATCCATGCTCGGCAAGGGGTTTGTCGTATTGCGAGATCTGGTAGCCCTTGGGCAGGTCGGGATAGAAATAATTCTTACGCGCGAAGATTGAGGTCTCGTTGACGCGGCAGCGCAGAGCCATCGCAGCCAGCGCTGCGAATTCGACGGCCCGGCGGTTCAGCACTGGCAAGGCGCCCGGCAGCCCAAGGCAAACGGGGCAGACATTCGTGTTGGGTGGGTCTCCGAAACGCGTGGAGCAGGAGCAAAAAATCTTCGACGCGGTCAGCAGATGGACGCGGACCTCGAGTCCGATGACGGGCTCGTACCTGGCGAGGAGAGCTTCGGAAATGGCTGGAGTGGTCGCCATACCGTGAGATTATAACGGGCGAGAGAAAGCGGCTTTTTGCGAAGGATGGGAATTTCGGCTCCGAACCCCAATATCCCCGGACATTTCTACGGTTTCTTCGGCTCCGGAGCGCCCAGGTACTTCTCCAGCGGAATTTCGAAATACATGAGCTCATTGCCCTTTGCATCGCGCACGTCGGTGAGGTAGAAGTGGGCACCCGCCAGCGGATTCGAGATATCGGAGACATCGAAAAACAGGAAGCCACGTGCAGTGGAGTGCGGCTCAACCGCCTTAGCGGCGAATTGCGCGCGATCAATTTCGTCCATAGCTTTTTCGCTCATGCCGCCTTTTACTTTTTTCCCAGGCAGAGGAATCGGCAGGGGATTGGGCCTATCGCTGCGCGATGGGTGGGACATGCGGCGCACGAGATCTTCCGTAGTGAGGGGAGACAACTTGTTGCGATTTACGGTGTTCAATTGAGCCTGCATCTCCGCGAGAGCAATGGGCTGGTCGCTGTCATTGGTCACGACGAAAAAGACGGGCATGAAACCATACTTGCGATAGTTGACGCTGAAGATGGAGGCTTTGTACTCGACGTCATAGGGATCGACCGCGACGGTAACTTTCTCCATGGGGTGCTCGTCATGGGCCGGATAGGTGCGGGCAGGGCGGGCCTCGGGCATAACGAAATCCTTCGAAGCGATCGCGGCCGCGCAGCCCAGCAAAATAAAGACAACAAGAACAGCGGGACGGTGAAGGCGCGCTCCCGCCGTGCGAAAAGATTCCTGCATATGTGGATTATAGGATGCCTGCAACCCCAGCGGAGCCGTCGGAAGATTGCGAATTGGCAGTTAGAATGGGTCTTCATTTATGTACGTGTTCTACAGTGCGCTGCTCGCGTTCCTGCTGCTGATCACGCTGCCCTACTGGCTGCTGCAGATGTTGCGCCACGGCAAGTATCGGGCTGGATTGCGGCAGAGACTAGGGGCAGTCCCGAAGCATCTGTTTGGACATGGGGAGCAGCCCACGATCTGGGTTCACGCCGTGTCAGTGGGCGAGGTCGTGGCGTCGAGCGCGGTAGTTGGGGCGTTGCGGCAGGAATTCCCAGCACATCGCGTGTTCGTTTCAACCACCACCAGCACAGGACAGAAGCTGGCCGCAAAAAGGTTCGGCGCAGAAAACGTCTTTTTCTGTCCTCTCGACTTTGCGTTTGCGGTGCGGCCCTACGTTGAGGCGCTAC
This sequence comes from Terriglobales bacterium, assembly GCA_049300475.1. GTDB lineage: Bacteria > Acidobacteriota > Terriglobia > Terriglobales > Acidobacteriaceae > Acidiflorens. Next base: position 6,875 of record JBAQJU010000329.1, on the reverse strand, counting down.
GGCCGGAACTGTGCGTGATCGCGGAAACCGAATTCTGGCCGAATCTCCTGCGTCTGGCCAAACGTGGCGGAGCTCTTATCGCCGTAATCAACTGCCGTATCTCCGACCGTTCCCTTCCGGGCTACAAGCGGCTGCGGTTCTGGCTTCCGAAAGTGCTGGCCAATGTCGATCTTTTTCTGGCGCAAACCGATGAGGATAAGCGAAGACTGGTGGAAATTGGCGCGGCTGAACAGAAGGTGATGGTGGCCGGAAATTTAAAGTTTGACGTGGCTCCCCCTGCAGCACCGGCAATCGTGGCCAGCCTGCGCGCTGGGTTCGATCAATCGCTCGCCGGGCCGATCCTGGTCTGTGGCAGCACGCTCGAAGGCGAAGAAGGGCCGCTGCTTTCGGCGTTTCACAATATTCTGGCGACGTATCCCAAGGCGGTGATGGTTCTGGCGCCGCGGCATCCCGAGCGCTTTGCGGAGGCCGGAGCGCTGGTGGAGCAATTAGGGTTCCGGATGTGGCGGCGGTCGTTGTGGAGCGGCGAGCCGCTCGCTGGCGGAGTGTTGCTGCTCGACACCATCGGAGAGTTGGCCGCGCTTTATTCGCTGGCCACCATCGCCTTTGTTGGCGGAAGCCTGGTGCCGCGCGGCGGACACAATATTCTTGAGCCCGCGCTGTACGGCGTTCCAATCGTGACCGGCAACCACTACGAGAATTTTCGTGATATCGTCAATTTTTTCCTGAGCCGCAATGCGGTGCGTGTGGTGGGAGTGGCCGAGTTGCCGCTGGTTCTGATGGAATTGATCGAAAACGATGTGGAACGGGCGGCACTGGGGCGCAACGCCCTGGCCGCGCTTGAATCGCAACGTGGTGCCACGGCAAAGACTGTTCGTGCCCTTGTGGAGTTGATGAACAGACCCGTGCCGGGTGTTCAGCCTGCAGGCAAGGCGTCGGAATGAATCCCCTTACCGGAATCTACGGCGCTGCCAGCGCTCTCCGTAACACCTTGTTCGATCACGGCGTATTTCCGGTGCGGCGGCTGGCGCGGCCCGTGGTGAGCATCGGGAATGTTTCGGTAGGTGGATCCGGCAAGACGCCGTTTGTGATTGCGCTGGGTGAACTGTTGAAGGCCCGCGGAATTCGCTTCGATGTTCTTTCGCGCGGATATCGCCGCCGGACACGCGGCGTGCTGGTCGTTGATCCGAATGGCAGCGCGGACGATTTTGGCGATGAGCCGCTGTTGATCGCGCGCAGGTTGGGCGTGCCAGTAATTGTCGGCGAGAGCCGCTATCTGGCAGGTCGCTTCGCCGAAACAAAGGTCGATTCACAACTGCATATCCTTGATGACGGATTTCAGCACCGTTCTCTGGTTCGCGACTTCGACATTGTCCTTATCGCGGCGCCTGACTTCGAGGACCGCCTGCTGCCTTTAGGACGGTTACGCGAGCCGCTGTCGTCACTCGGACGCGCAGACGCGATCGTGCTCCCGGCGGAGCTGGCGATCGAAAGCGCCGCTTGGCGCGGGAAGCTGGTATGGCGAATGAAGCGTGAGATCGTTGTACCTGGCGCTCCGGAAGCGCCGGTCGTATTCTGCGGGCTGGCGCGTCCGCAGCAGTTCTTCGCACAGATGCGAGCGGGCGGAATTTCGCCGGCAGCCGAAGTGATTTTTCGCGATCACCACGCCTACGGCCGAAGCGACATTGAGCGACTGCTGGCGATGCGAGTGAGACTTGGTGCGGGCGGATTCGGGACCACCGAGAAGGATGCGGTCAATCTGGGACCGCTGCAGACGGAGTTGCAACCCCTTGCCATCGCCGCGCTCAAGGTTACGCTCGACAACCCCGCTGACATTGTAGATACGATTCTGAGGAGAATCGCAAAGTGAGGGCTCGGGTCGTGAGAGAATCTTGGGTTGCACGAATCGTAAGCTCTTTGAAGCCAAACCCTCTAGATGACGAAGCACGCCAAAGAAAATGACCGTTTGCGGAAGCTGGTCGAATCCTTCCCCAAAGTCACCGTGACCGTGCTTGCCGACCTGGTCGCCGATGAATTCGTTTTTGGTGAAATCTCCCGCGTGTCCCGCGAAGCGCCGGTGCTGATTCTCAAGCACCATGATCGCAAGGTGGTGCCGGGCGGGGGGGCGAATGCGATCTACAACCTGGCCGATCTTGGCGTAAATGTTTTGCCAGTGGGCATCGTGGGCCTGGATGAGCCGGGAAAACTTCTACTGCGCGCCTTCCGGCACAAGCGCATTCCAGTGAGTGGAGTTCTGAAAGACAAGACCTATTCAACGGTGACTAAGACGCGCATCCTGGCAGGGTTTGCCCACACGGCGGGACAGCAAGTGGTGCGACTGGACCGCGAGCCCGCGGAAGGCCCAAATTCACATCTGCGGAGAGAACTCGTTCTGGCCGCGCGCGAGTATGGCCGAGCTTCGGATGCGCTGCTGGTTTCCGACTATGGATACGGGGCCGCGACCCCGGCTTTGCTGAATGGGATTCGCGAGAAGCGAGGGCTGGAGAAGGTTCCGGTGATGCTCGATTCGCGGCACCGCATGCTGGAATTTACCGGGATCACGGCTGCGACGCCCAATGAGTCGGAAGTGGAGGAAGCGCTCGGCATCCGCATTGGCGACGACTGGGAGCGCCTGCTGGCCGCTGGAGAGCAGATCGCGGGCGAGATGAAGCTGGAATCGCTGCTGATCACGCGCGGCAAAGATGGTATGGTAGCGTTTCCTCGCAAGCATAAGGCGGTCGATATTCCGATCTATGGCAGCGATGAGGTCGCGGACGTGACGGGCGCGGGCGACACGGTCATCGCGACATTTACCGCCGCGTTGGCAGCGGGCGCAACCGCGGAAGAAGCAGCACACCTGGCGAACTATGCGGGCGGAATCGTGGTGATGAAACGCGGGACGGCCACCGTCAGCCAGCAAGAACTGCTGGAAGCACTGGAAAAAACGCCGCCAGTTGCGCGCGAGCATTAGAGCGAGGAATGCGTGGGGACGGGGCTTCGCCCCGTCCAAGCGGGGCACAGCCCCGCTTCCACACGGTCAGATCAAGAGCATTGAGCATTATCTTTGAGCACACCAATCCATCAGAAGATCGTTTCGCGCGAGGAACTTCGGCAACGTGTGGCGGACTGGCGATGCGCCGGTGATCGCATCACGCTGGCGAATGGATGCTTCGATCTGCTGCACGTGGGCCACGTTCGTTACCTGCACGCGGCGCGGGAATTGGCCGACAAACTAGTGGTGGCAGTGAATGGCGATGATTCGGTGCGTGCGTTGAAGGGGGAAGGCCGGCCATTGATGCCCGCCGACGAACGCGCGGAGATTCTCGCCGCGCTTTCGGATGTGGATGCGGTTGTGGTGTTTGCGGAAAAAGATGTAAGAGCGATCATCCGCGAGATACGCCCCGATTTTCATGCCAAGGGCACCGATTACACGGTGAACAATGTCCCGGAGCGCGAACAGGTGGAAGCCTGCGGAGGGCACGTGGTGATCGTGGGCGATCCGAAGGATCACTCGGCAAGTGAAATTATTCGTTCGCGGCTTTCGCCGCGAAAATCGTGAGGCCGCGCGGATGAGGGGCTCCGCGCGGGACTTGGACGGCACTCCACGAATCGAAAGCCTGCTGGTGGTGCGGCTCAGCGCCATGGGAGATATCATTCACACGTTGCCGGCGGTGGCCGCGCTGCGCCAGGCTTTTCCGCACGTTAGCTTGGGATGGCTCATCGAAGAACGCTGGGCGGAGCTATTGTGCACGCTCCGCTATCCGCGGGCTGGACGACGCTCTCCCGAGCGGCCGCTCGTCGACCGTATTCACACCGTCAAGACGACGGAATGGCGCCGGTCGATATTTTCATTGAATACCTGGCAACAGATGGCAGTGGGTTTGAGCGAGTTGCGCGGAGTCGAATACGATGCGGTGATCGATTTCCAGGGTGCGGTTCGTTCTGCGCTGCTGGCGCGTTGGTCGGGCGCGCCCATCGTATTTGGGGACGCGCAGCCGCGCGAGAATGCGGCCAGCATGTTCTATTCGCGGCAGGTGGAGACGAGTGGAAGGCATGTGGTGGAGCAGGCGCTCGATCTGGCGCACGCGGTGACCGCAAGTCTGTCGATGGTCGAGCCAGCCGCGGGACATCAGCCCGAACGCAAGGTCGAGTTTCCCGTAGATCCGGATGCGGAGAAAAAAATCGACCGCATGATGGCGGATAAAGCCAAGTTTGCAATTCTCAATCCGGGTGCAGGTTGGGGAGCGAAGCAGTGGCCGGTCGATCGCTACGGGACGGTTGCGAAGGCACTCGCGCAGGACGGAATTTGTTCGGTCGTAAACTACGGTCCAGGAGAAGAAGGTCTCGCCGAGGCGGTGGAGACGGCAAGCGGAGGGAGCGCGCGAAAGATCTCGTGCTCGATTGCAGATTTGATTGCGCTGACGCGCCGCGCGAACCTGCTGATTGGCGGCGATACCGGTCCGATGCACCTGGCGGCAGCTTTGAAAGTTCCAGTAGTGGCGATTTTCGGACCCACGAATCCGGCGCGCAACGGCCCGTTTGGGACGCGATCCATAGTGTTGCGAAGCGCCAGCAGCATGACGGACCACTCCCGGCTGAGCGAACCGGAGCAAGGGATGCTTGAGATTACGCCCGAGGAAGTCGTCGGCGCAGCGCGCAAGCTTTTGCGGGATTCTGCGTGAGCGATGCACCCCAACCCGCATGGCAGACGACCCACAGCCGGTGGTCGCTGATCGCCCGCCGGATCCGCATTCCTCTGGGCTTCCTGTCGGCAATTTTCTTCCTCTGGCTCGCCCACCCGACGCGGACATCACTGATTGCGGGCTCGCTGGTGATGCTTCCCGGACTGCTTTTGCGCGGACGGGCCTCGGGCCACGTGCAAAAAGACAAGCAGCTCACCACCAGCGGCCCTTATGCTTATACGCGCAATCCGCTCTACCTGGGCTCGCTGATGCTTGCCGCAGGCTTCGCCATCGCGGCGCGCAGTTGGTGGATCGTCGCCGTCATGGCGCTGATGTTCGCCATGCTTTACGTGCCGGTGATCGCAGGCGAAGAGCGCTATCTCCGCCAGACATTTCCCGAGTACGATGATTATGCGCGTCAAGTGCCGCGCATGTTTCCACGGCTCACGGCGTACCGAGGCGGGCAGAGTTCTTACTCGTCCGCCCGGTTTTGGAAGCACCGCGAATACCAGGCGACCCTGGGTTGCGCCATTATGCTGGCCTTCCTTATCATGAAACTCATCATCAAGTAGAGTGGTCGTCTGCCGTGGGATTTCGCTGAAATCAGGAATTGGGCCAGAGCTTGCTAACTCTCCATCCGCGCCGTGTTCTATCCATCCTTGCGCTAGGGGTACTGCTTTGCCGGATGGCGAATGTTTCGTATGGCCAGCAAGAACCCCCTACCGCGTCAATCGGTCCGGCCCCAAAGCAGATTGTGCCGCCTCGCCCCAACTACCCGTTCCCCGATGGACAAAGTTATGTGTATGTGGCGGAGTGGCATTTGATCACCGCGGGAACCGGCGTCGTAAGAATGGAAACAGCGGGGAATGAACGCAAAGTGACCGCAACCGCCGAATCGCAGGGAGCGGTAAACGTTCTATTCCCGGTGCATGACCGCTTCGAAGCGAAGTTTGATCCGCGCACTTTTTGTTCGCTATCAATCTTCAAACATAGCGAAGAGGGCTCGCATAAACGCGAGACTTCGATCAAGTTCGACTACGCGCGCAAGAAGAGCGTGCTGGATGAGAAAAATCTTAAGACCGGCGAAACCAAGAAGGTCGAAAACGATCTGGAGGGGTGCGCCACCGATGTGATCACCGGTTTCTACTACTTGCAGTCGCTGCCCCTGCAGCTTGGGGAAAGATACGAGTTTCCGATCAGCGACGGGAAGACCACTATCGTCAGGGCCACAGTCGAGAAGCGCGAGCAGATCAAGGTCCCGGCCGGAACATTTCCGGCTTTGCTGGTGACGGCGGAAGCGACGTCGGGCCCGCTGCAGTCAAAAGGTAAAGTGTGGGTCTGGTATTCCGAAGATGCGAATCACATTCCGGTGCAGATGCGGGCAAAGCTGGGATGGGGCACGCTCTTGTTCCGATTGCAACGAATCGAAAAGTAGAGGCCGCTTCGTCCGCCGATTGATTCGCGGGCAAAGAGGCACGACCGCCAAAGAGCTTAAGGATCTAGACTAGTGCGCCGTCCCGGAAATAAGTAGCATATTGGAACAACCAGGCCAAACGTGGAAGGCAATGAAACACAAGGTCCCTCCACTCCGCTTCGCTCCGGTCGGGATGACAACGTTATGTCACGAATTTGCGGGACACCCCACTAGATTTGCGTCATCTCAGATTGCGTCATTTCAGCGCGACCACGGCCTGCCTTGCTTTGGCAAGCTCGGGACGCACCGAATTTGAGCCATCGCAAGTCTTGACCAGCAGGGCGTAATACTCGGTTGCCTCCGACGCCTGGCCCGCCATTTCGGCTGCGTGGGCCGCACCGTAGAGTCCGTCGAAACGCTTGGGATTGAACTTCAAGTCTCCCTGGTATTCGACGAGCGCCTGCGCGGGATGGTGCATTTCAAGGAGCATGTCGGCGAGCATCTCGCGGGCGGGCATGGAGGTTTGCTCCGGTCCAACCGCATCTTCGTGATCGGCAGTCTTGCGCAGAATGGCGATAGCCTCGTCGTCCTTGCCATCGCCGTGCAAAATCCATGCCGACGCTTCCTGCTGAAGTTGGTCGGCGTAGTCGGCCTCGTAGGTTTTGTGGCTCGCAACATAATCCGCATGAATCGTCTCGATTTCCGCGAGATCCTTCTTGGCCGCAGCCTGGTCACCGCTGCGCGCCGCCCCAATGGCCTTTGCCCAGTAGGTATAGGAG
>JBAQJU010000328.1:0-14805 GCA_049300475.1 Terriglobales bacterium | reverse complement strand
CGTTTGAACGATGGGGCGTTATCCTTGAACAGCCCTTCCCCAGAACTGCTCGCCTCCTACCCTATTCTTGTGGGACACAAGGGTAAATGGCACCGAGGTGCTATCTGACTATGCAAGTTGGCGGCACGGCTATTGTTTGCGGACTGGCGGAGCGCGCAAGAGGCGAGCGTACCGCATCACTTGCGCGGAAATGACGCAATGGTCCATGCGTTGGCGTTCGTCACGACCGGGCCAAAAGCCAAGTAGTGGCCGTCTGGCGATGGCGCGAGCGAAAAAATATCCCAACTGGGCTTGAACAACAGTTTTGATCCGCCAGTTAAGTCCATGTGCACAATCGATGTTCCGCGCGATGAGTAGCTTGCCAGAAACAAGCTCTTGCCATCCGCCGCCCACGCCACCGCAATCAGTTCCGTCCACGGCATCGCAGACAATTTCTGAGGAGCACCGCCGGCGAAGGGAACGATCTGTACATCTCCCGCCTTGTGGTCAAAGAGACCAAGAACGATTCTGCTTCCATCGGGAGAAAGGTCCCAACTCGTTAGGTCCGAATTGGCCGGAACTTTGACGAGTTCCGCTTTTCTTCCTTGCAGAGGATCAAAGGCAGTGAAGACAATCTGCTTGTCGTCGGCTTCGGCGAGTACGCACGTGGCGCTCGCGTGCAATGGACAGCGGAAACTGGGATACCCTCCCACGGTGTCCGTCGGGGCGCTGCCATATGAGATCCAAGGCTTTCCCTTGATATCCATGACCGCTTCGGATGGGCCGCCCGCGATTGGAACGCGCATCAGCTTTCCAGGAGGGACAGGGGCGCCCTCGGCTGCCTTGGGCCATTGCATGTAGAGTACCCACTTGCCATCCGGGCTGATCTGCGGCGCCCATTTTTCTTCGTTGCCGGTGACGATGGGTTCGGCATTGCGGTCATTCACGCCCTGCTTGAAGATGTCAAAACTTCCGTTGCGATCGGAATAGAAAAAAACAGTCTTGCCGTCCAGCGACCAACCACCGGGCCAATCGATACGATCGTCGAGAGTGAGCCGCTGTGGAGTTTTCATTTCGTTTCCGCCGTTCGCCAGTTCGCCCAGATAAACATCGCTCTGCGCTCTCCGGTTGAGGAAGACGAAGCGCTTTCCATCGGCGGTCAATTCCGGATCGTCAAAGAAGAAGCCGGTCCAGTCGGTGAGACGCCGGGGAGACCCCTTAGGCGCGCCGGTCTCCTCGTCATATCGCAATTCCCAAAGGTTGGAATCGGCATGATTTGGAGGCGGCTCACGAACGGCATAGATAAGCCGTCCCTTCTGTCCCCACGCGAAATCACTCAAGCGCGCATTGGAAAGGAGAACGGTCGCAGGGCCGCCCTGCAGATCGCGACTTTCCAAGACTACCGTGGCTTGTCCGTTGTCAATGCGATACTTCTCATAGACAATGCGCTTATCGTTGGCGAACCATGAAGGCTCGAACAGATGGTAACCGGGGTCGTGCTTAATCAGGAGTCTTGCCTGCCCGCCATCGGCGCTCATCAGCCAGATGTCCTGGGTGATGGCATCGCGAAAAGCGATCTGCGATCCATCGGGGGCAAGCGAGGCGTCATGGGCGTCGTCGCGCAATTTCTTGAGCGTGGCCCCGATCACCGAGATCACCCAGATGCCCTGCTTCTCCTGCGCGACCGGACCGCTTACCAGTAATTTGGTCCCATCCTGGGACCATTCGATGCGGGCTCAACGGAAGCAGAACGCGTCGGGGATGGGAAGCGACTGGGTTTCGCCGGTCGCGATCAGCCGCAGGTGCAGTCCTTCAAGATCGGAGTAGAGAAGGTACTTTCCATCGGGAGAAATCGAAGCGACCGCCACGGGATCTTCGGACGAGTTGGCGGTCAGTTGCTGCGGTTTAAGTTCGGCCTGCGTGTAAGGCCGCTCGCTTGCGAACCATCCCGCGAAATAACCGGCAGCCAGTACAGCGACGATCGCCACAGCCGCAACAGCCGCTGCCAACATTGGCCAGCTATGACGGCGCGATCTGGATTCCTGAGCCCTAACTGGGATTGATCCCGAAACGGCTGCGATCTTGGACGACTGCGTATCACGCTTGAGGCGCTGTAAATCCGCGCGGAGATCGGAAGCCGTCTGGTAGCGGAGGGTGCGATCCTTCTCCAGACACTTGTCAATCACCGCCTCCAGCGGAGCCGGCAGGTCGGGATTAATGCGGGCCGATGAGGTCGGCGGTTTATTAAGGATGGCATCGAAGATAATCGCGGACGTGTTGCCCGTGAATGGCTGCCGCCCCGTAGCCATCTCGTAGAGCACGGCGCCGAAGGAAAACAGGTCGGTACGCGCGTCCAACTCTTCGCCCCGCGCTTGTTCCGGCGACATGTACGCCACCGTGCCCAGCGCGCTCCCTGGGCTGGTGAGATGAGCTTCATTGATGGCGGCCGTGGCCAGCGATTCGCCGGCAGGCTCCAGCTTGAGCGCCGACCCGGCGGCAACTTTAGCCAAACCGAAATCCAGTATTTTGGCCTGCCCTCGCTTGGTCAGGAAAAGGTTCGCCGGTTTCAAGTCGCGATGGACAATGCCCGCCGCATGCGCCACTTCGAGCGCATCGGCAACCTGCGCCCCGAAATCGACGATCTGCTCAACCGACATGGGCTTTCCCTCGATACGGTATTTCAAGGTGGTTCCGTCGAGGCATTCCATCACAATGAAAAGCCGGTTCTCATGTTCGCCAATATCGTAGACGGTGCAGATGTTGGGGTGATTCAGTGCCGATGCCGCACGGGCTTCCCGCTGAAAGCGCTCCCGAGCCTGGAGATTCTGTGCGAGTTCCTCGGGCAGGAACTTGAGGGCCACGCGTCGACCGAGGCGCTGGTCCTCCGCCTCGTAAACGACGCCCATTCCTCCGCCACCGAGCTTTGCCACAATGCGGTAATGCGAGATTATCTGCCCAAGCATGAGTTGCCAATGTTAGGCGGACGACCGAAGCAAGTCAATTCCTCGACTCACTGCGGGATCAAAGTGCTAGCGCGAGTCAAAGTCGTCTGGAAGTTGATGCCGATGAAACAGGATCTCCGCCATACTGTAACGGCACACATCGTCACCCGGGCGTAATAGGCACGCTTGCGCGTAGTGCTGATAGGCCTCACCAGCGCGGCCGTCGACAACCAGAAAATCCCCAAGAGCGCCTTCAGTCGCCGGATCCGGCTGGCCTGCAACCATGCTCGCCTCCGTAAACAACTTCACGCCGTTCTGCCAGTACGCCAGGTAACGAGTTGTGCTGTATCTGCTATTTGTGAAGTCGATTACAACCGAGCGCTGATCAGGTTCAGGACTTTTCGCAGCAGGCATTGGAACGCGAAGGTAGAAATTGGGTGGGTCGCGCCGCTAAGGGTTAGATCGTGGAGGCTTGCAGCTCAAATCATGCCCTGTTCGGGCGGATTCGGCTGCTTCGGTTTACCCATATTCGACGCGTTCAGCCGGATACGGCTCACACAAGCGGTCTTCTCGACGAGATCGCTCGAGGCCGGAGACCGCTCCCCCGCCATCACCGATCCGGCCGCCAGCGCGAACCGCAAAGCGTCTGCCTGATCCTCAAAATACAAAACGACCTGGCCCGACATAGGCTTCTCCTGGGTCCAGCTAAGCACACGAAATAAGTCCCCCTCCACACGCCCATTGATTCCGAAAGCGCATTGAGAAAGACCAGAATCCGACGCAGGTGGCGCGAGCGAAGCGGCGCGGGCCGTACTTTCATTGCATTGTCGGAGAATGCACTCCAAGGTCAAAGTATTTATCTTGATTCTCGCTTCGAGCCCAGTCCGACCCGGCAAGAAACCGCTTGTAGCAGGAAACTGTCGTTTGAACAGCAGAGTTCAGTACGCGAACCCGTCGGGCTGGCTGACAGCGCCCACTCGCACCGAGTGATCGATGAACTCGCGTCCGGCGGCCAGGGCCTTGCGGTTCACCTCCATCATTTCCACTTTCTTAATCTTGGTCTGCAGCACGCCATCGACCGTCGCGGCCAGCAGGCATCCGCTCTCTTCGAGCAGCGCGCCCAGCATTACGATATTGGTGGCCTTGGTCGAGCCCAGCTTGTCCGCGATCGCGGCGGCCGGGATGCAGATGACGCGCGCTTGCGGAAGTTGGAAGTCCTGCGGCAGGCGATCATGGTTATAAAGGATGAGGCCGCCCGAGGCAACCTGCGGCGCAAACTTCCGGAGCGAGACTTCGTTCATCGCGACCAGCACGTCGGGATGCGAAACCAGCGGCGAGCCGATGCGCTTCTTCGACAGGCAGACGTGGCAGTGCGCGCTGCCCGAGCGCATCTCCGGACCGTAAGAGGGGAGCCAGCTCACTTCGAGTCCTTCGCGCATTCCCATCTCGGTCAGCAACTGGCCCAGCAGGAGTACGCCTTGGCCACCGAAGCCCGCAATCTTGATTTCGAATTCCTTGAAGTGATGCTGGTGTGTTTCGTGGGGGCCCTGGGTTGCGTGGGGACGGGGCTCTGCCCCATCCAAGCGGAGCGGAGCTCCGCCACCACACGAACTGATCTCCAAAACGTCCGGCACCGAGCGCTGCGGCACTACCGCATTTTGAACCGGCTCATGCGCCTTGTCTTTGAATACGTTAAGCGGGAAATTCGGAATCATTGTGTCGGCAACCCACTTGCGTGCCGCAACCGGGTCCTTCGACCAGATGGTCGGACAGGGAGAAAGAATCTCGACAAACGAGAAGCCGATGCCGTCGCGCTGAATTTCCAGTGCGCGCCGCACCGCTTTGCGCGCCTTCATGATGTTCTTGTTATCCGAGAGGGCGACGCGTTCGACATACACAGGTGCTTCCAGAGTGGAGATCAACTCGGCCATGTGCAGCGGGAAGCCTTCATTGCTGGGGCGGCGTCCAAAGGGGGAAGTCGTGCTCTTCTGTCCCACCAGCGTAGTGGGCGCCATCTGGCCGCCCGTCATCCCATAAATGGCATTGTTGATGAAGAAGACCGTGATCTTTTCGCCGCGGTTGGCGGCGTGGATGATTTCCGCGGTGCCAATGGCGGCGAGATCGCCGTCTCCCTGATAGGAGATGACAATTTTGTCCGGACACGTGCGCTTGATTCCGGTGGCGCCCGCCGGTGCGCGGCCGTGTGCAAGCTGCACGTTGCCGACATCGAAATAGTAGTACGCGAAGACCGAGCAGCCGACCGGGCTCACGAAGATCGTCTTGTCCTGCAGGCCCAGTTCTTCAAGCGCTTCGGCGATCAGCTTGTGAGCGACACCGTGGCCGCAGCCGGGGCAGTAATGAGTCTGTTGCTGCAAATCGCCCTTGCGCCCGTAGGTGTCGTAGAACAGCGGCGACTTGGAGTGAAGTACCTCGTAGCCCTCAGCCAGGATTTCGGAAGCTTTTGCTTCGAGTTTCGTGTCGGTTGCCATGATCTTCTCCCTACGCGATCTTTCTCCCTGATCAATCCTGCTACGCCAGCGCCATCACGCGCTGCATCACTTGCGAATGCACCTCTTCGACGGACGGCACATTGCCGCCGGCTCGCCCGTAGAAATCTACCGGTTTCTTGCCGTCGATGGTGAGGCGCACGTCTTCCACCATCTGGCCATTGCTCAGTTCGACCACCAGAATCTTGCTTACATTCTTGGCGGCGTCACGCAGAGCCTGTTTGGGGAACGGCCAGAGCGTGATCGGGCGGAACAGGCCGGCTTTGAGCCCTTCCCGGCGAGCCATCTCGACCGCCGAACGCAACACGCGCGAGGTGATGCCATAGCCGACCAGCAGAATCTCGGCATCGTCAGTTTCGAAGTTTTCGTGGAGGCATTCGACCTGCGAGGCGCGGATATATTTCGCCTCGAGCTTGCGGACGTGCGCTTCCAGATCGTCGGGCTCAAGGAAGATCGAGCTGATCACATTCTTGCGCGTCTCAGGAGTGCCTTGTACGGCCCACGGTTTCTCGGGAATGCAGACTTCGCGTTCTTCGAGATCAAGTGGTTCCATCATCTGGCCGATGAAACCATCGGCAAGGATGATGGCCGGATTTCGATAACGGTCGGCCAGTTCGAAGGCAAGAACCGTGAGGTCGGCCATCTCCTGCACCGACGCCGGAGCGAGCACAAAATTGCGATAGTTGCCGTGGCCGCCACCTTTGACCATGGCAAAATAATCGCTCTGTTCGGGAGCGATGTTGCCGAGTCCCGGCCCGCCGCGCACGATGTCCACGATCACGCAGGGCAGTTCCGAGCCCGCGCAATACGAGATGCCTTCCTGCATCAAGCTGAGGCCGGGGCCAGAGGATGCGGTCATGACGCGTGCCCCGGCCGCAGCTGCGCCGTACACCATGTTGATGGCGGCGACTTCGCTCTCCGCCTGCAAGAACGTCCCACCGACCTGCGGCATATAGAGGGCTGCCGCCTCGGCGATCTCGCTGGCTGGAGTGATGGGGTATCCGTAGTAGGAGCGGCATCCGGCGAGGATTGCGCCCTTGACGATGGCAACATTTCCCTTACAGAGCTGCCGCATGGGATTCTCCTGAAACATTCGACTGCCTGTCCTGTTGCGCGAGCGGTTTCGAGGGCGGCGCCAGCCGGTAGACAGTGATCGCGCCGGGCTCAGGACAGCAATAGAAGCAGATGCCGCACCCCGAGCAGCCTTCCCCGGAGTAGTGCGCGGGATGGACGCCATAGGCGTTCAACTCGGGTAAGAGTTCGAGGCACTCGGGCGGACAGGACTCCACACATAGCCCGCAGCCTTTGCACTCCTCGCTGTCGATCAGAATGTTGCCGCGCGCTGGCCCAACCTTCTTGGTTTCAGCTTTACTCGTTTCAGGCATACTCACCTCGCAATTCCAACCGGCTCGGGACGTTGCAGCCACTTTGTCTGTTCACAATAGGCATAGAGTTCCTCGCGGAACTTGGGATGTGCGATCTCAATGAGCGCCTTGGCCCGCTCACGGATTGACTTGCCGTGCAGGTACGCGACACCGAATTCCGTGACAACGTAACGAACCAGGCCACGCGAGGTAACCACCCCCGCGCCCGGGCTGAGCATGGGCACGATGCGTGAGATGGTGCCGTCTTTCGCGGTGGACGAGATCGCGATGATCGGTTTGCCGCCCTTCGAACGCGACGCCCCGCGCAGGAAGTCCACTTGCCCGCCAATCCCGCTATAGAACTGGTTGCCGATCGAATCGGAGCAAACCTGGCCCGTGAGATCGACCTGCAACGCCGAGTTGATGGCGACCATCCGGTCATTGCGGGCGATCAGGCCCGGATCGTTCACATAGCAGGTGGGATGGAACTCGAAGATGGGATTGTTGTCGACGAAATCGAAGATACGTTTCGTGCCCAGTACGAATCCGACTATGATCTTTCGGGGTTTGAAGTTCTTGCGCTCGCCGGTAATCACGCCCGCTTCGATCAGCGGGATAACGCCGTCGGAAACCAGCTCACTATGGACGCCGAGGTCCTTGCGGTTGATCAGCAACGGAAGAACGGCGTCGGGAATGCCGCCGATTCCTGTCTGAATCACCGACCCGTCCTCGATCAGGCTCGCGACGTTGCTGGCAATGGCCGTATGCAGGTCGGTAACCTCATGCCTCTTCATGGCGCAAAGCGGACGCGACGATTCAACGATGACATCCAGATCGTTGACGTGGATGTAACTGTCGCCGTATGTGCGTGGCATCTGGTCATTGACCTGGGCCACGACGAAACGGGCCTGGTGGGCCGCGGTGAGGGTGGTATCAATGCCGACGCCAAAGCTGCAGAAGCCATGCAGGTCGGGCGGCGAAACCTGCACGAGCGCGACATCCAGCGGCATTTCGCCGCTGGTAAATAATCCCTCGATTTCACTCAGATAAATGGGCGTGTAGTCGGCACGGCCATCGTTGATGGCGTCCCGCACATTGGCGCCGATGAAGACCGCATTGTGGCGGAAGTGCCCCTCCATCTCGGGAGCGACGTAGGGCGCCGTTCCCATGGTCATCATGTGGACGATTTCGACGTCCTCGACGTAAGGCCCACGCTTCATGAGCGCGTCCACCAGCGTCTCCGGCTCAGCGCAACCGGGCTGGATGTAGACGCGCATCCCGGATGAGACACAACGCAGCGCCTCATCGGGCGTGCGCAATTTCTTCTTGTAATCGATTTGCCAGGACATCATTTCCCCTTCTTGCCTGCCCGCGCTTCCATCGTGCCAGCGCCCGCTTCCGCCGCCGTCAGGGCGCGCTCGTAGCCTACCGATGCGTAGTAAATAGCGCGATCAAAGAACTGATCCAGGAGCTGCAACATCTTTAATTCGCCGAAAGCTTCGGCGGGGCGCTCAGGCACGGATTCCTTCTGCAGGAACTCCCATAGATTCTCTTTCGTCAGAATGATGACCCAGATCAACTCGCTAACGGGCACGCCCTGGTGAACGCGCCGGGCGCCGATTTCTTCGTACCGGCGCTCGATATCGAACGAGCTTTTGCCGAGCAGCCATTCCCCCAGATGGCGGTAGATCTCGCCCACTTTATCCTTCAGCTCTTCAGGCGGAACCTTCTGGTAGGAGCGGGTCAGCTCAGAGCTTTGGACCTTCGTAAGCAGTCCCGTAGCCAGAGCTTCGGAGTTGGTCTCGATCAGACGGACCAATCGGTAAGCTAGCATCATGACCATTCCTCAGTCCCAGTTTCGATCTCGGAACCGAAGCCGTGTGTGACATGAAGCACTGCCGATTGTGATGGGAGTCACGTCGGTAAATTATTGATAGCAAGGTTGTTGTAAAAGGCAAAATCAATCGCCGACCAACCGGACGGACGGGACACGATCTCCACTCTCCCTCCGGGACCATGTCGGGGTGGGTTCATTCTCAGCCGTCGAGTATCGCCGGATCACCATCTAAGTGTAAAATCGTCCAAAGCTAAAGCAAACGGGGTCGAGTCCGCAACACCACAGAATCATGTTCAGGGCGTTCACAAACCGCGGCGCCATGGTGAGAGTTCTCTGCATACTCTCAATGGCCTTAGTCTTCGCCGTGGGCGTGGTGCAGGCGGTTCACACGCACCCGCAGGATTCGACCGCGTCCCACCACACCTGTTCGATCTGCTCGACCGCGCATGCGGGCCTGAGTACAGTTACGATTGCCGCGGCTCCGGTCATGACGGCGGCCGCGCTCGTGACTCCGCCGCGAGAGCGCGCTCAGATCTTCCGAGTCCCAACCGTTCACTTCATTCGTCCTCCACCAGCTGTCTGATCCAGCGTTCCACTCCATCAGCATTTCCAAAAAACGCGATCGAACAGCAGCGCCCAAGAACTTAGTTGGGTGGAGGAATCATGCCTATTTTTCAAAAAAGCTGGCTGGCTGCGGCTATGGCCGTGGCTTTCGTGTTGAGTGTTGCATCCGCCTATGCGCAGTCGGGCGGAGGCTCGGGATCACTCAACGGAACCGTCGTGGATCCTTCAGGCGCGGTAGTCGCTGGCGCCACCGTGGAACTTCATCAACTGGTCAGCGGCTATGACCGGACGACCACCACGGACAGTAAGGGAAATTTCAGTTTCTCCAATGTGCCGTTCAATCCGTATCACATGACGGTAACTGCTCCGGGATTCGCCGAGACCGCGCAGGATGTAGATGTTCGGTCGGTGGTCCCCGCCCATGTCAAGGTCGCTCTTCAAGTGACGGGCTCTTCCACGACGGTTACGGTCGAGGCCGGCGAGGACCTGGTGGAGAACGATCCGACCTTCCACACCGATGTCGATAAGAACCTGTTCGACAAGCTTCCCCTGGAAAGCGCCTCATCGTCGGTGAGCTCGCTGGTTACTCTTTCCACTCCGGGAATCGCCGCCGATTCCAACGGTCTGTTCCACGGCTTGGGCGATCACGCCGAGAACTCATTCTCGGTCGACGGCCAGCCCATTACCGACCAGCAAAGCAAAGTTTTCTCCAATCAGATCCCGCTCGACTCTATCCAATCGATGGAAGTTATATCGGGCGCGCCGCCGGCGGAATACGGAGGCAAGACCAGCGTGGTGATTGTCGCGACCACACGCTCGGGCCAGGGCGTAACCACGCCTCACGGCAGCATCAACACTTCGTATGGGTCGTTTGGAACATCCAACGTGGGGGGCGATCTCGCATACGGGCAGGCCAAGTGGGGAAACTATATCGCAATCAGCGGCCTGAACAGCGGCCGGTTCCTCGATCCGCCCGAGTTTGTCGTGATGCACGACAAGGGCAACGAAGAGAATCTCTTTGACCGGATTGACTATCAGATATCGACCGGTGATTCGATTCGCTTGAACCTGGGATTCACGCGCTCGTGGTTCCAGACGCCGAATTCTTTCGACTCGCAATTGGCGACTCCATGGAATGGTGTCGTCGTAGCTAACGGCGGCCTCGATCCGAACGGCAATGTCGTCGGCCCGGCCGACCAGCGGTCGCAGATCAAAACGTTCAACATCGCCCCGTCCTGGACGCGCTTGATCAGTCCCACGACCGTGTTTACCCTGGGCGCTTTTGTCCGGCGCGACGCGTATAACTACTATCCCAGCGCCAACCCGTTCGCCGACCTCGGGGCGCCCGGTCTTCAGAGCGAAACGGTGAGTCAAAGACGCACGCTCACCAACGCGGGCCTGCGTTCCGATGTCTCATACGTGCAGGGAATTCACAATCTCAAGGTGGGAGTCACCTACGAACAGACGTTCTTGAATGAGACGGACCCGTTCGGGATTGTCGATCCGACGCTGAATGCGCCCTGTGTGGATGCGAACGGCGTTTCGGTATTCGTTGGTAACCCCGGCCTCAACGACCCATCGCAGTGTCCTACTGCGACCACCATCAACCAAAGTCTCTACCCCGCGCCCTTTACCGCAAATGCCAATTTCATTTCTTTGCTGGGCTGCTATGACCTCACCCGCCCAACTCCTTCTGCCAACGATAACTGCCCCTCACCGACGAGCGGCCTCTACACCTTTAACGGCCACACCGACGTCAAGGAACTCGCGCTCTATATCCAGGATTCGATCACCAAAGGAAACTGGGCTCTGAATCTGGGATTGCGGGGCGATTTCTATAACGGACTTACCACTCACAAGGAAGCCGAACCTCGCCTCGGTGTCGCATATAACATCAAGCGTACCAATACCGTGCTTCGCGTCTCCTACGCGCGCACGATGGAGACTCCGTTCAATGAGAATTTGGTGCTCTCCAACGAAGGGTGCGGCAACCCCGTGCTAAATCCGCTTCTGCTCTGCAGCGGGTCGAACATAACTCCATTTAGCCCAGGCTGGCGCAACGAATTTCACGCCGGGCTGCAGCAGGCTTTTGGCAAGTATCTCGTCTTTTCCGGCGAGTACATCTGGAAATACACGCACAATGCTTACGACTTCAGCGTGCTCGGCGCGACGCCTATCACCTTCCCGATCGAATGGGATCGCTCGAAAATTCCAGGATACGCGGGGCGAGTCAGCGTTCCGAACCTTCATGGATTTTCCGCGCTCATGGTGTTCTCGAGCGTGGCTGCCCGCTTTTTCACTCCCCAGATTGGCGGAGCAGGCGCGGTTCCTTCCGCGTCTGGACCATTCCGTATCGATCACGACGAAAAGTTCAACATGACTTTTCACACCCAGTACCAACCGTGGAAGGTCGGTCCGTGGCTGGGTTTCAACTGGCGCTACGACAGCGGCCTAGTGGCTGGTCCGGCACCGTGCGCCGGAGGGCAGGACTGCGCAAACGGCCCGGCGGGCTCTGACACGGTCGTGGACACGTCCGCACTAAGCGCGGATCAGCAGTTCGAAGCGGGACTGTTTTGCGGTTCGGTGCACCCGGCGCCACCGACTCCGGGAAATCCAACCGGCACTCCGCTAAGCTCCAGTCTGGGTACGAACCTCTGCCCGGCGTCACAATACGGCTCTACGCTTCTGCAAATTCCGGCCCCCGGAACCGAGAATGACGACCACAACCCCCCGCGCATCGCGGGTCGGCACCTGTTTGACGTTGCGCTGGGCGACGACAACCTCTTCAAAGGGGACCATTACAAATGGAGCCTGACCCTGACGGCCGTCAACATCGCCAACAAATATGCCCTCTATAATTTCCTGTCGACCTTCAGCGGCACGCACTACGTAACGCCGCGAGCCTTGACCGCTCAACTCGGCTTCCACTTCTAACCAACGTCCTTCCCCCTGAGGGCAGTGCGATTGAAACCCATACTGCCCCTGGTTATTTCAAGGGCTCTCCCCCATGAGCACGCTGGCGGTGGACATTTGACTTGCCTCCCCGCCCGTCATAGCATTCCAGCGCATGATCGGCCAAACCATCTCTCACTACCGCATTGTCGAAAAGCTCGGCGGTGGCGGCATGGGTGTGGTCTATAAAGCGGAGGACACCTCCCTCGGCCGGTTTGTCGCGCTTAAGTTTCTGCCCGAAGACCTTGCTCGCGACCCGCAGGCTCTGGAACGCTTTCGCCGCGAGGCTCGTGCAGCCTCCGCCCTCAACCATCCCAACATCTGCACCATTCACGAGATCGGAAATTACGAAGGCCATTCCTTCATCGCCATGGAATTCCTGGATGGACTAACGCTGAAACACCGCATTGCCGGGCGTCCCATGGAAACCGAGCTGATTCTCTCACTGGCCATTGAGATTGCCGACGCGCTCGACGCCGCCCACGCCCAAGGGATCGTTCACCGCGACATCAAGCCCGCCAACATCTTTGTCACCAAGCGCGGCCATGCCAAGATTTTGGATTTCGGGTTGGCCAAGGTCGCTCCCGCTCCCAGTTCCCTCACGCCCACTGCATCGGCGAACACCGCGACCATCGATGACCGGCACCTGACCAGCCCCGGCTCGACCATGGGCACCGTCGCCTACATGTCCCCCGAGCAAGCCCGCGCCCGCGAGTTGGACGGCCGCACCGACCTCTTCTCATTCGGCGCCGTTCTCTATGAGATGGCCACCGGGCAGTTGCCCTTCCGTGGCGACACTACCGCAACCACCTTCGATGCCATCCTGAACCGCGCCCCGGTTGCCCCGGTCCGCCTGAATCCCGATGTCCCCGCCGATCTCGAGCGCGTCATCAATAAATGTTTGGAGAAGGACCGCAATCTGCGCTATCAGAGCGCGGCCGAAATGCGAACCGACCTGCAGCGCCTCAAGCGCGACACCGACACCGGCAAGTCGGCGGCTGCGGCTGAATCGGCACCCGATCCTCGAAAGAGACGGCAGCAATGGGTCATGGCGGGCGCTGTTGGCCTTGTCGTCGCACTCGGAATTGGCCTCTGGTTCTTGCAGTCTCGGCGCCCTCAGCCCGCGCGCGTTGATTCTGTCAGCGCGAAAATTATCGCGGTGCTCCCTTTCCAGAATGCCGGCCCAGACAACAAGGACACCGACTTTCTGCGGCTCGCCTTGCCCGACGAAATCGCCAATGCGCTCAGCTATGTGCCCTCGCTCTCCATTCGCCCATTCGCCACCACCAGTAAGTACGTCGGTCCTGCCGTGGACCTGCAACAGGCTGGGCGAGAGATGGGTGTGACCTCTATCGTGACCGGACACTATCTCGCAGAGGGCAATCAGTTGGAGATCACCCTGGAAGCAGTCGATGTCGCGAACAATCGCAGTATCTGGCGAAACACCATCGACGTTTCCGCGTCCGACAAGATTGCCATGCGCGAGCAAGTCACCGCCCGCGTTCGGCAAGGCCTTGTTCCCATCCTTGGAGAATCATCGGCGTCCGGCGAAACCGGAACTCGACCTAAGAACGAGGAGGCCTACGACTTGTATCTGCGCAGCATCGCAATTCCGCACGATGCTGCTCCGAACAAGGATGCGATTCCGATGCTGGAGCGTGCCGTGGGTATGGATCCCGCCTACGCGCCTGCCTGGGAGGCTTTGGGGCTGCGCTATTACTACGACTATGAGTATGGCGGTGGAGGTGAACCAATGCTAAAGCGCTCAGACTCCGCTTTTGAGCGCGCTGTCGCACTCGATCCCAATCTCGTTTTGGCCGCTGGCCAACTGATCACAAATCAGGTGGAGCGGGGCGAAATCGCCAAGGCATACCTGGCGGCGCAGGCGCTTGTCAAGCGTCGTCCAGAGAGTGCGCAGGCCCATTTTGCGATGGCCTATGTCGATCGTTATGTCGGAATGCTCCAGCAATCGGGCCAGGAATGCGACACTGCCCTTGCCTTGGATCGAAGCAACTACCATTTCCGTTCCTGCGGGTTGGCCTTTGCGGAATTGGGTGAGCCGCAAAAGGCAATGGAATTTATCGGCCTCGATGCGGGATCGGATTGGGCCGTAAGGCGAACAGCGATTGTTCTTTTAGGTCAAGGCAAACTGGCAGAGGCACGACAAAACATTCAGAGGGCCTCGGATTGGCCGGTCGGAGGTCGTGATGTGGTGCAGGCCTGTCTTGACCCCCAGCAGACCTCCCAGGCTGCGAACGCTGCTCAGCAGATCGAAACATCCACGCTTGCGGAGCTCGATCCGGAGCCACGGTATATCTACGGAGCCATGCTGTACTACTGTGGCCAAAAAGACACCGGCGTACGCTTGTTGCGCAGTGCCATTAAGAACAACTATTGCGCTTACACGGCGCTGCAAACCGATCCGTTGCTAGTCAAACTTCGGGAAACTCCTGCGTTCAAAGAACTGCTATCCGCCGCAAAACAGTGCCAGGACAATGTGTTGGCGCAGGCTCCGAATTGAAATAGACCGGCCTCGGCCTCGGCCCCGCCCCCAAGTTCCACCATGAACACAAACCCAGATACCGTGACCGGCAAAACCTGAGCCAAGGCCAGTCAGGAATGTGCGGAACGCGGTAAGCGGAAAGCAGCGAGCAGTCAGC
>JBAQJU010000327.1:0-12999 GCA_049300475.1 Terriglobales bacterium | reverse complement strand
CAACAATGTCGCGGCGGTGGTGCGGAGTCTGCACAAGGAACTGGCTCGCCTGACCGACGCGTCGAAAGAAGGGCAACTCTCCGAGCGGGGCAAGCCGGAACAATTCCAGGGGGCATACGCGGAGATTGTGCGCGGGGTGAACGCCATGCTGGATGCGATCCTGCTGCCGATTGGGGAGGGCAACCGGATTCTGTCGCAGATTTCGGGCGGCAAGATCGATGAACTGATTGCCCAAACCTATAAGGGCGATCACGAGAAGATGAAGCAGGCGATCAACAACGTAGGCATCGTGCTGCAGAGTCTGCAGAAGGAACTGGTGCGGTTAAGCGAAGCGGCCAACGCCGGCCAGTTATCGGAGCGCGGCCATCACGACCAGTTCCGCGGCTCCTATGCGGACATCGTGCGCGGGGTTAACGGCGTCCTTGATGCCGTGATTGCTCCCTTGAATGTCGCCGCCAACTATGTAGACCGGATCAGCAAAGGCGACGTGCCCTCGCAGATCACTGATACCTACCACGGCGATTTTAACCTCATCAAGAACAACCTCAACACGCTGATCGGCGCCATGGATGACATCACCCATGCCGCCGACGAGATTTCGCGCGGCAACCTGACGGTTACCATCCAGGAGCGCTCGCCGCAGGACAAACTCATGCAAGCCCTGGGCGCGATGGTCAACGACCTGACGCGCACGGTCAGCGAAATCCGTACGATTGCGGGCGAAGTGAGCGCGGCCAGCCAGTCGATCTCTACCGCTTCGGTCGAGATCTCGAGCGGCGCGACCACCCAGGCGGCTTCGGCCGAGGAGGCTTCGTCTTCGATGGAGGAGATGGTTTCCAACATCAAGCAGAATGCCGACAACGCCCAGCAGACCGACAAGATCGCCAACAAGTCGGCCAAGGACGCGCAGGAAAGCGGCCGAGCGGTGGTGGAGGCGGTGACGGCGATGAAGGAAATTGCCAACAAGATTTCCATCATCGAGGAGATTGCACGCCAGACCAACCTGCTGGCGCTGAACGCCGCCATCGAAGCGGCGCGGGCCGGCGAGCACGGCAAGGGATTTGCCGTGGTGGCGGCCGAAGTCCGCAAGCTGGCTGAACGCAGCCAGAAGGCGGCGGGCGAGATCAACCAGCTCTCGGGAACCACGGTCAAGGTCTCGGAGAAGGCGGGCGAGATGCTCGACAAGCTGGTGCCCGACATTCAGAAAACAGCCGAGCTGGTGCAGGAGATCACGGCCGCCAGCAAAGAGCAGGATACCGGAGCGGAACAGATCAACAAGGCGCTGCAGCAGCTGGAGAGGGTCATTCAGCAGAATGCCTCGGCATCAGAGGAGATGGCGGCGACTACCGAGGAATTGACGGGCCAGTCCGACCAGCTCATGAGCGCGCTCGGCTTCTTCCGTACCGGAGACGACGAACACGTCCACGCTGCCCGCCCGGCGGCAAAAGCGGCGCGGC
Organism: Terriglobales bacterium; assembly: GCA_049300475.1. GTDB lineage: Bacteria > Acidobacteriota > Terriglobia > Terriglobales > Acidobacteriaceae > Acidiflorens. The sequence goes on along the minus strand of JBAQJU010000327.1, from coordinate 11,542 downwards.
CGTCCGCGACTACCGCTCCCGTCAAAGCGCACAAGGCGGAGGCGCAGGGCGCGTCCCCGTCGAATGCGAAGACCACCGCCAAGACCGGTGTCGCCCTCAAGATGAAGGAGAAAGGCGACAACCTCGACAAGGAGTTCGAGCGCTGCTGACCGGCGCAGGCGCGGATCCGCCAACGATGCGCGCCTGGGCCTTCGGTTCGCCAAAAGGAGACAACCATGAGTGTTAGCGAAATTACCGAGACGCGGCAGTATCTCACCTTCAAGCTGGGCAACGAGGTTTTCGGGATCGATGTGGCCAAGGTACGCGAGGTGCTCGACTTCACCACTATCACCGAGATCCCGCGGACGCCCGACTTCATGAGCGGCGTAATCAACCTGCGGGGGAGCGTGGTACCGGTGGTCGACCTCCGGCTCTGTTTTCAGATGTCGAAGACCGAGCGCACCCGCAACACGTGCATTGTGGTGGTCGAGGTCATGCTCGAGAACGAGGCCACCGTGATTGGCGCGCTGGCCGATTCGGTCGAGGAGGTAATCGATCTCGAGCCCGATCAGATCCAGCCCGGGCCGAAGATTGGCACCCAGATTCACACCGATTTCATCAAGGGCATGGGCAAACGGGAAGCGCAGTTCATCGTGATCCTCGACATCGACCGCGTTTTTTCGGCGGAAGAGGTTTCGAGCGTGCGGAGCGCGGAAGGGAGCCCGCTTGCCGAAGCGAGCGCATGAGCTTTCGAGGCGGGGAGCGGCGCTCCGCTCCCCGGCCATTTGGTGACGGGGCGCGCCGACGGGCTCTCCAGCAGGGATCTCAACCGGCTCTGCCGCCTGATCTACGAGCAATCGGGAATCAGCATTGGCCCGGAAAAGAAGATCATGCTGGAGGGACGGCTCAAGCGGCGGATGACCGTGCTCAACCTCGCGTCCTATGGCGAGTATTGCGAGTACCTGTTCGACGGCCGCGGTCATGACGCCGAGGAGATGGTTCACCTCATTGACGCGGTCTCGACCAACAAAACCGACTTCTTCCGGGAGAAGGGTCATTTTGATTTGCTGGTGGCGAAGGTGCTTCCGGAACTTACAGCCCGCAGCGGGAGCGCGCAGGAGTTGTTGATCTGGAGCGCCGGGTGCTCGACCGGAGAGGAGCCGTACACGCTGGCCATGGTTCTGAGTGAATATGCGAAGTCGCACGCCGGCTTCCGTTCCCGGGTGCTGGCGACCGACATTTCGACGGCCGTGCTGGCCAAGGCCAAGCTGGGAATCTTCAGCGCCGAAGTGGTGCGTCCGGTGCCGGCCGACCTGCGGCGGAGATACCTGATGCGCAGCCGGGACCGCTCGTCCGATCGGGTGCGGGTGGTCCCGGAATTGCGCGAGATGATCGAGTTCCGCCATCTGAATTTGATGGAAGAATTCGGCATGACCGAATTGGCCGACGCCATCTTCTGCCGCAACGTGATCATTTATTTCGACCGGCCAACCCAAGAGCGGCTTTTTCACAAGTTCAGCCGCCAACTGGTAAAGGGCGGGTACATTTTCGTGGGGCACTCGGAGAGCTTGCACCACATGGATGTTCCTCTGGTGCCGGTCGCTCCCGCCCTTTACAGGAAAGCCGATAACGATGACCGCCATTGAAACGGAACTGCCTGAGGTGTATCTGCAGCCCGGAGAGGTCCACCTGGCCCGGACGCCAACGATCCTGAAGACCATTTTGGGCTCGTGTGTAGGGGTGACGTTCTGGAGCCCGCGCCTGGGGCTGGGCGCGCTTTGCCATGGAGTCTTGCCGAGATGTCCGCGAGGGGTGCGGTCGCCGGAGGGTTACCGCTATGTCGATTTCGCCATTCGCGAACTGGCCCGGCAAATGGAATCCTTGGGCGCGGCCCGAGCGGAGGTACAGATCAAAGTATTTGGCGGCGCGGACACGCTGCCCGTGGCTCCGACCGGCCGCTTGCGGCAAACGGTGGGACGACAGAACGGGGAAAGCGCTCTCGCAACCTTGCGGCAGGAGAATCTCACCGTGCTGGTCTCGGAGTTGGGAGGGTTGGCGGGCCGCACGATTGAGTTCCATACCGGGACGGGCGAGGTGCTGCTCCACCGCCTTGCGCAAATGGCCTCCGCGCCCGCTGCGCAGAGGAGGCAACCGGGGAATACCGAGCCATGAGCGCGCCGAAAATTCATGTTCTGATCGTCGACGACTCCGCTCTGGTTCGGCAGACCCTGGCGGAAGTGCTCTCGTCGGATCCGGGGATCGAGGTCATCGCCACGGCCTCCGACCCTTTTGTTGCGGCCGAGAGAATTCGCGAACGGGTGCCGGATGTGATTACGCTCGACATCGAGATGCCGCGCATGGATGGCCTCACCTTCCTGCAGAAGATCATGGCCCAGCATCCGATTCCGGTGGTGATCTGTTCGAGTCTGGCGGAAGAGGGCGCGCAAAGTGCGCTGAAAGCTTTGGAATATGGAGCGGTCGAGATCATCGCAAAACCTCGGGTGGGGAGCAAGCAGTTCCTGGAGGAATCGCGCGTCATGCTGTGCCAGGCGGTGAGGGCGGCGGCCGCCGCCCGGGTTCGGCCACGCGCCAGCCATACGGTCGAGCCCAAACTGACGGCCGATTCCGTTCTGTCGCGGTCCACGGGCGCGATGATTGAAACCACCGAGAAAGTGGTCGCCATCGGAGCTTCGACGGGAGGGACGGAAGCCCTGAAGGTTCTGCTCGAGGCGCTGCCCGCCGATACGGCCGGGATCGTGATCGTGCAGCATATGCCCGAGATGTTTACCCGGGCCTTTGCGGCGCGCCTGGATGGACTGTGCCAGATTTCGGTCAAGGAAGCCGAGCCCAATGACACGGTGCTGCGCGGGCGCGCGCTGATTGCGCCCGGAAATCACCATATGCTTTTGAAGCGCAGCGGGGCCCGCTACTACGTGGACATAAAAGAAGGGCCGCTGGTCTGCCGGCATCGTCCCTCGGTGGACGTGCTGTTCCGTTCGGCGGCGCGCTATGCGGGGCAGAACGCGGTGGGAGTAATCCTGACCGGAATGGGCGACGATGGCGCGAACGGCATGCTGGAAATGAAGCAGGCCGGGGCGGTCACGATCGCGCAGGACGAAAAAACCTGCGTTGTTTTCGGGATGCCCCATGAAGCGATCAAAAGGGATGCGGTGGATCGGATCCTGCCGCTCGAGGTGATCGCCGGAGCCATTCTAACCGCGGCCAAGTGAGATGCCCCTGGGGCGGGCGTAATGACGCAGTGGATTGATTGTCAGTGCATGCATTCGAGATGAGCATCGACGGAGACAAACAAGCCGGGTTTCTTGGGGTGCTGGCGAGCGCGCAGGCCGATCTGAACGGTCTGGCGCAGCAAAGCGAGACGGAGATCGGACTGGTGGCGCGCGTCTTCAAGAACCTGGCCGGACAGGCGGACACGATTTTGAAAAAGGCGGCCGCGATCGTGGATTGTGTCGAGCAGGAGGGCACAGGTGCGGTTCTCGCGCAGGTGCAGTCCTTGTGCGTGGCCGTGCGCGTCTTTCTGGAACAGAGACTGGAGGCGGCGACCACGATCCTGAAGGCGCTCGAAAGCGAAGAGAAGCTGCTGCGTAAGTTGACCCAGGTGATGCAGCGCCAGGAGGCGGTCGCGTCCCAGCTTAAGGCGCTGAGCGTGCTTACCAATGTTGTGGTGGCGCAATTGGGCAGCGTTGGCCATGACTTCCATTTGCTCGCGCGTGAGTTGGCGGCCTTCTCCCAGTCCGTATCCGTGCAGACCCGTGACCTCGCAAACCATACCCGGAACAGCCAGGGCACGATTGCGGAAAGCAGGCGTGAATTGGCGGTGGACCTGCCCAGGTTGCGGGGCGAGATGGTTCGCATGCAAGACGACATCGGCAAGACCCTGCAGGCGATCGACAGCGGTTTGGGCCAACTGGCGATTGTTCCGGGACAGTTCAAGGCGAGTGCGGAACAGACCGCTCAGCAAACTGCGGGAGTCGTATCCGCCATTCAGGGGCACGACATCACGCGCCAGCAGATCGAACACGTGCAGCAGGCGCTGCAGATAATCGGATCGCAAATTACAGCCGCCGCCCGTCCCAACGGCAACGGCCAGGGTGAGGAAAATGACAGCGGCGATGACAGCGACCTGACCCGTGCTTATGCGGGCTTGACCATTCAGAGCTGCCAGTTAAGAACCATCCAGCAGATCGTGACCAACTGGACATCGCAACTGGCGAGGTGCCTGGGCGGCATCAAGCAGCTGAGCGCCTCCCAGGTGTCACAAGTTGGCAACATCGTTCTCCGTCAGGAGCGCGAGCTGTCGTCTCAGCTGGCCCATGTCGAACGCTTGCAACAGGAAAGCCAGGACTACAGCAGCACCATTCAGCAAACCCTGGCCGGCCTCTCCAACCTGCTGGAACTGGTCAACGAGAGTCTCAGACAGTCGCAGGACATTCGTTACCGCCTGCGGTTTCTTACTTTCAATTCGATCGTTGAGGCGAACCGCCTCGGGAAGCGGGGGGTTGTCGTCTCGGCGATTGCGAATCTGATCAAAGGAGTCTCGGCGGAGTGGAACGCGATTGCGGACGAATCCGGGGCCGCCCTCGCCGAGATCATGAACCTGGCCACGCAGACCAACCAGGTCATGGAGGTGTTTTCTGAAGCGGCGGGCCAGCAGCTGCGCGCCGACCGGGTGAGGACGGAGAGCGCGCTCGGCAAGGTTCGAGAGGCGGCCGCGTTCGTCGCCCAAGAGGCAACCGAGATGCAAGAGGTCACCGAGAGAATGCGGAGGGATACGGCCACTGCGGGCAACACGGGAGATCATCTGGACGCCTGCTTTGGCGGGCTGGGCCGGGTGCTCGGCCAGATTGAGGATCTCGTCCGAAGGCTGGAGACCGACGACCCGCAGATAGCGGGAAGATCCGATGGGGCAGAAGCAGAAAAGCTATTTGGCGCGTTTTATACGACGGAAATCGAGCGCCGGGTCATGTGGGCCGCGCTGCAGGGGACACCGTTGCCGGTCCTCGAGCAGTCGTTCGTGGGCAACGAGGTGGAGCTGTTTTAGGGCAAAGGGAGGAGGCGGAGATGAAGCAATCTGCTTTCCATTTTTCTGCGAGGAGCATGCGATGAAGAAAATCCTGGCCGTCGACGATTCCGCCAGCGTCCGCCAGATGGTCGGTTTCACTCTGCAGGGCGCCGGATATGAAGTGGCCGATGCGGTCGATGGACAGGATGGCCTCGTCAAAGCTGGCAAAGGCAAGTTCGACATGATCATTACCGATCTGAATATGCCGAATCTCGACGGGATCCAGTTGATCACGGCCGTCCGCCAGTTGCCCGGATACTCGTTTATTCCCATTCTCATGCTTACGACGGAATCGCAGGCGGAGAAAAAAGATGCGGGGCGGAAAGCCGGAGCAACGGGCTGGATCGTGAAACCTTTTAATGGAGAGCAGTTGATTGCGGTTCTCCGGAAGTTGCTGAAGTAGTCCGATGGCGGACGAAAAGAAAGAACAGGACGCAACCGAGTGGGTCAAGCGCAGATCAGACCTCGGTCTCCGCGCGGACATGGTTGTGAAAACAGACGGCGCAACCGTAGAAGGTACGGACCAGGTCGGCCTTGTTCCCTGTAGCTTGCCTCTGCTGGCGGCGGCGATTGAACAGGCGGCCGAATCCACTGTTATTACTGACATTGACGCCCGGATTCAATACGTCAATCCTGCGTTCACCCGAATAACCGGCTATGGCGCAGTGGAAGTCATAGGCCAGAACCCTCGCATCCTGAAGTCCAACCGAGAGAGACCCGAGTATTACCGGGATTTGTGGAACACGATCCTGGCTGGACAGGTCTGGCATGGCGAACTCATCAATCGGCGCAAGGATGGCACTGCCTATATCGTGGAGATGACGATTACGCCGGTTCGAAATACGGGCGGCGCCATCACAAATTTTATCGCCATCCAGCAGGACGTCACCGAGCAACGGGCGGCTGAAGAAGCGCTCCATGAGCGCGAGCGCGAAGTGCAGAGGCATCTGGCCGAACTCGAGCAGATTTACAAGTACGCTCCCGTGGGTCTCGCGGTTGTGGATCGGGAGTACCGCATTAGACGCATCAACGATCGATTGGCGGCGGTCAGCGGCTTACCGATAGAGCAAATTGTGGGCAGAAATATACGCGCAATTATGCCCGACATCGCCGACCAGCTGATTGCCTATTGGGAGCAGGTCTTTGAGCGGGGAGAGCCGATCCTCGATGTTGAAACGCACGGAGCCACGGCCCACAAGCCTGGCACCCAACATTGGCTGGAGAACTACATCCCGCTCCGCTCCGAAGGCGGCGAGGTAACCGGCCTCATCGCTTCGGTGCTCGACATCACCGCCCGCACGGAGGCAGCCGAGGCCCTGAGCAACAGCGAGCAGAAGTTCCGGCAGTTGGCCGAAAATATCCGCGAAGTGTTTTGGATGATGAACTCCGCGGGCACCGAGATCCTCTACGTCAGTCCCGCTTATGAACAAATCTGGGGCCGGACCTGCGAAAGCCTCTATCGTGATGCGATGGCCTGGCTGGATGCGATCGAGCCGGGGGACCGGGAAAAAGCCCATTGCGCATTCCTCAGGCAGATGGAAGGCGCGAACATCGAGTCGGAGTATCGGATACGAACACCCACGGGAGAGTTGAAATGCGTGCGGGACCGGGCGTTTCCGGTTCGTAATGAGGCTGGGCAGATTATCCGCGTGGTGGGAATCGCGGAGGATGTTACCGAGCGAAAACAGGCCGAAGCCTCCATGCAGAAGGCCAAGGAAGCGGCGGAGTCCGCCAATCTGGCCAAGAGTCAATTCCTGGCCAACATGAGCCATGAAATCCGCACGCCGATGAATGGCGTGATCGGCATGACCACACTTCTGTTGGATACGCCGCTCACATCCGAGCAGCGGCAGTATGCCGAAATTGTGCGTGCCAGCGGAAAGGCCCTGCTGGGGATCATCAACGACATTCTCGATTTTTCCAAAATCGAGGCCCGCAAACTCGTGCTCGAAAAAGTGAACTTCGATCTGAGTATCACTTTGAAAGAAGCTGCCGAAATGGTGGCGCTTGAGGCACACAACAAGGGTCTGGAATTGATCTGCGAACTGGCGCGCGACGTTCCTACATTGCTCCGAGGGGATCCCACCCGTTTGCGGCAGGTTCTGGTCAACCTCTTCTCTAACGCCGTTAAGTTCACCCCGTCCGGAGAGATCGGCCTCAAGGTGGACCTGGAGGCGGAATACCAGAGCACAGTGACGCTGCGCTTCGCTGTAAAGGACACAGGCATCGGGTTCTCCGAGAACCAGGCTCCATTCCTCTTCGCCCCATTCGTGCAGGCCGACGGATCAACGACGCGCATATACGGGGGAACGGGTCTGGGCCTGACGATTTCCAAGCAACTAGTCGAGCTGATGGGGGGAAGGATTGGGGCTCACAGCGGCGGCGGTAAAGGGTCCGTCTTCTGGTTCGCAATCACATTCGAGAAGCAAACCGAGGCAGTCGCTGTAATCGAGCCGCGACTTCGCCTGGATGCGCCGAAAGTGCTCGTAGTCGATGACAATGCCGCCAACCGCGCATTGGTATGCAGGCTTCTGAACTCCTGGGGTTGCCGGAGCGAAGAGGTTGGAGATGCAGGTTCGGCGCTGGCAGCGCTGCATTCGTCAAACCGGGTCAAGGATCCGTTCCGGGTTGCGTTCGTGGATTCGAAGATGCCGGGCGCAGAAGGAACGGAACTTGGGAAGCGAATTTTGTCGGATCCAGAGTTGCATGGAATCACGCTCCTGCTGATGGTCCCGCTGGGCCAGGAATGTGATCCGGATGTCCTGAAACAAGTTGGGTTTGCCGGGCGACTATTAAAGCCGGTATGGGAATCGTCCCTGCATGACTCAATAACGCTGGCATTGCGAGGCGAACGCGATCCCGCTGCCCAGACGGAAACTGCCGAGACCCCGCCGAAGTCGTCCGCAACCGCTGCCTCTTCAATCGGAACCTCTTCAATCGCTACGGCTTCAATCGCTAGCCCGGCGCGCATCCTGGTGGTCGAGGATAACGCGACCAACCAAAAGGTTGCGTTGGCAATTCTTGCCAAGCTTGGCCACCAGGCAGACGCGGTAGAGAGCGGGGCGCAGGCTCTCGAAGCACTGCAGCGCGTCGACTACGACGTCGTGCTCATGGACTGTGAGATGCCGAATATGGATGGATACGAGACGACCCGCCGCATCCGGCTCCGCTCGAGCGGAACACGCATTCCAAGCATTCCGGTCATTGCTTTGACCGCACACGCGCTGCAGGGAGATCGCGAAAAATGTCTTGCGGCGGGAATGAACGATTATCTTTCCAAGCCGATCGAGCCGGGGCAAGTGGCCGAAATCTTGGCGAAGTGGCGAAACATGCCGGACCCGCGCGAGCCGGTGAATCTTCCATTCGATACTGTTCAGCCGGCTTCTGAAGTTTTTGAAGTGAACGAACTGGTGGACCGGCTTTCGGGCGACGAGGCTCTCGCCCGAGAAATTGTTGCCGGATTCTTAAGTGACGTACCTGGACAATTGAGGAAATTGAGAGAGCAGATCGAGACGGGGGATGCCAGTCACACCCGCGCACAGGCCCACACACTTACGGGGGCGGCGGCTACCGTGTCCGCTCCAGCGCTGCGGGCTCTAAGCCGGCAGATACTGCAGGCTGTGACGGACGGGAATTTGGCCGCCGCGGTCGCGCTGTTGACGCCGTTGGAAGAACAGTTCGAGCTCTTCAAAATCACTTTGAGCCAGTTCGGATGGTATAACCCGGCACCATGAAAGGTCCCAATGCGCACGCTTATTGTTGAAGACGATTTTACCAGCCGGCTGTTATTGCAGACATTTCTTTCCCGGTATGGAGAATGCCATGTTGCGATCAACGGCAAGGAGGCGGTTGAGGCTATTCGCCTCTGTCAGCAGAACGGGAACCGATACGACCTGATTTGCATGGACATAATGATGCCGGAAATGGATGGTCAGGCCGCGGTCCTGGCTATCCGAGCGCTTGAGGAGGCGGCAGGCACGCTGTCGACGTCGGGAGCAAAGATCATCATGATTACCGCTCTGGACGATGTGAAGAATGTGGTCACCTCGTTCAAGGGTTTGTGTGATGCTTATGTGTTCAAGCCCGTCGATACCTCACAACTGCTCGATCAACTGACAGGGCTGCAGCTTGTTCCGTAAGTAAGCAGGAGCCCCTTCAAGGCTACGCAGGTGCGGTGGACCACCCGCGTTTCCGACTGGCTTGCCAGGAAGCGGGATCGAATCGCTAACGGATCACGACTGCTGGCTGGTCTCCGGCGCCCCAGTTATCCGCCGGTGGGGTAATCGAGGAGGGCAAGGTTCCGCCGTGAGATGCTCCAACCGAGGCGTTGATGGCGAAGCCCATATAGGCGGCCGAAGCCGCGAGCTGGGCGCAAGTACTTGAGGACTGGAAGGCGGATCGACTACGGCGCAGGGAGTTCAACGTTATTGAGCAATTCGTCGTCAACCCAAGATAATATCGTCCGGCAGCGAGACTGGTGGAGCCCTGAGTCCACGCCAACGTGTGAAACGCCTTGGAGGGAGCGAAGGTAGTTCCCGGAGTAGGTCCGATATTCACCACGAGATTCCCGGCATTATCGAAGATGCCGATATCATAGTCATCGGGACTATCATCCGCAGCCGTTACGTCGTAGGTTATCTGCGTGGTGGTAACGTTGTATGGCAAGAGAAATCCCCAAATCTGAGTAACATTCGGTGTAAAGCCCTGAAATGCTCCGATCTGGGGTCCACCCGTTACAAAGTAGGGCAGTGTCGTGCTTGCGCTTCCGCCCGTCGCAGAAATTGTGATCGATCCTGGCTGGTTGGTGATGCTGATATTCGAGCCCGCAGTCAGTGTCCCGAGCACTGGAGCGCCGGCCGTCGATCCAATGAGGATTTGACCGTTGGTTGGGGCGGGTGTTGAAGTCACGCTCGTCGGACTCGAGAAGTAAGCCATTCCCTGAGATGTGCCTGATAGATTTGCGGTAAGGGTGACCGCGCCGCCAAGGCTCACCGTCCCACCGCCCAGCAATCCCGGACCAGCCTGCACCGTGATCGACGGATTGGCAAGCATGCTGTTCGTGACTCCAGCGGAAGGAATGCTGATGGTGCCGCTGCCGGTGATTGGCCCTCCCGTCAGACCCCCGCCGGTGTTGATACTGGTAACGGTTCCGCCGGAACCGGGAGAGGCATTGGTGAGCGTGATCGTTCCACCCAAAGCGACTGTGCCACCACCCGACAATCCTGGGCCAGCCTGAACGGTGATGAATGGGTTGGCCAGCAGATTGTTCGTGACTCCAGCGGAAGGGATGCTGATGGTGCCGCTGCTGGTGATCGGCCCTCCCGTCAGACCGGCGCCGGTGTTGATACTGGTAACGGTGCCTCCGGAGCTACTGGGGAAGGTCTGAGTCGGAGCAAAGCTGATCACTCCATTGCTCGCGATGGACAATCCGGTTTCGGTGGGCGCGTTTCCATTCGACCCAAACAGCAGATTTAACGAGCCTGAGGGATTCGACGAATTGTTCCCCGTGGGCTCAGCCTGCCAGCGGAAGTTTTGCGGGATGGCCGAAGAACTGTCGCTGTTGAAGGCAGACGCTTGCAAGTCGAAGGGGTTGGAGATGAAGCCTTGTGCTGCCGTGGCCGTGCCGGTTCCAGACAACAGTGCGCCGGCTGCGGAGAGCGTGCTCGTGAAGGTGGCAGTCGTTCCGTTCAAGCCGCCGGTCAGTGTACCTCCGGCGAGCTGCAAATATCGCGCATCGGTGAAATTGGTATCCAGATTGAGGGTACCGCTGGCGGTGATTGGGCCCCCAGTCAGTCCCGTTCCGCTGCTGATGCTGGTGACTGTTCCCCCGGAACTGGGAGAGGCGTTGGTGATCGTGACCGTGCCGCCCAAGGCGACCGTGCCGCCGCCCGATAATCCGGGTCCAGCCTGTACAGTGACGAATGGGCTAGCCAGCAGGTCGTTTGTGACTCCGGCGGAAGGGATGCTGATGGTGCCGCTGCCAGTTATTGGTCCTCCCGTAAGACCCGCGCCGGTATTGATCGTTGTAACGGTGCCACCATTAGCACTGGGAAATGTCTGTCCAGGGGCAAAGGTGATTAAGCCATTGCTCGCGATGGACAAGCCGGTTTCCGCGGGAGAGTTTCCAGTGGACCCGAACAGCAGGTTCAATGAGCCGGAGGGGTTGGAAGAATTGTTTCCCGTGGGTTCGGCCTGCCAGCGGAAGAGCTGCGTGATCGCCGATGAGCTGTCGCTGTTGAAAGCGGACGCCTGCAAGTCCAAGGGGTTGGAAGTGAAGCCTTGCGCCGCCGTCGCCGTATCGGTTACGGGCAACAGAGCGCCGGCTGCCGAGAGTGTGCTGGTGAAGGTGGCACTTGTTCCGCTGAGGCCACCGATGAGAGTGCCTCCGGCAAGCTGCAAGTATCGGGCATCGGTGAAATCCGTGTCCAGATTGAGGGTTCCGCTGGCGGTGATTGGGCCACCGGTGAGTCCTGTCCCGCT
>JBAQJU010000326.1:0-2997 GCA_049300475.1 Terriglobales bacterium | reverse complement strand
CACAGAGCGGTCCCGCGCAGCCACTCGGAGAGAGCCTGTCCCGCGCTTTCGGCGGCAGCTTCTATCTCTCCTAGTTCTTCGGGAGTCAGTCTCGTGGCCGCGGTCTTGGTGCGGAAGCCCGGCTTCGCCTCTTCTCCGAACGGCAAACTGGACTGGGGATTAGCTTGAACGCGGGGACTACTCATTGGACGAACCGCCTTGTTGCACTACTGCGCTTAATTCCGCTGCGACTAAACTGTGCAATTCTTAGTTCACAGCAAGCTCTTGCGCTTCAACGCGTTTACCTGATCGACGATTGGCGGCGCTTTGTCGCAAACAAACTTGATCGTTCGCTACCGCGCTCATTCAGCCAATCGCCGATTTTGTTGATGCAGCGAAAGTTAACCGGCGTAAACATCGAAGCGCCAACGCGCGCTCCCCAGTTCCCAACTTGGGGGTGACGTGTCCATACTTCTGCCGGTGCGAAGCACCGCGCCTTTCACAGCTCGCCATACTCCCTCGCCAACGCATTCCAAAGACGGACCACTTCTGGCGCCTGCCAGCCACGGCGAAACAGACTTTGAATTGCCCGCCAATCGTCGTGGCGAAACAAGATGCGGATCCCATTGTCCCGAGAGCGAAACTCGACGCCGACCTTTTCCTCTTCGTCGAGCCACGTGGAGGCGAGGAAATAGCGACCTTCCCAGAAGATCAGTGTGTCGCGCAGTTCCAACCCTTCCAGTATCGTCCGAAGCTCCGCGATCCGTGGATAATCGTAGAGCGGATATTGCAGAGCAAACCTTCCGGGAAAACACAACCAGACGGAAAATTCCGTCGCCGGCCCCCGGTGAAATTCGAGACGGTATTCGCCTTCCTGAAACGATGGCAATGGCCCAGGATTTCTCAACCTAGAATCGGCACCCCAAAATGCACCATCCCGTAGGGGTTCTTCATGGCGGAGATAGTGGCCACGGGCGCACACGCGCCAGAGAATCGGCCAGTACGGTCGCAGCGCTTCATTCAGCTTCTCGATGTTTAGAAGCCTTTCGTTGTCAAGAACCATGTAGAGAAGTCGAGCGGTATGGATCGGTCGCGGAGTCTCGCTGTCAGCGTTCTTTAGCGCGTGAATGGTTCGGTTCACGGCCCGTCGTACATCGTCGTCTGCAATATCTTCCGAAGGCTTCGCCGCAGTTTGCCTTTCAGAGGGCAGATTGGTGAGGAGATAAGGGGCCATCGGACCCCTCTTTCTCTGTTTGGATACAAGTCCATAAACGGCAAGGAAAGCTTCAAGAATTGCGGCGAGAGATTCAAAGGAAATGTCCGTCTGGCCGGTATTTGCGAACAGCTCTGCACCCTGCTGACAGTAGTAGGCAACCAGGGTCCATTCGGCTTGGGAAAGCGGCAGCTTTGCGTCTACCTTCCCGCGAATCTTAACCAGGGAATCGGTTGGCTCCGAGAGTAGATTTACGAACTCCAATCGCTCCTCTTTAGAGGACTCAAGGAGCTGCTTTGCCGCCTCCGATGTTGAGACGGGTTCGCCGCTCTTGGCGGCCATGATTTCCTTCAAGGTTTCAAGCCTTGTGCGCAGCTCGTCGGAAATCCGAATGGAAATCACCGGCTGCTGCAGGATTGGGGTCTTGTCGGCCAAGGGGTCAGCCTCACTAAATTAGTAACGTTACGTATTGACTGTATTGGTACATGTGGGTTAGTGTCAAGTGCAACGTTTGCTCCCCGGTCAGACGACCTACGTCGCAATGATTGCTGCACGCTCAGCAAATTGGGCCCGTCGGAAGATCCGGGACGGAGTAGAAAATGAATCCAGCCGACGACAACGAACCCTTCGTAACGCCCGAAGAAGCAGCAAATTTTCTGAAGATCAGCCCGGTGACCGTGAAGAAGATGGCTCGGGAGGGCTGGCTTCCCGCACATCCCATAGGCAACGGAGTCCGCAAGCGCTGGCGTTTTCGAATTTCAGAGCTAGTTTCACACATGCGTTGTCGTGTAGAGTCGGAAGCGTCATCCGTGCGCGCTTTAAGGAGGAAAGCTTCTTGAAACGCACACAGCAAGACGTGGGCACGATTGTCCGCAAGAAGAGAACGCGAGGCCCGGATGTCTGGGTTTGGCGCTTTTACGAGACGGACGAGATGGGCATTACGCGAAAGCGCAGCGTAATGTTAGCGGGAGATGCGGAAGGATGGCCAACGGAAGATCATGCCTGGCTGGGGTCGAGAGAGTTTCGATACCAGCGGATGGAAAAGTCTTCCAGTCAATCGTTCGGAGCATTGGTAAGGCGATACATGCACGAAGCAATGCCAGAACGGTATTCAACCAAGAAGTCCTATGTATCCATTTTGAAGCGACACATTTTGCCACAATGGGGCGAGGTTCCCGTGGCCGAAGTGAAAAAGCCCCTCAAGGTGGAACAGTGGTTGAAGGAGCTAAAGCATTCTCCCAAAACGAAGTCCAACATAAAGGGTCTCCTGCATCGCATTCTTGAGTACGCGATGAAATGGGAAATTTTGGAGACTCAGAGAAACCCGATGCAGTTAGTCGAAATCAAGGGCGTGACGAAACGTGTTCGCAAGAAAGTTGTGCTTACGGTCGAGCAATATCAGGCTCTTCTCGCAGAGCTTCCGTACCACATTCAAGTGATGGTCATGATTGCAATGTGCCTGGGCTTGCGCATCAGTGAGATCAGGGCATTGCAGTGGCAGGACTTTGATTTGAAGGGGCGGATACTGACGTTGACCCGATCTATTGTGGGCCGCTACGTCTGGAACGGCGGAAAAACCGGAGCTTCTGAGGACGAAGTCTTTCTGGATTCGAAGCTAGTGTCCGTTCTGGAGGATTGGCGGAAACGATGTGTCGAAACGCCGGAGGCTTGGCTATTCGCTAATGCGGATACGAAACGCCCAGTCCACGGCGATGCCATTCAGAAAGACTACTTGCGACCAGCAGGCGAAAAGATCGGATTGCAAGGAGTGGGCTGGCACAGCTTTCGGCACACCTATCGAACGC
>JBAQJU010000325.1:0-2419 GCA_049300475.1 Terriglobales bacterium | reverse complement strand
ACATAGGACCCGCCGCCCGTACGACGATCAAGTCCTGCCGCCCGTCGTTGTCGACATCCACAAACAGCGCGCATGCCGTATTGTCGATAACGCCGACGCCCGACATATCGGTAATGTCCTCGAACGTTCCGTCGCCGCGATTGCGATAGAGGCGGTTGGGGAGGCCACCGGGCTGGCAGATGTAGAGGTCGTCGAAGCCAGCGCCGTCGATGTCGCCGGCGGAAACCCCGTTGTGCCCGTAGATGTCGATGCCGCACGCGCCATCGAGCACAGTCCGCCAATAATCGGTTCCGTGCAAGAGTTGTGCAGAGTAGGACGCGTTAGCGCCGAGCGCTGCACTCGTGATGTCAATGTAGCCGGGCGCGGTGGACCGGCTCTGCGTTTCCGCGAGCGTCTGCCAGTCGAGCAGCCGAAAGTCGCTGTCCGGCGAGGCTTCCCACACCAGATCCCAGGAGCCGATGCGTTGCTCGCGGTGGAAGTCGCGGCCCGCGCCTACTAATTCATAACGCACGCGCGTCCGCAACTGGTGGGGAGGAGCAGTCGCGCCTTTGTTTGTAGCTATGCTCGTCACCTGAAATTCGGCGGTGATGAAGCTGGAGAAAGCGCTCAGCGAGGCTCGCAGCTTTGCAAGAAATGGCCCCGGTGCGAGTGCGGGAGTCTCGGAAAATTTGTTGTGACGAACTTCAATCGTCGGCCCTGGCCGCACTACGTGCGACTCCGCTGGCTTGAGCGAAGCGCCGGAGAAATTCGGCAACAAAACGTTGGCGAAAGCCGTCATATCCTGCGGCGACCGCAAGAGGCCTGAACTCCACGTTGCGAGGACTGCGGCAATCTGATCGGCGTATTTCTCGGTGACGAAATCGTCGAGACCGGCCTGCGTCTGCAGCAGAAGGGCATCAAGCGGCATCGGCATCCGGTAGTGGGGCTGAAGCTGAAACTCGCCGTCTGGCACGCGCTCCAGTTGGCTGTCAAAAGCAGCGAGCGAGGGCAGGCCGAGGCCGAGGCCGCGCAGAGGAATCATGGTCGCCGCCGCGCTCTGGCAGCAGCGAACCAGGAACTCGCGGCGGCGAATATTCACCGGATGATTCTTGCCGGTCTGCTTCAGAACGAAATCCCCAAGTTGACGATGAAATTACCTAACGAACCTTGGCATTGTAGAGCATGGCGTATACTCGTCGCGCGTTCAACCCACAATTCAGGAGCGAGCACGTGAGACGCGAGCTTTCGTTCATTTTTGCTATTGCCATCATTGTTTTTCTTGCTTCAATTTTCGCGCAGGGCGAGACGCGCCGCAAAGTGATTCTCGACCAGGACGGCCGCGGTCCGGCCACCACCGACCAGCAATCGATGTTGCTGATGCTGCAGTCGCCGGGGATTGAGACGCTCGGCATCACCATTGTCAGCGGCGATCAATGGCGCGATGAAGAAGTCGCACACACGCTGCGCATGCTCGAACTTACGGGGCATTCCGACATCAAGGTGTATCCCGGCGCAGTGTTCCCGCTGATCAACAGCAAGGAGGAAATCAAGCGCTGGCAGAAACTCTATGGCACGGTCACCTATCAGGGAGCATGGAACGAGCACAAGATCCGTTCTGTGACCGGCACGAACAATGCAGGCGCCTGGAATTCCGGCATCTATCACGGACCGTTTGAGGTGCCGAACCCTTTGCCGGAGGGCAATCCGACGCTCAAGCCGGAAGCCGAAGATGCCGCGCACTTCATGATCCGGATGGTGCATAAGTATCCGCACGAGGTGACGATTTATGCAGCCGGGCCGCTGACCAATCTTGCGCAGGCCATCAGCCTCGATCCTCATTTCCCTGAACTCGCGCAGGAACTGGTGGTGATGGGTGGAAGCATCCAGCCGGCTGCGCCGATCGAATGGGTGCAGTCGAACCGGCGCGAATTCAATTTCTGGTGGGATCCCGAAGCGGTTCACATCGTGTTGCGCGCGCCCTGGAAGAAGATCACCGTGACCACCGTCGACATCTCGGTGAAGACGCACATGACGCGGGCGATGATCGATGAGATCGCCAAATCGGGGACGCCGACAGCGCAGTACATCGGGAAATGGGCCGACGAGGAATTTTTGTGGGACGAACTCGCCGCCGCCGCCTGGCTCGATCCCAGCCTCATCACCAAAGAAGAAATGCTGGCGATGGATATCGACATCTCGCACGGAGCGGGCTATGGTAACACGCTCGTATGGCTTCCCGCGAACCAGCCCGGACTCGGCGAGCAGATCGTGCATGTGCAGACGGAGTTGGACCTGGAAAAATTCAACAGGATGGTGATCGACCTTCTGTCGCGACCGCCGGCATCGCGATCGCCAAACTAGGGAAGCTCTGATCAAGTACCTGCGGTCCTCCGTGCACCTCTGTGAACCCTGTGGTTTATGCTTCTTGCCGACACTTAAT
>JBAQJU010000324.1:0-7251 GCA_049300475.1 Terriglobales bacterium | reverse complement strand
TGAGCCTCTGAGCGGGCACCTGTTCTTGTTCTGCAACGCCCAGCGCAATCGGTTGAAGGTCCTCGTCTGGGATGGCAGCGGACTCTGGGTTTGTGCCAAGAGATTAGAAAAGGGGCGTTTCACCTGGCCGCAGTCCGGCGATGCGCAGGGCAAGGTCGTCCTGAGTCACGAGGAGCTCTCCTTATTACTAGGTGGTATCGATCTCGCCAAAACGAAGCACAAGCGGTGGTACCGGAAAGCTCCACTAGAAGGATGTGCTGCATAAGCTTGCTTGAACGTTTCGATCGACTCTGGTAAATCATTAACCTATTGTGAGTGCGCCTTCCATTCCTTCAGCGCCAGCCGACCTGGAACTCATCGCACAACTGAAGAGCAAGCTACAGTACGCGGAGCTGCGGATTTGGGTACTGGAAGAGCGACTACGGCTGCTGCGGATCGAGAAGTATGGTGCGGGCGGAGAAAAACTTTCGCAGGCGCAAATGCAATTGTTCGAGCTTGAGCCTGTCATCGTTGAAATGACCGAGGAGGCGGAGAGTGAGCACGCGCCGGCGCATCGCTCGACGAAGAAGTCGGCCAAGCACCCGGGCCGCCAGGAGTTGCCTGCGAATCTTCCTCGCGTCGAGCGGGTTCTGCCTTGCACGCCGGAGCAGCGCATGTGCAAACGCTGCGGGAAGAAAACGGTCGTGATCGGCTACGAGGAGAGTTTCCAGCTCGATGTGGAGCCCGCGAAGTATTTTGTGCTGGTCACGAAACGAGAGAAACGGGCTTGCCGGTCGTGTGAGGACCTTGGAGTGGTTTCGGCCCCACTGCCACCACGGATCATCGAGAAGTGCTTGGCGAGTGACCGGATCGTGATCGACACGGTCGTCAGCAAGTATTGCAATCACACACCCCTACATCGGCAGAGCGTGATTCTGCAAAGAGACATCGGCTTGGGAATCAGCCGCGCGACGCTTGACGGCTGGGTCCTCAAAGTGGGCGAGTTGCTGATTCCCATGGTAGCCGCGATGAGACGAAAGTTGATTAACGGAAGTTACATTCAGGCGGACGAAACCCCAGTCGATGTGCAAACACGCGAGGGCCGTGGGAAGAACCACCAAGCCTACCTCTGGCAATACAGTCGCCCCGGAGGAAGCGTGGTGTTCGACTTTCGTCTAGGCCGTGGACGCGATGGACCGAAGCGGTTCCTGGGGCCGTTCGAAGGCATTCTGCAAACAGATGGATACGCCGCGTATGACCAGATCGGCGGGAAGAAAATGGTACATGCCGCGTGTTGGGCTCATGCAAGAAGACAGTTCTTCGAAGCGGTGCAACTTAATCCCCGAGACCCGGTTGCAACTTCGATTGTGGCACGAATGGACGAGTTATTTTCTGTCGACGCAGAAGCTCGCCGCAAGGCTCTCGGTTTTGCGCAGCGCCATGTTCGTCGTCAGGAAAGAGCGAAACCACTGTTGGACGGGATTCGTCGCAGGATCGAAGCAGCGCAGTCCATGGCATTGCCCTCCAGCGCCCTCAGCAAGGCCTGCCAATACGCGCTCACACTGTGGAAAAAGCTCACCCGCTTCTTGGAGTATCCGGAATTAGAGCTGAGTACTAACCTTGCGGAGAATTCCATGCGTCCCGTGGCTCTTGGTCGAAAGAACTGGTTGCACATCGGCAGCCCACAGGCGGGACCGAAGGTTGCGGCGATTCTCTCGGTCGTGGAAAGCTGTAGACGGCTGAGAATCTCCGTGCGCGACTATCTGGCCGCAGTTCTTCCCGGGCTTGCCGATCTCCCGATCCGGCACCTTCCAGGCCTTACTCCTGAAGCTTGGGCCTTTCCCCGCTGAAGTCAATGCTTCTGTTTGTGGTTATTCTGGGAAGCCCCATGGATTCTATTGTGGCTGTCGAGCTGTACTTAACCGCATATGCGATTCGGTGATTCAGGTACGCTTAAAACCGACGACGACGGCGTTGAGGCTCAATGGTCGACACCCACCATGACATTGGAAGCTTTGACGATGGCCGAGACGGAATCGCCAGTTGTCAGCCCCAAGGACTTGACGCTCTCCTTCGTGATGGTCGAGACCACGTCGGCACCGCTGGTGAGCTTTACGGTCACTTCGCTATTTACCGCGCCATCCTGAACTTTTGCAACCTTTCCGCCAAGAACATTGCGAGCGCTCAACTGACCAGATCGAAGGTCTTTCGCGATCATGACCGAACTAGCCTTGAAGATCGCATACGCAAGTTTTCCCTCCTTCAGGCCCAGCGAATCCGCGCTGCAAATGGTAATGATTGCCACGACTTTCTCGCCACCTTTGAGCGTCAGGTCGATCTCTGCATTGACAGCCCCCCTCGTGACTTTTGTGATGGTCCCGGCGAGCGCGTTACGTGCACTGATCTTCACGAAGATTACTCCTTCCGACAGCGATCGTTGCTATAGGATCTGATGCTCTTCCATTGCATCAATAAGAGCATCTATCAGCGACATCAGAATCTCAGGACGATGCCGAGCTTCTTCCACCAGGTGCTTCGAGCAAATCGCTTGCCCCTGCCAGTCGGGGAGTTCATCAGAGCCGATCACCGCGTACAGTCGATAGCGGCCAGGATTTGGACACTTGGCGATGTGACACGGGTGTGGGTACTCTTTTTGTTCTTTGTGGTTAATGGTTACAGAATTTATCATCGAGCGTGCTCGCCCCCCTCTTTTCGCAGGAGTATTTTGAAGTGCACGTCCAAAACGTCCGTCTGAAACCGATTCTACCGCGCCCGCAACTTCATGCCTGGCGTCGTGGCGTCTTGAAGAAATCCGCCAGGTCTGCAACCTGCAATGGCGATTTCACCCTTACGCAGCGGCGGCGGATTTCAGGCAACATTTGTGAGGCTTCTTTTCGGCTCACGAGAATCCCCTGCCGAGCCAAGGCATTCACGACCGCCTCGGAACCGGAATGTTTGCCGATGACAAAGTCCGGCTGCGGCCGTCCCACTTCACCCGCAGGGAAAAGTTCATAAGCTTTCCTGTCCTTGAGCAGCGCGCTGCAATGGATCCCGGATTCGTGGAGGAAGGCTGCTTGGCCGGTGATGGGTTTGTTGTTGTGGATGCTGAGGCCTGAGGCCTTCGCCACGAGCGCGCACAAGTCGGCGAGATGCTCTGTTCTCAGCGCCAGATCCAGCCGGAGCGAGTGGCGGAAGGCCATGGCTACCTCTTCCAGTGCGGCATTGCCGGCGCGCTCTCCCAATCCGTTCACGGTGACGCTGACGCAATTCGCACCGCCTTGGACTGCGCTGATCGTGTTCGCGGTCGCCATCCCAAGGTCATTATGGCCATGAAACTCCAGGTGAGTATCACCGGCAACACCGCGAAGATCACGGAATGCCTCATATGTTTCGATCGGATTCCATCTGCCCACCGTGTCGGCTATACGCACGCGGTTGACGCCACTACCGCAGGCCAGGGCGACAAACTCGCGCAGGTAGGTCAGTTCGGTGCGCGAGGCATCCTGAGCGCCGACGGATACGTGATCGAAGCGGGCACGCGCTTTAAGTACAATGCGCGGCAACTCTTCCGCGATCCAATCGCGCGTCTTGCCGATGGTCCACAACTGGGTATGCGAGACAGGAAATGCGATATGCACCGAACGCAGTCCGCAGACGCGAGCGCTCTCGATGTCGTGTGCCGTCGCCCGGCACCACCCGGTCAATCGGATGGGCATTTCCAGCGCCAGCAACGCACGGATGTCTTCGCGCTCGCTCTCTCCCATGGCTGGAATGCCGCATTCCAACTCCGGGATGCCGAGCTCGCAGAGGGCGCGTGCCATCGCAAGTTTTTCGTCCTGCGAAAAGACAACGCCCGCGGCCTGCTCGCCGTCGCGCAGCGTAGTGTCGATGATCCACGGAACCTTGCCGTTGCGGGCTCTCATCTTGCTCTCGATATTCCGACCCGCCTCTCTAGGCGAGCGCGCCTTCCGCGACTCTACCCTCTCCAATCGCGTCGAGGACTTCGTCAATCTTCTCTTCGTTGACTTCGCCGTACCAATGGCCTTCGGGATAGACGACCATAACGGGCCCATGCTCGCATTGTTTCAGACACCCCGTGCTTGAAACTCTGGCGTCCAGATTGCGGTCGATGATTTCCGTCTCGAGATATTGCAGCAGGGAGACGGACTCTTTACGATGGCAAGCGCCTTTGGCTTCACCCGCCACGCGAAAACTTGTACACACAAGAATGTGATGCTCCGGTTTTTCCATGGTGACTCCTTTCGAACCCTTATGAACAACCCACACCCGATCCTTGACACTCCGATCCGCACGCGCGAAAAGGTTTGCGCATCGAGGCCGGCACGTCGCCAGATTGATACAGAGTGGAGACCGCCTGCGAAATCAGCCCAGACATTTCGATTACCTTCAGGCCTGCCTTTTCCAGCGCCCAGCGCGGTTTTCGGCCGATGCCACCGACGATCACTGCGCGGCAATCCTGAATCGCTTGTGCCAGTTCACGCCAGCGTCCCATGCCGTCTCCAGGTTCCGGAGTGGCTCGAGTGTCGATAAGGCGCGGATTGGGATCGCCGGGACCGAAGATCCAGAGTCGGGTTGCTTCTCCCAGATGCTGATTGACCAGGAAACCCTCCATGCTCGCGACCGCCACGTAAGGGCGATCCTGCGAGTCGAATGTTCCGTCGGCGCACGCGCGCATGAGCGTGACCAGATCGTCGCGCTGCGGTTCCCCCAGCAAGCCAACCGCATCGGCCCGGCAACGCGTGCAGTGCTCCATTTGTGGGAGGTAAGCCTGTACCGTCTTCCGCAAATGCCGCATGGGTTCGGCGCCCAGTTGCTCGCGATCTGCAAACGGCGTGTCCTTCACCGGATAGAGCGGGATGCAATTCATGATGTCGGCGCCGAGCGCGCGCATCTCAATGGCCACATCCTCGGTGTGCGTGTCGTTGATTCCGGGCACGACAATCGTGTTTACCTTCACAATGACGCCGTTGTTCTTCAGCGCCGCGATCGCTCGTTTTTGGCGCTCCCACAGCAGACTCGCAGCGGCTTCGTTGCGATAGATGGCGCGCCCGTCGCGCACCCAGGCATAGATCTGCGCTCCAATCGCCGGATCGACGGCGTTCACTGTGAAGGTGACGTGACTTACCTGCAACTGGGCGAGCTCCGCGACATACGGTTCGGCATTCAACCCGTTCGTCGCCACGCAGAGCAGCATTTCCGGATATTTCTCACGGACCAGGCGAAGAGTTTCCATGGTCTCTTCTGGATTTGCGAACGGGTCGCCCGGGCCAGCGATGCCGACCACCTTGAGGTAGGGCGCTTTCTCGATCGCGTGATCGAGGTATGCCAGCGCCTGGGTGGGCGAGAGCACACTGCTGGTCACACCCGGGCGGCTTTCGTTCGCGCAGTCGAACTTACGGTCGCAATAGTTGCATTGGATGTTGCAACGGGGTGCGACCGGCAGATGGATTCGTCCGGTGCGATGGCGTACCTCCGAGTTGAAACAGGGATGTTGCGTCAAGTCCAGTGCCACCGCGGCCTCCTCACATATAGCTGTAGCCAATTTCGGCTGTTTCCTGCTTGTATTCGAGCAGCGCATTGACGATGCGGTCAAAAAGCTGTTGCGCTCCGCGATAACCGAGATGCAGAATGCGTTGTCCTCCGATGCGGTCGTGAATGGGGAATCCCACGCGCACCAGCGGGATTCCAAGATCGCGTGCGATTCCGTAGCCTTTGCTGTTGCCGATCAGCAAATCGGGTTTGAGCAGCTTCGCTTTCTCGGCGATGGACATGAAATCGGCGCCATCGCAGATTTCGGGCGGCTCGGGCAAATTCGGCGCAACGGTTGTCGTAACTTCCGCAATAGCCTGCCGGAGCGCGCCACTCTTTCCACCCGAGGCGCATAGGACCGGGATGATTCCAATCTCGGCCAGTACAGCAGCCAGACCCACCACCAGATCCTCCTCGCCGTAAACAATGGCGCGTTTGCCAAAAACGTATTTGTGGGCGTCAACGTAGGAGTCGATAAGCCGTCCTCGTTCCATTTCGTGTTGGCGGGGTACCGGCCGGTCCGCAATATCTTTCAACGTCGAGAAGAACCGGTCGGTCTCGTTGATGCCAATGGGCAGACCCAGACGATGTGCTCGGACGCCGAATGTGCTTTCCAGAAATGCCGCCGCCGTGTCGCGCTGACGGATGGTTCGTCCGAACTCGATGGAGGCGCGCGCTCCCGCTGCCGAGCGAATCCCTTGAATTGTCGTTCCGCCGGCAGGAATCTTCTGGTACGCATCGAGAGCAGGGCCATCGAGTGTTTCCGAGTAGTCCGGCAACACAATGGATGAAATCTCGAAGTCCTCGGCAATCTCCTTGAGATAACGAAGATCTGCCGCAGAAACCATCCCCGGAAACAGGTTGACATGATGCGACGGCTCGGGTTCCGGTGTGGCGAGCGTCGCAACCACGGAGCGAACGGCTGCATGGAAACCATCGACGTGAGTGCCACTGTAGCTTGGCGTGGAAACGTGGACCAGATGCGGCGTCGGGAGGTCGATTTGCGCCTCCTGATATTCGCGAACCATCGCAGCGACGTCTTCGCCGATGGTTTCACAAAGGCAGGTAGTGGCAACGCCGATCATGCTGGGCTTGTACTGCGCGATTACGTTCTGCAAACCGCGGCGAAGATTGTCACCGCCACCGAAGATGGCGCTGGACTCGCTGAAGCCGGAAGCGGCAATATCCATGGGCTCGCGGAAATGGCTGATGATGTAGCGGCGCATGTAAGTTGCACAGCCCTGCGAGCCATGGAGGAACGGCACCGCCCCTTCGATTCCGCGAAACACCAGGCTGGCGCCCAGCGGCGCGCACAGCTTGCACGCATTCCGGGTAGAGACATAGCTAGGCGGCGCTGCCGGCTTCTGAAGGATGTTCGGGCTCGCGCTCACATTGATATCGGCGCTCATATCGGCGGTCGTATTGGCGCTCATATCGCCATCTCCTTCCGCTTGCGCGACATGAATTGCCAGACCGGGCTCATCACCGTGGAATGCACCTCGCGCGCAAAATTGACCATGCCGGCAAATCCCGCCAAGGCTTCTTTGCGCTCGTGATTGTGGTCGCAGAACCCAACGCCGAGTTTGTAGGCGATGGGCCGCTCCTTCACGCCGCCGATGAACAGATCGACTTCCTTCTCCTGGAGAAATCCCGCGAGTTCCAGCGGATTCGAATCATCGACGATGATCGTGCCTTCATCGCACAATTCGCGCAGCTGCTCGT
>JBAQJU010000323.1:0-15766 GCA_049300475.1 Terriglobales bacterium | reverse complement strand
TTCGTTCAAGACATTGGCCATGCCCACGGAGCCTACAAGCCTCCGCGGGATTCAATGTCCCGGACGCTACTTTCGTTGGCCGGTTTTCAGGTGATAATCAGTGGCCGGTTTTGGGTGATCGCTGAGGACAGTCGTAGCTCTGTATGGAGTCATGAGACAGAAATAATCTGGACAGGCGCCCAGATTGTTTTCAACGATCACTCTTGGATTTAAGCCGATCCAAATTCCCTCTGAACAGGTGTTGTTCCTGTCAGGTCGCCCGATGGCCAAGCCGACAGTTGAGAGACGACCTCGTCGTCTCGATTCCGTCCTTTTGAAATGGATTTTTGTTTTTCCTATACGTCGAGGTCGTCTCCCTAATCAGAACTTAGCCGACATCACCACTATTCTACTGCCCCGATCCCGCGACAGGAGCATCGGCTTCCGCGCTCTTCCCGCACCAACCGCGCAAACTGCCCCATTTCGCCCGCACGGAGCGAGTCGAACGATCTGAATCGCTTCTTCCAACAGACGGCACCCAATTGACCTCGCCACAACTCCTCGTTCTCGCCGAACACGAGATTTTGATTTTCCTATACTTCAAGCACCGACGTAAGCGTCCGGCGGAGGCCGTCTGGACAGAGGTGTGAGGAGAGGAGACTCTAGCTTTGTGGGCACGATTGGATAGTGTCCACATGGAGCGGAGATGGAGACTTCCAGGCCAGCAGTGACAGAGATCGCAACGAGAGCGAGTTCTACCGGGAGCAAACTGAGACGGCAGCAGCGGACGGAGGAGGAGAAGCGGCGGATTGTCGAAGAGACGTTGGTCGAAGGTGCGTCGGTGGCGAGAGTGGCGCGGACGCATGGGGTCAAGGCCAACCAGGTGTTCGGCTGGCGCAGGCTGTATCTCGCCGGGCGACTGGGAGGCAGCGGTGCAATCAAACTCTTGCCGGTTCAGGTAAACGAGAGTTCGCCGTCGCTGGTGACATTGCCCAGGGTTGAGGGTTCCGGCTCGACTTGCTTGCCGGGCAGGATTCACATCGAACTGCGCCACGCGCAGGTGCGCATCGAGGGCGGCGCCGATCCGGGTTTGTTGCGGGTGTTGCTAGAGTGCCTGCGGGGATGATCGGGGCGCCGACGAACACGCGGGTTTGGATCGCAGCGGGGGTCACCGATTTGCGGCGGGGCTTCACTGGGTTGAGCGCGCTGGTGCAAACCAAGTTGGAGCAGAGTCCGTTCTCCGGTCAGGTGTTCGTGTTTCGCGGACGGCGCGGCGATCTGATCAAAGTTTTGTGGTTCGATGGCGATGGGCTTTGTCTATTTTCGAAGCGTTTAGAGCGCGGGCGTTTCGTGTGGCCGCAGGCGGCAAGCGGGACGGTTTCATTGACGCGAGCGCAGTTATCGATGTTGTTAGAAGGCATTGACTGGCGGCGGCCGGAGCGGACGTGGGATCCGCAACTGTCGGTGTAACGCGCGAGGTTCTTTTACACAACTTTTTTTGCGCGGAGAAGATCGTAGCGCGAAGATTCATGCGATACTCCGCGCATGTCAACCACGATGCTTCCGGATCTGAACCTGCTCCCGACGGAGGCATTGAAAGCGCTGGTCCGGGCGCAGCACGAGCAACTGCTGTGGCGCGAAAGCGAGATCGAGCATCTGAAGCTGCTGATCGCCAAGCTGCAGCGGATGCAGTTTGGACGGAAGTCGGAGAAGCTGGCGCGGCAGATCGAACAACTGGAGTTGCGGCTGGAAGATCTGCAATCGAAACCAGCGGAGAGCGCAAGCCAGCCGGGAAGTAAGTCTGCAGCCACGGCATCTCCCCTCCTTATTAATGCTGCTGCGAAACCGGCCCGTCGGCCGTTGCCCGAGCATCTGCCCCGTCAAACGCAAACCCATACGCCGAAGGAATCGGCTTGTCCGGATTGCGGCGGTGCGTTGAGTAAGCTGGGCGAAGACGTCAGCGAGATGCTGGAGTATTTGCCGGCCAGCTTCTTCGTGGTCCGTCACGTGCGGCCAAAGTTGAGCTGCACCAAGTGTGACCACATCGTGCAAGCGGCGGCTCCGACGCGACCCATCGAACGCGGTGTAGCCGGGCCTGGACTGTTAGCCCACGTGCTGGTGTCAAAGTATGCGGATCACTTGCCGTTATATCGCCAGTCGGAGATTTACGCGCGACACGGCGTCGAGTTGGAGCGCTCGACGCTGGCGGACTGGGTGGGTGGAAGCAGCCAGTTGCTAGAACCGCTGATCGAAGTGCTGCGCCGCTATGTGATGGCGGCGAGTAAGTTGCACGCCGACGACACTCCCGTGCCCGTGCTGGCTCCGGGGAATGGCAAGACCAAGACCGGGCGCTTGTGGACGTACGTGCGCGATGATCGTCCTGCGGGTGACATGGCGGCGCCCGCCGTGTGGTTTGCGTACTCACCCGATCGCAAGGGGGAACATCCGGAGCAACATCTGCGCACGTTTCGCGGCGCACTGCAGGCCGACGCCTACGCTGGATTCAATCAGCTCTATAAAGAGGATGGCCGCATTCAGGAAGTCGCCTGCTGGGCGCACGTGCGGCGTAAGTTCTACGACTTACAACAAGCGCACGCATCGCTCATCGCCAGTGAGGCTCTGGAACGAATCGCAGCCCTGTATGCCATTGAGAAAGAGATTCGCGGGCGTCCACCGGACGAACGGCAACAGGTTCGCACCACCCAGGCGCGTCTTTTGCTCCAGTCCTTGCACGAATGGTTCGAGGTCTCGCTGACCAAGCTTTCTCGCAAGTCGGATACGACGGCCGCCATCCGCTATGCGCTCGGATTGTGGGAGGCGCTGACGCGTTACTGCGACGACGGCCGCTTGGAAATCGACAACAACGCAGCCGAACGAGCGCTGCGCGCGGTCGCGTTGGGCCGGAAGAACTACTTGTTCGCCGGCTCCGACACGGGCGGCGAGCGCGCGGCCGCCATCTACAGCTTGATCGGCTCGGCGAAACTCAACGGACTCGATCCTGAAGCGTACCTGAGCGAGGTCCTGACGCGCATCGCCGATCACCTGCTGCCCTGGAACATCGCCCCGGCGGGCCCGACCTACTCCACCGCTGCTGCCTAATCCAAGCACCGACACACTTGCCGTAAGTGTCCACGCATTGTTATGTGGACACTTATTTCCCACACTTCTATAAGCTCACCGATGTCAACATGGCCACGACCGGACGGTTACGATAAAATTAGGATACGCCATCCTCTGAGCACGGCCCGCTTCACTTCACACTCGCCAACAAGCTACTGAATATTGTTAACGACCGTGATGGAAGCAGGATTAGCGCCTGCTTCGTAAGGGGAAGTCGTCAGCGGAGTCAAAGCACCGCTCGCCGCATCGACTTGAAAACCGGAAATTGAATTGCCAGAGTTATTCGCCGCGTACAAAAAACTGTCAGACTGGTCAATGGCCAAACCGGATGCGACCGCCACCCCCTCGTAAGGTGATTGTGGAAGAACTGCCAAATTGCCGAGATTGTCGAAGAGCCTGTACCCCCTGATGGTGCTGGTATTCCCCACGTACAGTCGTTTTCCTAAAGGGTTAATAAAAATCGAATTCGAGGAGCCGGAACCCGCAAATGGAGAACCTGAAATGGATGACAATTGTCCGGTTACCGGGTCAATACCGTAGGCATAAACACTTCCGGAGGAGCCGTTCAACGCATACAAATATTTTCCATCAGAAGCTACGGCAACTGCTATCACAGAGCTTCCAGTGCTAACGGATGAAATACTTTGCAAAGCACCTGTTTGAGCGTCGATCTCTAAAATCAAAATCGTATTCGATTGTGCGACATAAACAAACTTTCCTCGCGGATCAATAGCCACTGCCCGAGGTGCGGAACCAGAAATCGCAAACGGCGAGCCCGGAAGAACCGTCAGAGCGCCATTCGGATCAACGGAGTACTCTGAAATCGAGTTCGACCCACTATTGGTCACGTAAACGAATCGAGCACTGATGTCCACCGCCACTGTGGATGGATTTGTGCCAGCCGGAAAGGGCGAGCCGGGTACAGGTACCAGCACTCCCGTTTGCGGGTTGATGGTGAATGCAGAGACGTTATTGCTCCCGGAGTTCGCAGTGAAAAGGAATTTCCCGTTCAAGTCGGACGCGACCGACTGAGGCGAATTACCTGCTGGTGAGAACGGAGAGCCTCCAAGGGCTGCCAATGAACCAGTCGCCGCTGTGACTCCATATCCCCAAACGTCATTGGAGGTCTCGTTGCATTCATAAACATATTTTGGAGAGTAAGCCACCGCAGCATTGCCTGATGCGAGGGCAATCGAAAGCGGGTTGCCCCGCGTACGAACGCTGCTTTCATTGAAAAGAACGCCATTCTGGAACATGCCAAGCACGATCACCTCGTCCGAATCATGATCCGCCACGTAAAGCAGGGGTTCATCAGGACTGACGGTTAGACCGAGTGGTCCAGACGTGCCCGTCGAAAAGGGCGCTGCGATCTGAGTAAGAGCACCAGTCGTAGAATCGATGGAATATTGCGAAACGGTCTTGTCCGCTGAGTTTCCCACGTACAAGAAGGATTTCTTCGACACCGCAGCCACCGGGACTGACCCAGTGGCAAAAGGAGAACCCACGATTTCGGTCAAAGCTCCTGTTGTTGGGTTGATCCCGTACGCTGAAACGCTCGCGTCATTTCCATTTGGAAGATAGAGAAACTTACCCTGATGCTCAATTACCACGCTTTGCGGACTCCGACCGGAGGCAAATGGGGAGCCCGTCACGGGGGTTAATATGCCGCTGCTTTGGTTGATCGTGAACGCGGACACGCTGTTTGAATTCACATTCGCAGCGAACAGGAACAGTCCCTTGGGGTCGATTGCAGCCGATATCGGACTATCGCCAGCCACTGTTTGAACCGAAGTCAGCGCCCCCGTGTTGGGATTAATCGTGTAGACCACAAGGGCGCTGCCTGTCACGGCGATCAGAAACTTGCCGCTGGGATGCATCACGATACTGAACTCAGCCCCGGTTAAAAATGGTGATCCCGAAACTAGAGTCAGGCTCCCATTCATCGTGTTTATGGCGTATGCCCCGATCCCAATGTTTCCTTCCGCTACGTAGAGAAAGGATTGTGAAGGCGTCACAACAATCGCACGAGGATTGCTGCCGGAGCCGCTGTAGACGTAGCCCGCAGGACGCAAATTAGATTGTCGAATGGCAAAGATTGAAATCGTGTCATCTTGATTGTTGGCAACGTAGGCAAAGCGAGGGATTAGAGGTTGATTCGCACCATATCCGCAGGTTGAGATAACGAGAGAGATGGCTGCCGCCAAGACGTTCCACCGAAAGCTCATTTGACCGTCCATTCGCCGTTTGCAGATGCCACCACAGATTTAATCGAGCTTCACGATCCAAACATCGGATCGGGGATCGTTTCCCCAGAAAGTCCCAAGCTGCAAATCCCAACTCGATGAGAAGCTGAAGAAACGTCCGTCGAGCGAGATACTACCGTAGGGTTGGCTCCAATAGAACTTCGGATTCCAGACCGCTCGATTGTGGGCGAATCGCCAGATGGTAGACGCCACGCCATCCGTTTCGATACAGAACACCTCTCCGTCATAAGGCTGTTTGACCTCC
Organism: Terriglobales bacterium; assembly: GCA_049300475.1. Taxonomy (GTDB): domain Bacteria; phylum Acidobacteriota; class Terriglobia; order Terriglobales; family Acidobacteriaceae; genus Acidiflorens. The sequence continues at coordinate 10,159 of JBAQJU010000323.1, read as the reverse complement.
TCATCTCCCGAGGGACTGTAGGTAGAACCGCAGACCGGAACATTGCCATTCAAAGCTCCGTTCGTCCATGCGAAGGTTTTCTCCATCCCCTTGTAGTAAGGCTGAGGCAGGGGATTGATCAGTTGCGCCATGTCAGCAAGGTTTCCCAGTGGTCGGAGGAATGTATTTAGCTCGTCCAATACTTCGGGTGCATTGATGTAGCTGTCAAAACCCACTGCTGCATATCCGCTGCAACGGAGTCCTACGTCCCCGGTCGGACAGGGTTCAACATTCAGAGATGTAACATCCCAAATGTAGAAACCAAATCTAGCGACACCAATCCTTACGTACTGACCGTTTCCAGAAAGTTTTACATGATTGACGTTGAACCTGTTAGGGCTGGAGACCATCCCAGTGGGACCCCATTGCCCGCCAATCTGTCCGGTCTGCGTGTTGTACCAACGGCAGCCGAGCTTCTGGTCGTACACAATCACGAAGGGGCGGTGGCCAGCCGAATTTGCACCAGCAGAAATCGTGACGCGATTGTCATCATTGGAAAGCGTCGTATCACTACTCGACTGCTTCGGGCCAGCCACTAGCGGCGGCTCGGTGCCGCAGGTTGTGGTATCGACAAGCGGCTCCGTTTTCCCCGTTGAGAACCGATAGGTGGAGATGGTCAGCGGCGCTTTTATGGCCGTGCCGTACATCAGGTCCGGGTCCACAAAGCTAAAGGTCGGACCCTCGCGCAAAGGTATGACCAGCCCTCCTCCTGCCCCGGCTCCGGGGAGGGGGCTGATGCTCATTGTCGAAGGATCGAAGGCGAAGGCGATATTTAGGGAGTCCCCGCCCGCAACAACATAGAATTTACTGTTGTCGGCGCTCCACTCATTCACGTCACTATCAGGGTTCAAGAAAAAATCACCCGGCTCCTTTGGGTTTGTATTCCCGTCAGTAACTCGAACCATCGTGCCTCCAAGGTCTGGGTCTTGGAATACGGTATTCGCAGGAGGCGGAGCCATCGGAGTCTTGCCGTAGAACTGTCGGTCGGTGATTGCGTTGGGATACGGTTGAACACCTTGTGCGAACAGGCAGATGGAAACAATCGGAACTAACGACATAGAGAGTACTAAGCGTCGGGACATGAGTGACCTCCTACACGCAAAAGCGCCCAGTTTAAGGGAAGCCATCATAACACGACTGATTCCTTGGTTTGCTCGATGGAATCATTCATCGCAGTAATTTGCAGTTAGAGTGAAGTCGCGCTTCCTGTATTTCAAAGTGGTGCCGCTCCGTTTTCGTAACAAACGTTTTACCTAATTAGGCAGATTCCATTTTGCCCGCCCGTCGGCACGTCTGCCGAACTCTCGGCAGCTTCCATTCGGCACTTTGCGGATTCCTCAGAGTTACGGTGCGGGTCGTCTGGCGTTCAGCGTGCATTTCCTCGTGTACGGGAGTGCCTGTGCCAAGCGACGAGACCCTGATCATCTGCTGCCCACATTGCATGGTGGGCATCGAATTCCGTTCGATGATTGCTTACAAGGACGGTCGGTTCGTTTGCCGTGACTGTGCCCACACGGTGCGACCGGGCGCACCCGAGTACGTATGTACCTGCCGCCCCTGCTTGAGGTTATTGCGCGAGCAAATTTCGATTGTGCACGCGAGTCATCTTCCGACACACTGACGGATCGTGAAGAAGTCAAAATGCGGTCGTACAGAAAACAATTCAAAACAGGAAATAACCCCGAGGTCGCCACGCCCTATGGCTTATGATGAAATGCTCCAAAGCGAGGGGGGGGTGCGATGCCGAACCGGACGACGGGACGTAGGGCAACCCCTGCGCGGAAGCTGAAAAAGGAACAGATCGCGTCACCTCCCCAAGCGATGGCAAAAGCGGGAACACAGCCAACAGTTGGTGATCCGAATGTGCGCTCGCGCTTGAAGAATGGCATAGCGGAGCTTCAGGGGCTCCATAATCTATTGCTATCCAGCAACGTAGACGCTGATGTGTTGGCGGATTTGCGGGATGCTTTAAATCGAGTCAGAAATACTGCATGGGTTGCCCAGCAATATGTCATCCGCAGGGAAAGCGATCAGGAACCAACGAGTGTGCTCTCGCTCTTAGCCGGAGAACGTATTCGTGCCGCCTACCAGCTTTGCCAAGCTCTCTCCGATGACTTAAAAAGAACTGACATTGAATTTCAACGTGGCAGCCTTGTTCGACTCCACGAGGTCACGAAGACTCTGACAGAGCAACTGAATGGAATAATAAAGCGACTAGGATGACGATCAAATCCTTCCGATTCCGTGATGCGAGTCACACCTGCGAGTGCGTCCCCAGCGGCGACGTAGCCCATCAGAGCCATTCCCGCAGTGAGCATCAGAACGTAGGGTGGTTGTGAGCAGACTTCGGGGGAGGGCTGTTCAACTGGCGTCCCGTGACTCGAAAGGGTTTTGGGGCGCTTTCGTTTTGGGTCACTAGAAATTCTGGTCGCACGCATCGTACAATCCGAGATTCAGTGACCTTCGTTCGTTTGTACACGTCTCTCCTCAGCTTAAGATGCGTATGAGGTCGTCAAGTTTGCGAAGCAAAGGAAGTTCACATTTTGGCAAAGCTGGGGGAGACGTTCCCAATACACCGAGTTCGTTTGAGGAGATGGCGCGGCGATTGAGCCTATCAGAGAAGGAATATCGGAGTTCGATTCCTCTGAAGGAATGGGCACAAAAGCATAAAGACAGCAAGTATGTTCCCCAAGATTAGCTGGAAGCGTGGGGATTCGCCGCGAAGCTGTGACCTAGAGATATTTTCCACGCCTGACAGTCGTTTACCTGATATTGAGGGGGGATGAGTTTGGCTGAAATTCGACTGCAAGACGGCGAGTCAATAGAAAGCGCTCTCCGGCGCTTCAAGCGCAAGGTTCAGGCGTAAGACATTATTAAGGAAGTGAAGCGTCACTCCTATTACCTCAAGCCCGGAGCGAAGCGCCGAGTGAAACAAGCGTTGGCGCAACAGCGTGCCCGAAAAAAGATTCGTAAAGATTCGGATCAAGCTGCTCTACGACGGGTCGTTGCTGCCAAGTAGCGGCTAACCGTTTCGTCGGGCGATAATCCCCGTACATTAATGACACCGCTTCTATTCGCAGAACAACATTGAGAAGTGAAAATATTGAACGCCGAGATGATGTTGAGGAATCAACGAATCAACATCCGTGGGTGCTGTACCAATGCCCTCGGCACTGGCCCTCAATAGAGCGTAGGCTTGAGGCATGTACACCACGACCAGAAGTATCGTAGGCGGCACTCTAATGACATGCAACGATTGCGGGCACGCGATCAGCATGAACACGATTTGTAAGACGCCCATTCAATCGGCAACGGACATGTTGAAGCATATGGCTGCCCACAATGCCTCCCGTGCCTTCGCCCAGTCAGCCTTCGCTGTGCTTTGCGACAATGATGCAGTGTTCTGACAATAACCGACTTTTGTCACCAAATGGCGCAGACCATTCGTAGGGGGCTCGAAAACATGGCTCGATTTCGCACAGGCGACCGACGGTTGAAAAGAACCAAATCGGTCGTACCAGTGCGATTTTGGATCGCCGGAAGTGAAGATGTCCATCTTGCGCATACTCTCAATGTCAGTAAGCATGGCGTAAAACTGGGTGGTTACCGAGGTGAGATAAAGGTCGGCGACGAGATGGTAATTCAATACCGCCAGACACGCGCTCAATTCCGAGTCACTCGGATCACAGCATGCGAGGGCTCATCCGAAAAGCAACTGGGAGCTAAGTGCTTGGAGCCGGGAAAGCAAATCTGGGGTGAGCCATTCGCTCAAGAAGTCGATGAGTACGAAGAAAAGGATTGATCGTGATCGGCCCAGCCAGCACCAATCACTGCCCCTGATTAACTGTTTCACGATCCCTGCAACGGCTTGATATTATCAATAGACTGCAATCCGAAGTCAGCCCCTGCGCAATTATCGGGCACGAGCGATCACCAACGTCAGATCGTCTTCTTGCTCGCCCAATCTGAATTGCTTCGCAGCGTTCTCGGCGCTCCGCAAAATATCCGACGCCTCAAGGTCCCGATTCTTGCGCAGCGTTTCCAAGAGACGTGCTTCGCCGAATTCTTCGCCACCATGACCAGTTGTCTCCGTGATCCCATCGGTGTAGAGACTCAAGACATCTCCGGTTTCCAACCGAGCTTCGGCCACGGAACACTCCCAATCCGAGAACAGGCCCAGTACGGTGGCGGTCGCACTAAATCTTTCACCTGAACCTCTTTTGCAGCAGCAGTATGGGAGGGTTGCGCCCACAATTGACATAATGCAGAATTCGTGTGGAATCGCTATAACGCCCGAAAGACGAAAGTGGCATAACGGTCTTTCGCCGAGTGACTGTGGAAGTGGCGATTCGCCGAGGCGAGTAATTGGGGGATATCTTTCGAGCCAGTGCTGCGCTTGCTGCTGTACTGACTGTAGAGGCTTCCCTGCAAACTTGCCATAAGCAGTGATGCCTTTGCCTGCAACATCCGCCTCTGTACTGCGCGAGCACCATCAGGGGTTCGCTGTCCAGTTGCCGCAGGTCCACTGGTCCTCTTTCCAGAGGTCTACATCCGCTGCCATACACTCAAGTCCAGCCTGACCCGCCCCGGCAGTACCCTGCTCACCAGACCATGCCACACGGAAAGGTGCCTCCCGGTTACCGCACTCCACCTTGACAATCTCTCCGGGTTCTAGCGGTAAGCCCTCTTCACCGCTGCCAGCGGTTGCAATGTCGAATTTGCTTTCCAGCGTTTGCCTACAGCAGTTCAACACTGCTGGTTCATGGTTCACGAACAATATCTTCTGATTCACGAGACGGGACTTTCCCTATACATGGAGGGGCCTTCCGCCTTCCGAAACTTATCGGCTACGAATTCCGGCAGCGCCTCTTCCAGCTTTCTTGAAAGCCAATCTTGTAGCTCAGACTTGCGTTCTGGCGAAAGAGTCACAAAGCGGACGCCGAGACGGCCCGTTCTTAGCCAGCAGATTGTCGATTCTGCCACGAATGGTATCTCGTGACCCGGTAACGTGAACTGAACCTGCACGTCTTCTCCCGAACTGAGCGGAACGACCGTGCTCACAGCCATACCCCCTTCGCTAATATTTACGCTATGGCAGCGAACTTCCCGCATGTTCCGTCTCAGGATGGTGATGGGGATCGAGATGGGACACCTGAAGTAGCGCCGACGTTCTCTCAATATCAGTCCGTAGGCGGGTTTGAGGGTGCTGCGGATTGACTGCATAGAAAGGGGGCGCTCGAAGACGAAACTTGTCTTCCTGCGGAAAGATGCTGTGCTGTCCACATCACCGCCGCCGATGGCAAATGTCACCGCTGTTCGATTTGATGGGGAAACATGCACTTCGTCCAAAATCAATCCGCACTCTTCTCCCAGTTGTAGGTCAACGATAACGGCCTCGAACTTTCGGCGGTTTAACAAGCGGATCGATTCTTGCATTCCCCGACAGACATCCGGAGAAACCGAAAATTCTTCTAATGCAATGCTGAACTTCCCGATGGTCAGAGGATCAGCGGACACCAAGAGTGCAAGTCCTATCGACATAGTGAAATACACACCTCAAAAACCTCTCTTGTCACGATTGTTTCCCGCTTGCTTGTGCTCGGGCGTGCAGCTCGGGATAGTCGGCTCGCAGTTTGGCGGCAACCTCGTCTACTGCTAACGGCTTGCTGAAGTAATAGCCTTGGATTTCGTCACACTGATGTGCCCGCAGGAATGCCATTTGCGCTTCGTCTTCGACGCCTTCGGCAATCACCTTGAGATGCAGACTCTTCGCCATGCTGATGATTGCCGTAGTGATCGCCGCGTCATCAGGATTCACGGCGACATCTCGAATAAACGAGCGGTCGATTTTCAGCTTGCTCACCCGAAACTGTCTCAAGTAGCCGAAGCTGGAATAGCCAGTTCCGAAGTCGTCAATCGCTAGTGTTACCCCCATGGACTTTAATTCCTGAATCACTGATAGTGTCACGTCTGCGTTAGCCAGCAAGAGGCTTTCCGTCAACTCGAATTCGAGGTATTGCGGTCCGAGGCCCGTCTCGTTGAGCACCCTCCTGATGAGTTCGCAGAAGTCCTCTTGCCGAAACTGAACCGCCGATACATTCACTGCTACCGACACTTCGGGAAGCCCTTCATCTTGCCATTTTCGAGCCTGAGCGCAGGCGGTCCTGAGCACCCATTCACCGATGGGTACAATCAATCCGGTGTTCTCCGCAATCCGTATGAACTTATCAGGTGGCACGGGACCCAACTCTGGGTGTTGCCAACGGAGGAGCGCTTCCAAACCAGTAATCCTTCCTGTGCTAATATCCATCTGCGGCTGATACACGAGAGAGAGTTCTTTGTTGTTGAGTGCCAGTCGCAAGCTGTTCTCCAAGGTCAATCGCTCCACAACCTGAACGTTCATATCCTCGGTGAAGAAGCGAAAGTTGTTGCGTCCGCTCTCTTTAGCCCTATACATAGCCGCATCGGCATTCTTGATCAGCGTTTCACAGTCCGCACCGTGTTCAGGGAAGATGCTGATGCCGATGCTGCAACTGACATTAATGGAGTTCCCTTGGACGACAAATCCAGCGGTCATTGCATCCATGAGTCGTTCAGCGGCAGCCGCCACGTCGGGTACGTCCTTTACGTGAGTCAACGCGATCAGGAATTCGTCGCCACCGAGACGAGCAACGGTGTCATCTTCACGTCCCCGTTTCTTAAGTCGTTCTGCAACTCCTTGTAGAAGGAGATCGCCGACCGAGTGCCCCAGTGAGTCGTTGATGTCTTTGAACCTGTCGAGGTCGAGGAACAGAAGCGCCACTTTGCCAGCGTGCCGACGAGCACTGGCGAGCGCCTTTGATAATCGATCCTGCAGAAGAGTCCGATTGGGCAGTCCCGTGAGAGCATCGTAATAGGCTAGGTATTGCACCCGATCTTCCGCGAGTGTGCGGTCTGTGATGTCGCGAAAGTACCAGATTCGGCCCCGATAGCGGCTTTTTGAATCAACGAGAGGTGCAGAGTATCGGTCGAAAACCTTCCCATTCTTGAATCTAAGCTCATCCCTGCTCTTTTCATCCCGATGGCTGTTGAGATACTTGACCCTCTCGACGAAGGCGTCGGGGGCCTCGACTTTATCCCTCACATGCTTAAGTACGATCTGATCGTCTCGTGTGCTCAGGACTTCATCTGGTATTCCGAATTGGCTCCCAAATTGCTTATTTGCCAGAACGATGCGATCAGATTCGTCCACAACCAAAATACCGTCAATTGTCGTCTCAGCCTGCGCTTCCAGCAGTGCAGTCTTGAACAACAGTGATTCCTCAGCCCGCTTGCGCTCAGTGATGTCCTGCTTGATGGCGATGAAACTAGTATGGGTCGTATCGCCGGACCTTTGAATCACGGGCGTGATCGTCATCTCCTCGGCGTAGGTTGTTCCGTCTTTCCGCCTGTTGACAAGCTCGCCTTGCCAGACTTTGCCTGACGAAATAGTTGACCAGAGCTTGGCATAGTAGCTTTCGGGCTGCTGCCCGGATTTCAACAGGCGCAAGTTCTTGCCCAACACTTCTTCCTTGCTGTAGCCAGTCATCGCAGTAAACGCCCGATTCACCCACACTATCTTGCCATCGTAGTCTGTGATGACGATTGTATTGGCGGCGGCTTCCAAAGCTGCAGTCTGCAGAATTAGAACCTTGTTTGCTTCGCTAAGTTCGCTGCTACGTTGCGTCACTCTTTCTTCGAGACTCGCGTTGAGCTTACCAATCTTTTTCTCGGCATCCGTTCGCGCAGCGACCTCGCGGGCCGTATTCCGAGTTGTGAATACCGCGATCCCAAGAGCTAGGACTACAGCCAGCCCAATCAGCAGCACAGCAAGGCGGCGGGCCGTGGCGTAATCCCCTTTGGCTTGTTGGACAGCTACGTCCACTTCGTTTTTCTGAAACTCCACGAACTCGCTCCAAGCAACGTTATATTTCAAAAAGGCCGGTAGTGCTTCATTGACCACCACCGCCACCGCTTCGTCGTGTCTCCCTTCATCGACGAGTAAATGGATAGCTCGTAGGTAGTGTTCCACGTATGGTGTTCTTGCCGTTGTTACCGCAGATAGTAGTTGCTTCTCTTTCTCTGACCGACAGCGGCTTGCAATTTCGTCGATTAGTTTCGTAATTGCCGCGCTATTTTCATACCTTGGGGCCAGCAGCGCTTCGACGAGTGCTCTCTTATCCACGAGAACTATTTGCAGGACGACGCGGTTGTTGTCATTGGAGAGCGCCAACGCTTTTTGTGCCAACCGCAGATTTGTTACCTGCCTGCCAGTGATGTCGCTAAGGGTCTCATCGATTATTTGCATCCGTCGAAGCCCTAACTGTGCGATGCCCAGCAAAATGGCGATCAGGACGGCAAATGCCACGCCCAACCTCAGCCCTACGTGTTTGTTTGTCAACTTGAACTCCTCACGAGCGCGACCTTGGCCGGGTCAAAGGTTGGGAAACAAAACCGTTTCGGACCCGCTGCGAGAAACAGTGCAATGGTTGCGTAGCTAAATGCCAGAATGAGGCGGTATTCTGTGGACATATTCAAGGCCAATAACCGATACTGATTACCAAACACCTGACCGCCGCCGATCCCATTTCAGACAGGGCTCTCGATAAATGCCGTCCGCGCCTTAATTGTCGGCGTACTTTTTAGGTGAGATAGCCTTCAAGGCTACAGCCTGCTCATGAACGGCTTATCCCAATGTAACTGTACTGCTGCGCGGAGCGTAACCATAGTTACGAAAGGTGACAGTGCGCCACGATGACCACGTTTGGTGCTGTTCGCGCCATCAGCGCACCTTGCGGGTGCTGGAGTGCCAAGAAGTGATGCTCGATCTGCTATAACCTTCTCCATGTGCAGATGCTAGAGATGTCAAGAGAAGCGCTGTTTCCACGATTGAAGAAGCTGACGCTTTGCGCACAGCGATAGCCGGTGCCCTTGCGAAATGGGGGCCTGTCGTGGTTGCCTTTCGTAACTTTCACTTTCTTGGCATTGTTATCACACTAGAATCTCTAATGTGTGCATTGCGTCGGATTCGCCTTGAATAACGAAACACATACGCGATACCGCACGAGACCGATGCGTCAAGTCGAAGCACGCGAGTGGTGGCTGTGGGGATTTGCTGTCACAGTTACATTAGTGTTGACTGCAGGCATCGTATCTCTGACCTTTCCGGACAGTCATCTCTTACAGAACTCCGAGTGGCTTAATCTCAAGGAATGGGTACGCGGGCTGGCATGTCTTGTGCTTCTATTTGACATCTACACGGTTTACCAGCAACTCCAACTTCAGCGAATTCGCCGCGAACTGATCCAGCGCAATCAACTGTTTGAAGTGATCACCGAGAATGCCGCCGACATGATTGCAGTCATCGATTGCGCGGGGAATCGGCTCTATAACAGCCCTGCATACCAGAAGGTTCTTGGCTATTCGTCGGAGGAATTGAAGTTGACCTCGTCGATGGAGCAAATCCATCCGGAGGATCAGCAGCGCGTACTAGAGGCTGCGGAGAAAGCCAGACTTACTGGACGAGGAGAGCGGCTTGAATACCGCATACGCCACAAGGATGGGACATGGCGGATTCTGGAATCAGTTGCCACTGCGATTCCCAATGAAGAGGGTCGAATCGATAGACTCGTGATTGTCAATCGTGATATTACGGATCGCAAGCGAGCGGAAGAGACAATCGCGCACAATGCTTTGCATGACACTCTGACCAACTTGCCGAATCGCGCTCTGTTTCTAGATCGCGTGCGACACGTGCTTACGCTATCCCAGAGGCACACGAGCTATAAGTTCGCTGTGTTGTTTATTGATGTCGATCAATTCAAAATCTTTAATGACAGCTTGGGCCATGCGGCAGGAGACGCCCTTCTGATACAGATCGCTCGTCGATTGAGCATTTCCATTCGAGGTGTCGATACGATTTCGCGCTCGGTCCGGACGCAAGGTACAAGCCTTGTTGCAACCGAAGCGAGTTTAGCCAGACTGGGCGGCGATGAATTCACCATTCTGTTGGAGGACATCAGAGATTGCGGCGATGCTATTCGGGTGGCGGAGCGCATTCAGGAGCGGTTGAGCATTCCTTTTGATGTGGAAGGACAAGAGG
>JBAQJU010000322.1:0-10820 GCA_049300475.1 Terriglobales bacterium | reverse complement strand
CGCCCAGGCTGCCTCGGCGGCTCCGCGGCCGGAATCAACTGGAACCTAGTTTCGAGCCAGCTTTAGTTTCACATTAACCGGCAACGTCCGCGCAATAATCAAGCCGTGTCATCCGGAGCGGAGCGGGGTAAGCGAAGCGCGCCGCCCCGCGGAGTCGAAGGACCCCTACTCTACCCGGTAGGTCTAGAACCGATTGCCATGTGTTGACTGCGATACACTAATCCAGCCCGGGGTGGGACTGCCTTATAGTTGCAAATTGTGATTTCAAACCCCTCCCGTGGTCTGCACCATAAACCGCATGAGCCAGAACAAATTCCGCGTCTTTGCCACCTGCGACATTGGAGATGCCCTCAACATTCTTCGCAACCAGGGATACGATCTCGAAGTCTATCCCGAACCCGAAGCTCCACCGAAGAGCTTGCTCATCGAGAAAGTAAAGTCGGGCGTGGATGGGCTAATCACGACGCTCCGCGATCAGATCGATGCCGAAGTCTTCGCGGCCGGAGCCAGCACGCTGAAAGTAGTTGCGCAGTATGCCGTCGGCTTTGACAACATCAACCGCGCCGACGCCAATCGCTACAAGATTCCATTCACCAACACGCCCGATGTCTTGACGGAAGCGACCGCCGAATTCGCCTTCTTCCTGATGGGAGCTCTAGCCCGCAAACTGTGGGCGGCCGAACGCCTGACGCGGGAAAACCAATGGGGCTACTGGCATCCTTTTCTGCCGTTTCTAGGCGATGAAGTCACCGGAAAGACGGTTGCCGTCATCGGCACCGGACGCATCGGCCTCGCCTTCATCAAGAAGTGCGCCGGATTCGACATGAACATCCTGTGCTTCGATCCGGCGTACGAAAATCACGATTACATCAAAGCGATTCAGGAAGTAAAAGATCTGCGCTTCCAGCGCGGCATCAGCCGCGAGCGAGCCACCATTCGCTACACCACGTTGCATGAGGCCCTGCGTACCGCCGACTTCATCAGCATTCATGTCCCGCTGCTGCGCGACGGCGAAAGCAAGACTCCGACCTATCACCTGATCGACGAAACTACGCTGCGCATGATGAAACCAACGGCGATGGTCATCAACACCTCACGCGGGCCGGTGGTGAATGAAAACGACTTGGCCAAGGCATTACGCGAGAACTGGATCGCCGGCGCCGCTCTCGACGTCTACGAAAAAGAGCCTCTGCCTGCCGACTCCCCGCTGCGCGATCCAGCCATCGCCGATCGCTGCCGCCTGTTGCCGCACTTCGCCAGCGCGGCCCGCATCACTCGCTTGTCCTCCGATCCCGACAAGGGCATGGCCGGGCGATGTGTCCAAGGCCTCCGCGATGTGCTGGAAGGGAACTACGGCGGCGACATTGCGAAGATGCCTTATGTTGTGAATAAGGAGGCCTTTGCGACTTAATCGCCATGCCCCGGTTCAGCCGCCGCGCTATGATGTGAATTCACCACTCGATCACATCTTGATTACATCGGCCCATGTTCTCCAACCGCACAAACTGGCACCTCGCTCCTAACGACCTCACCCGTGTCCTCAAAGAAGTCCGCGCATCAGGCGAGGACATTTTCGACCTCACCATTTCCAATCCAACCGAAGCCGGAATCTTTCCCGACCCAGAAGTCGTACTCGGTGCGCTGGTAGATCCTGATGCGCTTCGTTACGATCCGCAGCCGCGCGGGTTGCTGCAAGCTCGCAACGCCGTTTGCCGCTACTATCACGAGGCGCACCGCATCTTCGACCTCGATCCCGAACGCCTCGTTTTGACGACCAGCACCAGCGAGGCCTACTCGTATGTTTTCCGTCTCCTCTGCAATCCGGGCGACGAAATTCTTGTGCTGAAGCCGAGCTATCCGCTGTTTGAATTTCTTGCCGATCTTTGCGATGTCAAACTCGTGCCTTACCCGCTCCTCTACGATCACGGTTGGCAAATTGACTTCGACTCGCTTTACAAGGCGGCCACGGCGCGATCGCGCGCTGTGATCCTCGTGCATCCTAACAATCCAACTGGGTCCTATGTTTCAGTTTCAGAAACCGCTGCTCTTAACGATTTTTGCAGCCACTACAACACGGCCTTGATCGTGGATGAAGTGTTCCTCGACTACGCGCACGATGGCGAGCCACGCCCTAGCTTTGCGGGGAACGCCGACGCCCTTACGTTCACGCTCAGCGGAATCTCCAAGATCTCCGCGCTGCCGCAGATGAAATTGGCCTGGCTGGTCACCAGTGGCCCCCAGGATATGGTTGCCGAAGCCGGTGGTCGCCTTGAAGTTATTTCGGATACCTATCTCTCGCTGAATGCGCCCGTGCAACTCGCCGCTGAGACGTTTCTCGATCTACGCAAACAGATCCAGCCGATTTTGCTGGACCGATTACGTGCAAATCTCGCCGAACTGGATCGTCAACTTGCTCACCATCCAGCCTGCACCAGGCTGCAGGTCGACGGCGGATGGTATGCCGTGCTGCGCGTGCCCGTGCTCGGCACCGACGAAGATCTCGCGGTCCGCTTGTTGCGCCATGCACAGGTCAGTGTGCATCCCGGACATTTCTATGACTTCGAGGGCGAAGGGCATCTTGTGCTAAGCCTGATTACGGAGCCGGACAATTTCCGCGAGGGCATTCAACGAATGCTGCGGTTTTGCAGCTGCTGATTCACAAGATCGTTCGTGGTATCCTCGCCGTTTCACCACAGGGAGAAAGCATGTCGATCACTCGTCGTGGATTCCTCGGCTCCGCCGTAGCCGCTTCGCTCGCTACCAAGTTGAATGCGTCGAATGGAAACGAGCAGGAAGCTGGAAAATCTGAGGGATCGCTCGCGAAGCGGCCGATCATCATCTGCGCTAATAACGGACGCAACTATCTCGACGATGCATTCGCATTCCTGAAGAACGGCGGTGACACGCTCGACGCCGCGATCGAGGTGGTGAAGGGTCCGGAAAACGATCCGAACGATGACAGCGTCGGCCTCGGCGGTCTTCCCAACGAAGAAGGAGTGGTCGAACTTGACGCCTGCTGCATGCACGGCCCGACGCGGCGCGCCGGTTCAGTTGGCGGAGTCCGCAACATCAAGAATGTTTCGATGGTGTCGAAGGCTGTCATGGAACATACAGGACACGTGATGCTGGTGGGCGAAGGCGCGGAACGGTTTGCGGTTGCCATGGGTTTTCCGCGAGAAAATCTTCTCACCGAGCGCTCCCGCAAAATCTGGCTGCTGTGGAAGGAGTATCACTCGACCGATGACTGGTGGGGTCCCGGCCTGGCCGATCCCAACTGGAAGCCGCCTTCTCCGGCTACCCAGCCGCAATCCCGGCTCTGGGAAGAACGCATTCGGCATCTCGACGAACGCGCTGCTGCGCTTGGCATTGAACCGGAGTTTCGCATGGCCGCGATTCGCCGCGTTATTTTTCCACCCACCGGAACCATTCACTGTTCTGCGCTCAACGACACGGGAGAAATTTCGGGCATCACGACTACCAGCGGTCTTTCATACAAGCTTCCCGGAAGAGTTGGCGACTCGCCGATCATCGGGGCTGGCTGCTACACGGATCAGGACGTGGGTTCGGCGGGAGCTACCGGCAGCGGAGAAGAGAATATAAAGGTTGCTGGAGCCCATACCATCGTCGAGAATATGCGCCACGGCATGTCTCCTCATGAAGCCGGAATGGAAGCGCTGAAGCGCATCGTCCGCAACTACAACGGCGATATGGCGAAGCTGAAGTTCGTCGACATGACGTTTTACATCCTGCGCAAAGATGGCGCCTATGCGGGCGTTTCATTGTGGGAAGGCTACTCGAAAGGCAATCCCCACAAGATCGCGGTGCACGATGGCGCCCGGCGTTCGGAAGTTACGGTGCCTTTGTTCAAGGGATTCTCGGAAGAATTTCCGCCGTTCCCGGTAGCGCTGCCGAAGGAATTGATGAAAGACTAGAGGCAGGGAATCACAGCTTCATCGCACGACGCATGCGCTCAGATGTACTCCGCCCGCCATCGTTGCAGTGTCTATTCTGTCAGGGATGCTCCCAATCTATAGCCCCCCGAAGGGGTACCCCCTCCCCCCTCCCCCCCTCGGTCTATTGGAATCAATACTTTAGCTACTTTTCCCGCCAAAGTCTTGAGCGGTAGAGACTTATATGCAAAGTATTGAGCGCACAAGATTTAGCTTGGAAAAATCGCCGATTTTACGCGCTTTCTTGCAAAGTATTCAAAAAAAAACAGTTAATCGTAAAGTATTCTGAAATAAGGACTTGGCTTGTGCCATTTGCGGAGAATGGGCTGGCGATGGCCTCGGAGGAGATCGCATCGACGGTCCGAGTGGCACTTTTTTTTCAAAGACCGGGTGACTGGCAGCACCGTGCGTGCCTTCATTCAGTTGAGGATAGAGTTGGGCTTAAGTCAAGGTCTTTCCGCGCAGATCGGGTACGTTTCATCCATTGTCGGGTCTCCCCCGTATGAACTGCAGCGCTAGCTGTCAGTTGATTTACTGCGCTCCAAAGGGACGACCCGAGTATCGCCACACTACATCTCCGGCTTCGGAGGTTTCAGTTTCAGAAGGTGCTCGTGGAAATCCGCGAACGCCGGTGTGTTCGTAACTCCCCCATCTCGCTTTGGCAAAACATCACTAATTTCATCCTGAAGAGCTTTCAACCGCTCTGGAAGGGGAGGAAACTGACTAAGCGCTGTTGCCGCAGGCTTACCGGACGGATCGGCGGGCCATACTGTCTGAACAAAATTGAGAAAGCACTCGGGGTCATAGCCGGACTTGTAAAGATACTGAAGCCCGAAGTAATCTGCGTCGAATTCGTCCTCCCATTTGGTCTTTAGGAGCCAACGAACTGTTGAACTGGAAGGGGGTGTATTTTTATCAGATGGGCCGAAGATTAGGGGAGTGTTCGCAATTCTCGCAACGGCCTCCTTGGTGGCCTCGCGCATAGCTGAACGGAGGGCGGTATGGGCAATCCCGCGCGCAAGCACGCTCACCAACTCACCTTCATTAGCAGTTCGCAGCAGAAGTCCGCGAGTGATGTACTGGTATCCGGCAGGAAGTGTGAACGCGACCACCTCCTCACTATCGATGATCCGGACGGTGATCGGAAAGCGCGTGTCGGAATTCTGCGCCACGCTATGGGTCAGGCGCTCAATGTAATCTGCAGTTACTGGATCGCGCAGGAGCGGGGTGGATCGTTCGAAATTGCTGGCCAACTTTGCGCCTATTCTTTTCTCTGTGTCGATTGAATACGAATCTGGCTCTCTCCTGTTTGCGATCTTCCGATGCCCGATCGCTCCTATATCACGATCTGAATCAGACCGTTTTATGGGTGAAGATGAGCTCAGAACGGGAGTTGAAATCAGGCAAACAACGAGCAACAGAGGTAAACCCATTCCGGACCAGCAGATTCGAGCAGTGGCTTGGCGGTGCACGCGATCATTCTACGCTTCGGACTGAGTGGACAGTTCATGCGCCCGTGGTAATGCGGGGACAGGTCGGACGGGAATGCTGATAGCGTTTCAGTCCGCTGGGCACGAGAGAGTGGTTCCCCACTCAAGCCAAAAGACGGCTTGAATGGGGCACCTCGCTGGCAGGATTACGGGCTAATCTGAATTACAGTGCTGTCGTGACTTCTTGCACAAGTCTTGTGCCTGACTGATCATTTTGCCCTGTTCTTGCCCCCTTCCCACCGGGTGTACAATTGTTTTGTCAGGACCGCAGCTTCACGGGATCTGCTTCCCGCGTTCGAGGCTTCGAAAAATGAACGTTCACGTTAGTTACAAGGTCCAGAAAACTCCCGACATCGAAAAAGAAGTCAGCCACCAGATCGAGAAAATCCAGAAGCGCCTGCAGGTCTTCCGGCCAGAACTGGTGCATCTGAAGGCGGTACTGGAGCAGAATTCCGCGCGCGAGGGAACCGAGGTCTCCCTGAACCTGCGCTTGCCCTCTGGACAGTTGACCGCCGACAAGAAAGCTTCCAGCCCGACTGCGGCCATCAAGACAGCCTTCGACGACCTGATGCAGCAGATTAACCGGCACAAGGAAGTGCTGCGCTCAAGTCATCGGTGGCGGCGATGGCGGGGAGGGCCGCAGGAGTCTCCTGAGCCGGGCGTGCCGTTTGAACAGACGCTGGCCTCGGTGCATGCGCCTACGATCTCCCCGGACGATATCGGGTCTTACGTGAACGCCAACCTTGGCCGGTTGGAGCGCTTCGTGGAGCGCGAACTTTATTTTCGGCAATCGGAGGAAGAGCAACCCGACGGCCGTCTGGCTACCCCGGAGGTCGTGAATGAGGTGATCGCGCGCGCGCTCGGTGACCATGACCGCCCTGAAAAAATGGCGCTTGAACCCTGGCTTTACCGGCTGGCGCTGGAAGCGATCGGCGAAATGACTGCGCGTCTCCATGAGTTGGAGTCGCCGGTTCGTCTGGAGGACAGTCGCCGCCCGCAAAACGTACAGGCGTCGGATGAGTCGGCGTTGCAATTCCACCAGGCCGACGAAGGCTGGACGCGGGAGAGTGCGATCGCGGATCGCCGGGTGGTGAGTCCCGAGCAAACCACGTATTCGGATGAGATGGTGACGCTGGTGCAAGTCGCACTCGAGGGCGTTGACCGCACCGACCGCGAGGCTTTTCTTCTCTATGGAATCGAAGGCTTCTCGCTCAACGAGATTGCGTCGATCACGGGCCGGCATCTGGAGGCGGTTCGCGAATCCGTGCAGCGCGCTCGCGACTGTGTGCGCAACGCGCCTTCTGTGGCAAAAGAGTTCCACAAAGACCTCTTCGTCAAGACTCGCGCTTCAGCATCCAAATAATAAGGAGAAATCGAGATGATGACACGGGAAGAAATCCGTGAGTTGGCCGATTTTCAGGCAGACGAATCGAAGGGCGGTTGCGCCCTGAGTTTTTACTTTCAGCCCGATCCTCCCCAGGACCGGTCGCATCGCAGCGAGGCCATCGTAGCGAAAGATGTGGTGAAAGAGGCGCTCAAGAGCGCTGGAGCGCAGGGGAAGAACGGGTCTCTGCATGCCGACCTCGATCGCGTGCTTGATTTCGCAACCAACCTGCGCGGCCAAGCCCGGGGAAGAGCAGTGTTCGCATGCTCTGCCCAGAATTTCTGGAAGGACTATGAACTGCCTCCGCGTCTGGGAACGACCCGCATTTATCTGCAGTCCCGTTTTCAACTGAGGCCGCTGGCCGCCTTGCTTGGGGCTCAGCCAACTTTATGTGTCGCGGTCGTCGATCGGCAGCGCGCCCGCTTCTTTGATCTGCGCCTCGATGATCTGCGGGAGGGCGCATCCATCGTCCACCTGCTCTCACGAAGCGGCGCGAGCTATGGCTACAACGGCTACGAGGCAGGACACGCGGAACGGCGCGTGTCGGAAGAAGCGTTGCAGCACTTCAAGGCGGTTTCCGAGCGGCTGCGCACCGATTTCGAAAGAGGAGCATGGCAGCGGCTCATCATTGGCTGCCACGACGTCAATTGGCCGGAATTCGAGTCTCATCTGCACCCGTATGTCAAACAGCGGGTGATCGGCCGCTTTTCCGCCGATGTCGCCAGCGTTTCGAACGAAGAGATACGGGACCGCGCGAACGCCGTCCTCGGCAAGTGGATCGGGGAGCGGGGCAAATCTAAAGTGAATGAGGCGATCGACTTCGCCAAAGCCAACGGACGCGGCGTTACCGGATTGCGGCGTGTATTGCAGGCGCTCGAGGCCGGGGAAGTCCAGAGCCTGTTCCTCAGTGAAAATTATTCCGCTCACGCGGTCGAATGCACCCACTGTGGACACCTTAACGCCCATGTGGTGCCGACCTGCGTTGCCTGTGGTCACCCCACGCGCGAACTCGCCGACGTCTGCGATGCCATTATTCCCATGGCCATCCGGCGCGATATTGAGTTGTTCTATCTTAAGGATGTTGACGACCTGGATCGCGCCGGAAACATCGCCGCGCTGCTGCGCTTCCGCTCCGACCAGAGCCGGACGGGGAAGATGGTGGCGGCATCGTAGGGAGGCAAGTTAAAAGAGCAAGTCAGAAGTTAGAAGTCAAATTGAAGAAGTTAAAACCCTGGACTCGAACCATCGTGCCTGGACCCACAGGTTTTTACTTCTTCAATTTGACTTTTGCCTTTTGACTCTCCACCACACCGCCAGCTTCATGTGAGAATTAAAGAATGATTCACAAGATCCTGCCCGTCGGCCCGCTGCAATGCAACTGCTCGATCATCGGCGATGAGACCACTCATGAAGCCATGGTCATTGACCCGGGCGACGATATAGAAGACATCGTTGCGATCATCGAGCAGAATAAATTGCAGGTGAAGCAAATCGTCATCACTCATGCCCACATCGATCACGTCGGCGGAGCGATGAAATTGCGCGCGCGCACCGGCGCACCCATCCTGCTCAACCAGAATGATCTTGCATTGCTGAAGATGCTCGACGTGCAAGCGAGTTGGCTCGGGATGGCATCGCCCGGCGAGGTTGAAATCGAAGCGGGGCTCGCACACGATCAAACGCTGCGGACGGGGAATCTCTCGGCCAACGTTCTGCACACGCCGGGCCATACTGAAGGGAGCGTCTGCCTTTATTTTCCGGCCGAGAAGATGCTGATCGCCGGCGATACGCTCTTTGCTCGCAGCATCGGACGCACTGACCTTCCTGGTGGATCTTTTGAAAAGATCATGCGATCCCTGCACGACCGGGTTTTGACTCTGCCTGACGATACCGCCGTGATTCCGGGACACGGACCAAGCACGACGATCGGAGAGGAAAGGGAAGAGAATCCGTTTCTTAAATAGCTGTCAGCGCTCAGTTAAACCAAATCCATTTAGCTCGCCGATCTATTCCAACACGATTTCACTGACTGCTGAGAACTGACGGCTGAGAGCTCTACTTCTGTGTCGGCGCCTGATTTTGTGGAACCGTTGGCGGCGTCGAAGGAGTGACGGGCACGGTCTGCGATTTTGTCTGCGAAGGTTTTACTCCTGATAATACAGAGGTAGGACCGCTTCGCCGCGCGGCATAAATCGAGAGCACGATGGACGTGACCATGAAGATGATGGCCGACCAGGTTGTCGCTCTCGAAAGTGCCGAGGCCGCGCCCCGCGGGCCAAACGCCGTTTGGCTGCCCTGTCCGCCGAAAGCTGCCGCCAAATCTCCGCTGGCGCCGCTCTGGAGGAGCACGACCGCAATCAGGAAAAAGCAGACGATGACGTGAACCACCGTGATCAAAATGTTCATGAAAACAACTCCCCGTTTGGGCTAGTGCCCGCTTTGACTTCCAGCATTATTTTTTTCGTGAATCTGCGAATCCTACGATGGCGCGAAACGTGCAGGTTCCGTCAAGTTGATAGTGTTGCATCTGATCCCGGTGGAGGTCAAGGTCATTCAAAACACTGGTGGTAGGCGGAGGTTCCAGAAAACGGTAGGTGGAAGCGCCGTTTTTCACGTGAACAAGGTCTACCCAATAGATGCAAGAGATTGCAACTTAAGCTCTGCTTTAGCTCTATATTGCTAACTTGAACAAAACTTTAGCTTGACAAGCGATACGGTTGTAGCTAGTTTTCCGTGTTGGAATAACGAGTACCAACAACTCCCCCCGTCAAAATTTACAGGAGCCACTTCGATGAAGCTCATGTCCCGATGCGCGGTCGCAACTCTCCTTGCGATCCTTTGTCTGACTTTCCTTACCTCTCTGGGTGCGGCCCAAGCCTTGACGGTGAGCTGCGCGTCCGCCATTGCGGAGCAGGGAGTTCCGTATAGCTCGGCTATTGTCGCGAGTGGAGGAGTCGCGCCTTATACCTTCTCCCTGGCTACAGGTTCGTTGGACCCGGGCTTAACGCTTGATCCCTCATCGGGTGACATAACGGGAACGCCAACTACCCAGAAGGCATTCAACTACAAGGCAAAAGTGGTTGACTCGGCCGGCAGTACGGCGATTACCGCATGCAAACTCAAGGTTTACGTTCACCTCGAAATCAATTGCCCGAAAGTTAACACGGGCGCGATTGGTGAACCTTACAGCGTACTAATACCACTCCTGGGCGGCGTACCGCCCTATACATTTACAATCATCGCGGGCTCGCTGCCTCCGGGCCTGACACTCGATCCATCCACCGGTCTTATCAGCGGCATTCCGACTACGGCGGGCAACTACTTTTACACCGTGGAAGTCACCGATTCTCTTGGCGCTGTCTACGATTTGAAATGCGAGATCAAGATTGGGCAGCCCATAACGTTGAAGTGTCCCAAGAGCACTGGCCAGGTAGGAGTGGCTTATGCCTCCAGTCTGGTTGCCACAGGGGGAGTGAAGCCCTACACGTTCTCGATCATCGCCGGCTCACTGCCGCCGGGTCTGACCCTGGATTCATCGACGGGCGCCATCACGGGCACGCCGACCACCTACGGGACATTTAACTTCACCGCCCAGGTGATGGATTCGACCGGCTCGACCGCGGGCACCACAACCTCAAATTGCACGATCACCATTGCACCCGGACCGATCAGCCTGGCTTGCGCGGGCGGGACGGGTCAGGTAGGCGTTGCGTACAGCTCGGCTCTTGTGGCAACAGGTGGAGCAGCGCCCTACACGTTCTCGATCATCAGCGGTTCGCTGCCTCCGGGACTGACGCTGAATACTTCGACGGGCGCGATCACGGGCACGCCGACCACCTACGGGACGTTTAACTTCACGGCCCAGGTAGTCGACTCGACCGGCAAGGCTGCGGGCACGACGACCGCAAATTGCGCCATCGTAATTTCGCCGCCGGCCATCACGCTGGCTTGCGCTACGAGCACGGGTCAAGTGGGCGTTGCCTACTCTTCGGCGCT
>JBAQJU010000321.1:0-21076 GCA_049300475.1 Terriglobales bacterium | reverse complement strand
GTAGTTGTCGAGGGTGTGATTGACGCTGGCGACGTAGAGATCCTCGGTCCGCTGAGTGGGGATTTTGAAATCGAGCGCTTTGAAGGGACCGATCTTGGGCACAAACCTCAGGAAGAATGCCAGGATTCGCGTGCCGAATCCGGGATGGCGATATCCCTTGCCCCATTCGCGCTGGTAGCGGGCGCGCGACAGGTTATAGCGGAATTTGCGGGCGTTGAAGTTGGGAGTATCCTTGACAATTTCTTTCTTGCGCGCCAGCAGGGCGACGCGAGTCATCTCGGGAATGATGCTGCTGATGGCGCGTCGAAAGGTGCCGATGGCCAAATCTTCGTCGGAGATGACATCGGTGAGAGGAATGCCGTAGGTGTCGAGGAAAGCGCGCTCGAGAACGGGCTTGGACACTTCGAATCCTATGAAGTCGTGATAGCGATCGGAGGTGTAGTGATTTTTCGCAACTTGGGTTACATCGAAACCGAACTCGGTGCGAATGTGCGCCTTGGGGTTGTCCTCGTAGGTGACGACGCTACCGTACTTTTTTTTCAGCTTTGGAAATTCGATCGCCACCGCCTGATTCACCGTCGGATGGCCGATGTTGTCGGAGGAATAGTGCGCCAGCGCGCCCAGAGCGAAGGCGTATTCGTTCAGATCGCTCGAGTCGTTAATCAGGTTGACGACGAAGTCGCCGCTGCGCACGTAGTGAGTGAGATCGCTGAAATTCTTGCTGCCGAACGGGTAGTAGCCCATGTCCTGAATGAGCGAACCGCCGTAGGCGAAGGCGTGGGCATGGCGGAGATCGTCCGCGGTGGCGGCGGGAAAACGCTTGACCAGCAGGGGTTGTATGTCATCTTTCCAGAGGAGGTCGACGACTTCCTCGTGGGTCAGCACCGAGTAAGCCACGCAGAATTGCGGCACGCCGATCGCCAGCGCGATGGCAATCATGATTCGGCAGAAGGAGAAACGTCGCTTCATCTTGCTTTCACCCGGCATTCGGAAGAACGAATTCTGGATCGCGGGTTCGATGATGGTCGGTCATTCCGCTGCATCCGGCCGCTGCGTCCGTTCGGTGTTCCTGAAATAAACGGCGGAACGCAGAACATAAGATGCGCGGTTCAGACGAAGTGATTTACAAGCCTTCCTGACTTTGTGCGATCGAGGGCCGTGTGGTGACGGGGCTCCGCCCCGTACCGCGGGGCAAAGCCCCGCCACCACACACGGCTACACGCTTTCTGCCTCTCTTAGCAGTGCGGCACCCTTTTTCCTCATGCGCTCCACTTCCTCGGCCATGGCGAACTTCAGCTTTTCGATTCCCTCACCGGTTACGGCGGAGATAGGGTAGAGCTTCAGCTTCCTGCGGGTGGACCATTGCTTCAGTTTCTTGAGTTTCTCCGGGTTGGCGACATCGATTTTCGAGGCCACCATGATCGCCGGTTTGGTTTCGAGGCCGGCGCCGAAATTCCTGAGTTCGTCGAGAATTACCTCCACATCTTTCACAACGTCGGGACGGCCGCTCGCGTCCGAGACGTCGACAAGATGTACCAGCAGCCGAGTGCGCTCGATGTGGCGCAAGAACTGCGTGCCGAGGCCGGCGCCGGTGTGCGCGCCTTCAATCAGGCCGGGAATGTCGGCCACCACGAAGCTGATTTCCTCTCTCTTATTCCCCACTACGACTACGCCCAAGTTCGGTTCGAGGGTGGTAAAGGGATAGTCCGCCACCTTCGGGCGCGCGGCGGAGATGCGCGAGATGAGCGTCGATTTGCCGACATTCGGATATCCGACCAGGCCGACATCCGCGAGCAGTTTTAACTCGAGGCGGAAGGTGCGCTCTTCCCCTTCGCGGCCTTCTTCATGCTCGCGCGGCGCCTGGTGCGTGGAGGTCGCGAACTGGGCGTTACCGCGGCCGCCGCGGCCGCCGCGCGCAATCACGACGCGCTCATCGGGACGCGAAAAGTCATGGACTTTCTCACCCGTGTCTTCATCGTAGACAACGGTTCCCACCGGAACTTTCAGAACGATGCCTTCGCCGTCGCGGCCGGTTTTCTTCGCGCCTTCGCCATGGCGTCCGCGCTCGGCTTTGTATTCGGGATTAAAGCGAAAATGCACCAGCGTGTTGTGGCTTTCGCTGGATTCCATCCAGATGTCGCCGCCCTTGCCGCCGTCGCCGCCGGAAGGGCCTCCGCGCGGAACGAATTTTTCGCGGCGAAAGGCCATGCAGCCATTGCCGCCGTTGCCGGCCTTGACTCGGATTATGGTTTCATCGATGAACATAGGTACGAACCACGCAATACCTGCCGGTCAAACCTGCCTCGGGTATGCTTTGAGTATAAAGGGCTACGACCTTCTGGCCGTGAGACTCCGATTGAAGCGGGGCTTTCCAGCCGACCTATACAGTATGGCAAATGTTTCACGGGCCGAGGCACAGGCACAATGACTGCGCCGGAAGCAGCGGACCATCGTGAGGCCGGGCGCGAGGCCGTGGGAAACATCGCAGGCGAGTGCGTGGCACCGCGATCGGCGTGGCTGGCAGCTCTTTGCGATGCGACCGCCGAGGTCTTTTCCATGATGGTGGGCGCAGCGATTGTCGCGCCTGCGACCACGAATGGCGACTACCCCGTTCTGGCCCACGTAACCGGCGTGATCGGAATCACGGGCGCCGTAAGCGCCATTTTCACTCTGCGCTGCAGCGATGCCGCCGCCACCAGGATCGCTTCCCAGATGCTCGGAATATCGATGGAAGAAAGCGCTGCGCAGAAGTTCGACGCCGTCGGCGAAGTCTGCAACATGATTGCTGGCCACTTCAAACACAAGATCGGATACGCCGACAAATGCATGTTGACGGTACCGACGGTAGTCATCGGCGGGAACTACCGCATCCATTCCCGAGCCGGGCAGCGGCTGGAGTGTCCGGTCATGTACGAGAGCGAGCCGATCTGGCTTGCTCTGGACATTCGCAACTAGGTGCGCGTGGCGCTGCGCGTAACGACATCCGCGCACGATTCGAAACCCGTAACAACGCGCGCAAGTGGACTCGCCCGCGGTCCTAGTTGGCTTCGGCGGGCTCCAGTTCCACCGGTTCGACCATGACAAACTTGCCCATCGAGCCCTTGTCGAGGAACTTGATTCTCCCAGTAATCTTGGCGAAGAGCGTATCGTCTTTGCCGCGGCCGACGTTCAGTCCAGGCTTCACGCGAGTGCCGCGCTGGCGCACGATGATGGTGCCGCCCGGAACAACCTGTCCGCCAAATGCCTTGAAGCCAAGCCGCTGCGCGTTCGAATCGCGCCCGTTTCGTGAAGTGCCTTGTCCTTTTTTATGCGCCATAAATTCAGTTCTCGGTTATAAGTAACAGCTATCAGCTTTCAGTTACCAGCTTTCAGGAAAAAGCCAGACTTCTATCGCTCAGCAAAACCACAAAAAACCGTCGTCATCTGCGGAATCGAACGACCCTACTTCTTCTTTGCCGGCGATTTCCTGGCGGCCGCCTTCTTGGCCGCCTTCTTCTTCGCCGGTTTTGCGCCCGAAGCCTGCTCGGTTTCGTGGGCCTCTTCGTGCACGCCTTCGTGTATCTCGGCCGCCTTCTTCGCTTTCTTCTCTTTCTTTGGCAAATCGGGAGCCTTGAAGGATTGGCCGTCGAAGGCGATCTCGGTGATGCGGACCGCGCTGTAATCCTGGCGATGTCCACGAAGCTTCTTGTATTGCTTTTTGCGCTTGTAGTGGAAGACGATGACCTTGGCGCCGCGTCCCTGCTCGACCACTTCGCCGGTGACGAGCGCTTCGGACCCGGGCCGCACCACGCTGCCCGACTCGGCGGAAACCGCCAGAACGTCGTTGAACTGAACCGGGCCGTTGGCGCCATCCACTTTTTCCACCCGGATTACGTCTCCCGGGGCGACCTTATATTGCTTGCCACCTGCGCGGATCACCGCGTACATAAGTCCTCCATTGCTCGTGTAGGGCGGACACTCTCGTCCGCCTGCAGCCCATCCCGGATCGGCTGATCCAAATCTTGTGCTTGCTGTTTTTCCGCTGCGGCTTCTGACCGGAAACGCGGCGCGGGCCCAGAACGGGTCCGCAAGTACAGGCAAACTCACTTATTCTATCGTGCGCTGTGGAAATTGGTCAAACAAAACGGCTTGACGGGACGATCCTGGGTCGCCCCGTCGGGCTCTGCTCAACCAGTTGACCCTAGCCTTCGACGTCGAAATAAATCCTGGCCGTGGCGCGATACTGCACCACCTTGGCGCTATCGAGCAGCAGGTCGAAAGAATCGATGTGGGCCCATTTGATGTTGCGCACGGTTTTGGCAGCTTCTTTTACGGCCGCCTCCGCTGCCTTGGCAAAGCTCTGTTCGGAAGTACCAACTACCTCGATGATTTTCTGGGTCACTGCTTCCTCCTCTTGGGGTAACTGGGGATTGTACTCTCACGGACGTAATTTGGGGCGGGAGATGCCAAGCAAAAACCGAAGGCCACGCGATAGATTCCGCGTGGCCCGTTGTGTTCAAGAATTTGTGTTCAAGAACCGCAGTCAGGACTAAGGTTCACGTGTGGTGGCGGGCTCCGCCCGCTGGACGGGGCAAAGCCCCGTCACCACACGTTACTTACCAGAGCCGGCGTCCCCTGGCGTTTGTTCCGAGGCCGGCTGTTCCGGCGCGGGTTGTCCAGCCACGTGCTCGTGCGCTACGAGTTTGACCTTGACCGTTGCCAGAATCTTCTCCAGTTGGGCAAAGACCTCGTCACGATTGACGGGCTCGATGCCTTCCCTGGCGCCGTATCCCGCGGTTCCCAGGCCCAGGACGTACTCGTAGCAGGCTCCATTTTCGTAATCGTGGTAGTACTGCGTTTCGAGTTGCCGGGTGGCGTTGCCCTCGAATTCAGAGGTCATTTCCATCTCTTGCGGTTCATTGGAAGATCCATCGTTCGAGCGGGTGCCCGGTCCGACTTTGACTTTTTGCGCGTCGATCGGTTCTCCGTCCGCGTCGCTGGTGTCGACGAAGGCGAAGTGCGGGCATTCCTGCTCCGCGAGGGTGCGATTCACATTCACAGTGAAGAAGCCGGTTGTGAAATCGGTCCCGGGATACAGAGTGTTCGGGAGGGCGACGGTCGCCACCGTGACGCCTCCGGGCTCGACGAAGTTCATCGGCACGGCGTCCATTCCGGCAAACTGGAGCTGGGCTTCATCTCCCGAGGCGAGCGCGAATTTCCGCGGATACATAAATGAGACGCCGGAGTTTGGATCACTGTAGGTGACAACCGCGGCGGGACGCTTCTTCGCCGCTTTCTTTACTTTTGTTTTGGCGCTGGCCGGGCTGATTGGGCCTTCAGCGGTCGAATTGGCCGCTGCCAGCGCTGGCATTTCCGCCATGTTTGTAATGGGCGAAGAGGCCGACTCCGGACCGGAGACGGCGGCCTGCGCTGGTTTTGAAGATTGTTTCGAGCATGCGCTTGCGGCCAGCAATAATCCCAGAATTGCGGGGCTCGCGATCATAGTCATTGCGATCTTCTGTTGGCACGACCAGAACTGGCGCGACCAGGACGAGAGCAGCGTCCCGGAGAATGGGTTGTTGGGTTCTGCCTTGTTTGTAGATTTAATCGTTGCCATGTTGTCACCTCCCAGCGACCGAAGCAGTTGCCTGGAAGAAAAGCAAGGCGGGCGCCAATCGAGGCCAGCTTGATTTTCTTCGACTTACGATGACGGCAGCGATTCCAGGCGTAGCCGCAAGAACACAGGCGTGTTGGTCGGCGCACAGCGCAGTCTCATCCACGGATTCGCGAATCCCTCAGCGGCTGAAAGCCGCATTCAAAACGGCGCTCTCCTCGCAACGCTGAAGCGTTGCGCCACCCAAAGTCAAAGGGTGACCATGAGTGATTCAGGAGCCGGTCAGGCGGAGCCTGTCCGGAGCCGATTTATGAGATCGCGTCTGGCCGGGCGACGTCCTGTTCGGGATTTCTTCCACCCCCGGACGTACACGCCCTTTCGGTAACCCGTAGTAATCGTCAGTAATCATTGGACTGGCGACACCCAGCCTTACAATGACAGTACTCCGCGATCCCGGCAGCGTGGTTGCGGTGTTTCGTCCGGCGAATCGGCTGGCGAAGTCTTACCTGCCGGGGCGCTCCGATGTGCTGCGGCTCCCGGCCTGCGCGGCTTTTGCGTGACGGGACGAAGGCGGCGTGGGCGTGGGCGGGAATTAAGGCTGGAGTCCGTAAATCCTATGGCGTTTGGTTTTGGCTTCAACAAGCAGAAGGCTCTCAGCGCCGCGGAAAAGTTTGTCCAACAGGGCAAACTGCAGAACGCCATTGCTGAGTATGAGAAAGTCCGCAAGCACGACGAAAAGGATCTGACGGTCGCCAATACGATCGGAGATCTGTATGCCAGGTTGGGCGACAGCGTAAAGGCGATTGAGTGTTTCAAGACGGTGGGCGATGCCTATGCCGCGCAAGGATTTACGGTCAAGGGCATCGCGATGTACAAGAAGATCACCAAACTGCACCCGAGCGTGGATGGATCGCTGAAGCTGGCGGAACTCTACACCCAGCAGGGGTTGTTCAACGACGCGCGTGCGCAATATCTGCAGGTCGCCGACGACTTCATGAAAAATGGCGAACTGGAGCAGGCGGTGCGACTTTTCCAGAAGGTGCTGGAGATGGATCCGGAAAACGTCCCGATGCGGATCAAGCTGGCCGAGGTCTACGTCAAGCTGAACAAGAAGAAGGAAGCGTGGGAGGTCTTCGGCGGGGCGGCGGAAGCGTTGCGCGCCCGTGGTTCGCTGGCGGCAGCGGAAGATGTTCTGCAGCGCATGCTGGTTCTGGAGCCGGGGAACAGCCACGTTCTGCTGATGCGCGGGCGATCGGCGCTGGAAGGCGGCGATTGGAAGAATGCCATCGTGTATCTGGAGAAAGCATCCGACATCGATTCGCATCCCGAGGGTCTGACCGACCTGCTCAAGGCGTATCTGGCAGGCGGCGATCTGGCGACGTGCGCTCCCATCGCGGAGAAGCTGCTCACCGTGCACAACGATCCGGAGGGTTTGTTTGTGCTGGCCGAAGGTGCGGCGCGGCTCGGTCAGTGTGGCCAGGCTCTGGAGATCTATACCCGGCATGCCGACCGCCTGCTGGCGACTGACTCGACCAGGCTGCTGACCAACCTCCATACCATGATCACCCACGTGCGGGACGACGGAGGCGCGCTCGAAAAGCTGCTGGAACTCCTCAAGAAGTCCGGGGAGGGCACGCACATCAACGAAGTGGCCGAGTTGCTGGCGCACGCCTCGGTGCGGAGCGGGAATCTGGCGCGGGCCCGCGGCTTGTATCAGACCCTGGCGCTAAGCGAGCCGCAGAATACGATCCACATGCAGAATTATCAGCAGGTGGTGGAGCGCATGACCAAGCCTGCGTCCGCCGTCCGCCAGATCACGCCCGAAGAAGGGGCTCTGATCGTGGAGGAGCTGGAGGCGACGGCGCCGGTGATCGACCAGTCGTATCCGGATCATCTGTCGATTGCGGTGCGCTCGGCGGTGACCGATGCGGACCTGTTCCTCTCCTATAACCTGCCCGACAAGGCGGTCGGGCCACTGACGGGAGCACTGGCCCAGGCGCCGCGCGACGTGCGCGTGAACCAGCGGCTGGCGGCATTGCACACCCGCTTCCAGCATTTTGCTGAAGCCGCGGCCTGCTGCCGCACGCTCGAAAGCGTGTATCACGATGCCGGCCATCCGGATGATGCCGTGCGCTATGGAGAACTGGCGGCCCGCTACGAGCAGAGCCCAGGCGGCGGAACGGCAGCCGGAGTGCCGCCCGAAGTACCGCCCTTGGAGGGCGCGCCGGAATCCGCCGCGTGGCCAACGACAACAATAACGACGACGGCAACCACGGCCAGCGCAGCCACCGACGGAACCGAAGAGGCGGCGCGTCCCGAATTCGCGGTCCAGCCGAAGGCTGTGCCCGCGTCGAACACGCAAGATCTTTCCTCGGAGTGGGAACAAGCGCTGTCCGTCGCCGAGCCGGCCGCGGTGGGAGAGGTATCCACGGTGGCCGAGGAAGGTGCGGAAGCTAATCCCGAGATCGCCGAGACGGTCGAAGAGATTCGTTTCTATCTCGAGCACTTCATGACCGATCAGGCGCGCACCGGCGTCGAAAAGCTTGAAACGCTGACCCGGGATGCGGCCCTTCTCGATTCACTGCGTGCTGCCATCGAAGCAGGCGCCAAGTCATCGGAGGAGCCCGAGGTAGAGATTGCCGAGGTTGATGTTCCGGAGGCCGATATTCCGGAGATCAATATTCCTGAGATCAATGCCGACGATCTGGAGACATTCCAGATTGAGCTGAAGACGCCCTCTCCGCCGGAAACTGTCATCTCGTCCGATCTGATGCCGAACTCCCACCACCCCGGCCATGAAGTTGCTGAACCGGGGCATCCGGAGCCGCCGCGCGCGACAGCGGAGCATCCGAAACCAAGCGAATTGACCGCTCTGGTCGCGGACCTGGAAGCGTCAATCGGAAACTTCCCGGTAGCGCCTCCGTTGGCTGCCAAGTCTCCGGAAGTAGAGGCCATAGCCCCGTCAGGGACAATTGAGGCTTCGCCAGCTCCACGTCCAGCGGAGGGTTCGCCAGGCTGGCCGGAGACTGGCACTTGGAAGCGGGTTCGGGAGAAGCGCCCGAAGGTTAAGCCCGAGCCGGTAGCGCCCACCTCCGTACCCGCCGCAGCGAAAACTGAAACGAAAACCATGCCGGCGGTCACGGCCAGTGCGGGGGGCGCGGCTGCTGCCCCGGCGATGAGCTACACTCCTGCTCCGCTGCGCCATCTGGGAGCGGGAGCCGAGGCGATGCATCCTTCCCATAGCGTCGATCTTTCGGAGATGTTCAGCGAGCTGCGACAGGAGCTCGAAGACGAAATCGTGGTGGGCGCTGAGGATCCCGAGACGCACTACAACATGGGCGCGGCCTTCCGCGAAATGGGTTTGCTGGATGAGGCGATTGCGGAACTGCAAACAGTGTGCACTGCGATCGATCGGGGACACCCGTTTGGGCAGATCATCCAAACCTATAC
Source organism: Terriglobales bacterium (assembly GCA_049300475.1). Lineage (GTDB taxonomy): Bacteria > Acidobacteriota > Terriglobia > Terriglobales > Acidobacteriaceae > Acidiflorens. Next base: position 12,033 of record JBAQJU010000321.1, on the reverse strand, counting down.
CTGGCTGGCCCAGTGTTTCCTGGACAAGGGAGTGCCCGAGGCCGCCATTCGCTGGTACGAAAAGGCTTTAGGCATTCCCGGGCTCGACAACGAAACGCGTCTGGCCATCAACTACGAGCTCGGCTCGGCTTGCGAAAGAGCGCAGGACAGGCCGGCGGCGCTGCGCCATTTTACCTACGTATATGGCGCGAACATCGATTACCGCGACGTGGCCGAGCGCATACAGGCTCTGAAGTCGTAGAATGCAGCAAGGGGCCTGGCAGCATGCGCAGGGGATGGAATGAATCCCGCGCTCGCATTTAGGACGATCAACTAGGACGATCCACTAAGGACGACCATCCCAGGACAGCAATCCCCACGACGACGCGTGCAATGATTTCAGATCCCAAACTCCCTTTCGACAGCTCACCCACCGGTGTCGAGACTGGGGCCGGGCCTTCCTCCGAAGGCCGCACGGAAAGCGCGGGCGGAGCGAGCGCGGATGGAGCGACGGAGAACGGATCGGCGGAACGCAATACCGTTCCCGCCCAGCGCCCTTCGACGGCGCGTCTCTGGCTGCGTCGGGTGGGAGTCCTGCTGTTCGTTTTTCTGTGTGCGACGTTCGGGGTGATGCTGATGATTGTGCCCTGGCGTCCGGAGTGGTCCGACAACCCTTTGCTGCTCCCGTATCCAACCCTGCGCGATCTGGTGGGCAGCGGGTTTGCGCGCGGACTGGTGACGGGCCTGGGGCTGATCAACGTATGGATCGGGTTTTGGGAAGCCCTGCAATACCGGGAAGACTAGTAAGCGGCCGTTAGGCAGAGGTGGGGGAGCGGGCGGCGATTGTTATCGCCACAGAATAATCACCCGAGATAACATCCAAAGAACCAAGCGATTGAACTATGACTGAACCCAAGCTGAAGCCCGCCCCTCTGGCCTATCAAAACCAACCATTTCTAAATAGTCCCGACGGCCGAATTTTGCGCCTGCTCTCGGAATACAGCGAGCCGCTGTCGCGCTTCCGGCGCGAGCAGATTCAGGACACGGTGGTTTTCTTCGGCTCGGCGCGGGTGCAAAGCCGCGTCACCGCCGACAAACACCTGAACGGCGTGCGCGAAAACGGAGTCGACCTCGCGGCGGCGCAACAGGGCCTGGACATGAAGCGCGCGGAAGCCGCCGTCGACATGGCGCGCTACTACGAAGATGCGCGCCGTCTTGCCCACCTGCTTACAAAGTGGTCGGCACACATTCCCGCCCGGCGGCATCGCTTCGTCGTCACCACCGGCGGCGGCCCGGGGATTATGGAAGCCGCCAACCTGGGCGCGCATGAGGCGGGAGGAAAGACTATAGGACTCAACATTAATTTGCCGTTTGAGCAGTTTCCGAATCCCTATATCACGCCCTCGCTGAACTTCGAGTTTCACTATTTCTTCATGCGCAAGTTCTGGTTCGCATATCTGGCGAAGGCGCTGGTAATTTTCCCGGGGGGCTTCGGCACGCTCGACGAACTATTCGAAATTTTGACGCTGGCCCAAACCGAGAAGCTCGCCAAAAAAATTGTGGTCGTGATTTACGGCAGCGAGTATTGGAAGAAAATCATCAATTTCCAGGCCATGGTGGATGCGGGCACAATCGCGCCGCAGGATCTTGAGCTGTTCAAGATCTCGGATTCGCCGGAAGAGAGCTTCGAGTTCCTGAAAGAAAGCCTGACCAGGTACCATCTCGGACCACAGCAACCGAAGCGTGGAGGGGAAGCGGCGATTCCGGAAATTGCGAAGACGCGGCCCTGAGAATATTGGCCGCGAGTGTCGCGTCATTCGCGGCCTCTCTTCGAACGGACTTAGTGGCATCCGCCTCACAAAACTGAACTTCATCGTGTCTGTTCGCGTATAAGGTTCTTTCCAGCGCTTGCTTTCGGAGGCAAAATAACATGACCCTAAAAAAGGCCGCGGCCATTCTTGGCTTGCTGATTCTTCCCTGTGCGTGTGCGATCGCGCAACCGCCCACAGCGAATCAGATGCCATCGGTGCTTCAGGTTCCGGCGGCGGCGCAGGCCACTGCGAATTTTGATGTCGATGCCGCGACCAACGCCTATCTGGCGCAGATTCCCGCCGACAAGACGGCCCGCTCCGACGCCTATTTCGAGGGTGGTTACTGGATGATCCTTTGGGATTTTCTCTACGGCGCGGTAGTTGCGCTGCTGCTGTTGAATACGCGCTGGTCGGCCAAAATGCGCGATCTGGCCGAACGCATTACGCGCTTCAAGCCGCTGCAAACTTTCTTGTACTGGGTGGAATACCTGATTGTGATCAGTATTCTTACGTTCCCGCTCACGGTGTACGAAGACTATTTTCGCGAGCACAAATATGGATTGGCGACCCAGACCTTCAGCCCGTGGATGGGCGATCAGCTCAAGAATCTTGGCGTGAACCTGGTTTTGGGGGGATTGCTCGTAATGTTGTTGTTCGGCGTCGTGCGGCGTCTGTCGCGCACCTGGTGGATCTGGGGCGCCGGGGTGACATTCGTATTCCTGATTTTCGTCGCGCTGATCTCCCCGGTCTACATCGTCCCAATTTTCAACAAAGTCACTCCCCTCAATGACCCGAAGACCGTCGACCCGATCCTGAGCATGGCGCGCGCCAATGGCATCCCCGCCAAAGACGTCTACGAGATCGATGCGTCACGCCAGACCACGCGCATCAGTGCCAACGTCAGCGGCTTTGCCAACACCATGCGCATCACACTCAACGACAACCTGCTGCGCCGGGCGTCTCCCCAGGAAATTCAGGCTGTGATGGGGCATGAGATGGGCCATTACGTCATGAATCACATCTACAAACTCCTCACATTTTTCCTGATTGTGATTGTGGTGGCTTTCGCCTACCTGCGCTGGTCGCTCGACTGGGCGCGCGAGCGCTGGGGAGAGAAGTGGCAAATTCGCGGCATTGGAGATACCGCGGTGCTCCCGCTGGTGCTGCTCCTCGCTTCGGTGTTTGGCTTCGTCATTACTCCCATCACGGATACTTTTACGCGCACCCAGGAGTATGAAGCCGACATGTACGGCCTCAACACAAGCCGGCAGCCCGACGGCTTTGCGCAGGCGGCGATCCATCTGGGGGAATACCGGAAGATGAGTCCGGGGCCGGTCGAGGAATGGATCTTCTTCGATCACCCCAGCGGCCGCAATCGCATTTACGCCGCGATGCGCTGGAAAGCCGAGAATCTGAATTTGTTCGTTCCGCCCTGCGCCAGCGCGTATGGAGTGGCGTCCTCAGCGGCTGCCTGCAAAACGGACACGAGCAAAACAGATTCGGCCAGGACGGATTCAACCGGGACCGATTCAACCAAAAAATGAAGGCGCCATAAGGTAATCTGAAAGCCGATGGTGAATCGCTGTCTCGTCTACTACATCACCGACCGGAGACAGTTTCCAGGCGACGAAAGCGCGCGTCGCCGCATCCTGCTCGATAAGATTGCCGAGGCCTCGCGCGCCGGCGTGGACTACATCCAATTGCGCGAAAAAGACTTGAGCGCCCGCGCCCTGGAAAGGCTTGCCCTTGAAGGTGTTCAAATCATCCAGCAGATGCGGACTAACTCGGAGCGGAGAACTCACCTACTGATTAATTCACGCACTGACGTCGCGCTCGCGGCAGGAGCGGACGGCGTGCACCTGCGTTCCGATGACATACCGGTTTCCCTTGTACGGTCCATCTGGGCCGAAGTGCGCGCTCAAGGTTCGCGGACTGAAGTTCAGAGCCCACTCATCGCCGTCTCCTGCCACAGCAAGACTGACGTAGAGCGCGCCGAATCCGAGGGTGCCGACTTCGCCGTGTTCGCGCCGGTTTTCGAGAAAAAGGACGCCCCTGAGATCCAACCAAAAAGCTGGGCTGAATTGCGCGAAGCGTGTTCGGCAAAGATCCCCGTACTCGCCCTGGGAGGAGTGACGCTTGCGAATGCCGCGCCCTGCCTGGCAGCCGGAGCCGCGGGCATCGCGGGAATTCGCCTTTTTCAGGAGAATAGAATCGAAGAGGTTATCCGCGCACTGCGGAGGATCTGATCGATGGGGATCTAAACCATGGATGGTGGCGCAATCTTGATGCATGTAGCGGGAGACGAGATCAGCCTGGTGCTGGCGCGCATTCCGGCGGGATGGTTTCTGATGGGATGCGACGCAGGCCAGGATTACGAAAAGCCTGTGCATCGGGTGTGGGTCGATGAATTCCGGCTGACGGCGCACCAGGTCACGAATGCCGAGTATGCGCGCTTCGTGTGTGCCACAGGGGCGCTCGCGCCGCCGTTCGTGGGCGATCCTAACCTGAATCAAAACGAACAACCGGTCGTGGGAGTGTCATGGCATGAGGCAACCCGCTACGGTGAGTGGTTGACCGTTGAGACCGGCAGAAGATTTCGCCTGCCGACCGAGGCCGAGTGGGAGCGAGCGGCAAGAGGAGGCCGCGAAGGCGCGCTGTTCCCCTGGGGAGATACGCCTCCGCAGTCGCTGCCGGGGTATGCCGAGCGCTGCGCCCATAATTGGAAAAACGGCCCGGAGCCCGTGGGCAGCGGCGAAGCCAACGGATACGGCCTCTACAACATGTGCGATAACGTGCATGAGTGGTGCAGTGACTGGTATTCGGCCGGCTACTATGCTGTCTCGCCGGAACGCAATCCCCAAGGGCCGGAAACGGGTGACCGGCGCGCCTCTCGCGGAGGATCGTGGCGTCACCACGTCAAAATGTCGCGCTGCGCCGCGCGGTCGAGCATTCCGCCCGAGTTTCACTATGCGGACTACGGGTTCCGAGTGGCTTGCGAAAAGTAAGTCAAAAGTCAGAAGTCAAATTGAAGAAGTAGAATCAAACAGAAGGTTTTCACTTCTGCAATTTGACTTCTGACTTTTGACTGCCAGTGAGGGATCGAAGAACATCCATGGATCTAGCTACCCACTATCTCGACGAAATCAAACGCCAGATGCGTGGTCACAAGCGCATGGCGGAAACGGCCATGGCGCAACTAGAAGACAAAGATTTCTTTGCGACCATCGACCCCGAATCGAATTCGATTGCCGTTCTTGCCAGGCACATTGCCGGCAACGCCCGCTCGCGCTTCACGGACTTCCTTACCACCGACGGCGAGAAGCCGGATCGCTTTCGCGATCGCGAATTCGAACTCACGGGCAAGACTACGCGGGCAGACGTGCTCCGCTGGTGGGAGGAAGGATGGGCCATCGTCTTCGCCACGCTCGACTCGCTCAAACCGGAGGATCTGAACAGGACGGTGACGATTCGCCAGGAGCCGCACACGGTATTGCAGGCGCTCAATCGCGCGCTCGCCCACTATGCGCAGCATACCGGGCAGATGGTTTTCCTCGCCAAACACCTGCGGTCGGCGCAGTGGAAGACGCTGAGCATTCCGCGGGGAAAATCGGAAGAATTCAAGACGGGCAACCCGAAGGGAGTCAGCCGGGGCACTTATGATGCAAAACGGTGATCATGTTGGCCTCAGAACGCTCCCCTCTCTTTCAATAGGCCAAGTGCCCTTCCGATTGGTAAACTTTTCCTAGCCGCGGAGGGATGTGTGAGCGGTTGAAACAGTCGGTCTTGAAAACCGATGTACCCGAAAGGGTACCGGGGGTTCGAATCCCTCTCCCTCCGCCACGCCTTCTAGAGGCCGCGTATTCACAGGCGCAAACGCGAGCCTCGAAATATTTGACCGAAATTTGACCGTTTCAGGGCATAATTCCGCCGGAATCCACCCTATATGGCGAAGAGGCGTGTGCGCGTAGTGCGTTCGGTCAAGATCAACGGTCGCTGGAAGTACCTCAACCCCAGCCAAGCCGCGAAGTTGCGGATTCCCAACAATCAAGGTCGCTGGTACATCAGCTGGCGTGCGGGTACTAAGAAGGAATGGGAACGGTGTGATTCCGAACTGCATGCCGAAAGAATGAAGATCAAGAAGGAAGGGGAACTGCACGCCCGAGCCGCTGGTGTGGAACTGGCTGCTCCAGATTCAACTCGGCTCAAGCTGAAAGACGCCATCGCGCAGTTCACTGACGACCTGAACCTGCTCGACAGACGGCATAGGACCATGGCAGCGTACACCCTGATGTTCGCCAACTTTCAGGCGTCCTGTTCGAAAACCTACCTGGACCAGATCGAGCGCCGGGATCTTCTGAAGTTTGCTGCCAGTCTCCGCAAGGCTGGGCTGTCGGATCGCACGGTGAGCAATCGCTGGCTGGCGTTCGCTGCCTTCCTCAAACACCACGGTGTGGTAGGACTGGCGAAGAAGGGAGACGCCCCGAAGTTTGTTGAGGCCGAGCCAGAATGCTATGAAAAGGAAGAAGTGGCCGCGTTCTTTGCTGCCTGTGACGCTAGCCAACGATTGCTGTTCGAATTCCTGTTGAAGACTGGCGCGAGAATGCAGGAAGCGATGTATTGCACGTGGGCGGACTTCGATTTCAAGGAGAAAACGTTCAGGGTGAAGGCCAATCCCGAGTTCAAGTTCCGACCGAAGAGTTGGGAGGAGCGCACGATACCGCTCGAAGAGGGACTCGCTGCTAAGCTACAAGCTCGCCAGAAGGCCTTGAAACGGAGCGGGCTTGTCTTCCCCACACGATCTCGGAAGCCGAATAACAAAATGCTGCAGGCATGTAAGAGGATTGCCAAGCGTGCTGGTCTGGACCCGGCGAAGTTCTGGCTGCACAAGTTCCGAGCGACCTTCTGCACTTGGCACGCGGATGCCGGTGTGCCGATTCCGACCATCCAGCTGTGGATGGGGCACAAAGACCTGGCGACCACAATGCGCTACCTCCGACCCAACCGGAGTGCTGAAGCCAGGGCGAAGTTTAACGCGACCTAAACAGAAAAACCTTGCTACTATCGGAATCGCGACGCATTCTACACTGAACCAGTGTGTTTTCGGTCGTTTATTTGATAATTATTTGTAACTCGCTGATCAGCCAGGTGCAGCTGCGATCCTAAGTCGCCGCAGTTTGAAACAGCAAAGCATTTCCTCTTGCCGCAGGAATTGCGGCCCGCGTCTATGGCGAGCTAAAAACCCCCGTCGAATTCATGACCCCGGAGCCTCGAATTTCCAGCCTTTACGCGGATGGACTTGGGCGGGCTAAAACCACATGATTTTCGCCCGCTCGTCTCGCTTCCGTAAACGCTGCGCAATCGGGGCTTCCAGGTCTCGAATTCGGATGGGATTTTCGCTCGGCGCTATGGAACCAAATTACTTAGGGCTGTCGCGAAACCGTTTGGAATCGTGGTCAACACTTCCCACAAGCCCGTTTCTGGGGCTCCTACTGCGGGATAACGTGGGAAAGCCAGCCATCTCTGGTCGCCCCCGTTTTTCAACTAACTTGCTTCGCTCCTTCGCTGAATTGCCTATCAATGGCCTGTCCCGGTCAGCGCGACCGTGCTCTGTCCGGCCGCAACATTGTCGGTGACGATCAAAGTGCCTGTACGCGCTCCTTTCACCGTCGGATCGAACGTCACTGAGATCGTGCAACTCGCCGCTGCCGCCAGAATCGCCGGACAGCTGTTTGTCTGCGAAAAGTCTCCCGCGTCCGCCCCGCCGATGGCAATGTTGCTGATGTCCAATGGCGTCTGCCCGCTGTTCGTCAGTTGCACGGGCAAGGTCTTACTGCTGTGCACGGCCTCGGTTCCAAAGCTCAGCTTGGTCGGGCTGAACTGCGCCACCGGATCGATCACATTGCCGGTCAGCCCCACGTGTTGCGGCATGCCGACCGCATTATCCATCAGGTTCAGCGTCGCCGTCAGCGTACCCTCTGCATCGGCCTTGAATGTGACATCGATAATGCAACTCTTGCCCGACTTCAACGGGCTTGTGCAATGGCTGACGGCCGTGTAGGCCGCGGCGTTCGCCGTGCCCGGCGTAATACTCACGCCGCTGATGGTGACGGTCGTCGACCCCACGTTCGTGACCGTTACCGGCAACGTGTGCGAACTGTTCAGATACACCGTGCCGAAAACCAGATTCGAGGGCGACAGATTCAGTCCCGACACACTGAGCGTGAAGTTCTGCTGCACACTCGCCACCACATTGGTCGCGGTGAGCACAAGCGCAAATGTGCCGGAGGCATAGCTCGGCGTCCCCGAAAGTGTAGCCGTGCCGTTCCCGTTATCGACGAAGGTAAGCCAGGGTGGTAATGTGCCTGATTCATGGATACTCGGCACTGGGAAGCCCACCGTCGTTACCGTGAAGGAATTTGGCACACCATAGACGAACACCGCATTATTTGCGCTCGTAAATGAAGGCGGCTGCTGCACGATAATCGTGAAACTCTCCGTCACCGGCGAACCAATCCCATTCTTCGCCGTGATGGTGATCGGGAAATCGCCTCCCACAAATATCAGCGGAGTTCCGGCCAGCGTGGCCGTCCCGTTCCCGTTGTCCACGAACGTGAGCCCGGTTGGCAGATGGCCCGTCTCGGTGAGGCTGGCCGTCGGGTAAGCTACGGTCGTCACGGTAAACGAACCCGCCACCCCGATCGTAAACGTCGCGCTGTTCGCGCTCGTAAACACTGGAGCCTGGTCCACGGTCAGCGTAAATGACTGGACTGCATTGGCGCCCACGCGATTCGACGCCGTGAAGGTGATGCTGAAGACGCCGCCCGATGTGGGTGTCCCGCTCAGCGTGCCCGTCCCGTTGTGATTGTCGACGAACATCACTCCGCCCGGCAGGCCGCCGCTTTCCATAATGCTCGGCGCCGGGTAGCCCGTCGTGGTCACAGTGAATGATCCAGCCGTGCCTACCGCGAACGTCGTACTGCTCGCACTGGTGATCGCGGGAGCCTGATCCACGTACAGCGTGAAGCTCTGGCTCGCGTTCGGCGACACGCCGTTGCTTGCGCCGAACGTGATGTTGTAAACGCCGCCGGTGCCTGCTCCGGGCGTCCCGCTCAGCGTGCCCGTACCGTTGCCGTTGTCCTGGAACGACACACCGCTAGGCAAAGACCCGCTTTCGCTGGTCGTCGGCGTCGGCGATCCCGTCGTGGTCACGGTGAAAGTGCCGGCCACGCCCACCGTGAACGTCGTGGAACTCCCGCTCGTGATCGTCGGCGGTTGCCCTACCGTCAGCGTGAAGCTTTGCGACGCATTCGGAAGCACGCCATCCGAAGCGCTGAATGTGATATCGAACATTCCGGTCTGGGTCGGCGTTCCGCTCAGCGTGCCGGTCCCGTCGTGGTTATCAACGAAGGTCACGCCGTTCGGCAGCGTGCCGCTTTCGCTGAGCGACGGCGCCGGGAAGCCCGTAGTCGTTACCGTAAACGATCCTGGCGAGTTCAACACGAACGTCGCGCTGTTGGCGCTCGTAATCGCCGGAGCGATGCCCACCGTTAGCGTGGTATTGGCGGTCAGCGGGGTTGGTAACGAATAGGTAGCCGTGATCAGCGTCGTCCCCGTCGGGCCGGCGGGAGTCGCCAGTCCACTCGTCGCTCCAATCGTCGCGACGCTGGTTGTCCCGCTCGTCCAGGAAACGCTCGCAACCAGCGGGAGGGTCGGGACCGGGGTGAGCGCATTTACCGCTCCACTGCCGGTAGCGGCGCCGTTGCCCAGGTCGCCGTAGAAAGCGATGCCCCAGCACTGCACGGTTCCATCGGCGAGCAGGGCACAGGTGGATTCTTCTTCCGACGCGATGGCTTTTACCGTGGTCAGCGAACTCACCGGTACGGGCACATTGGATGCGGTGGTGGTGCCATTGCCCAATTCGCCCGTGTAGTTAGCGCCCCAGCATTCCGCCGTCCCATTGGCGAGCGCGGCGCAGGTATGATCGCTGTCCTCGTATCCCGCGGCGCTGATGCCGGTTGCGCCGCTCGCGGTAGTGCCTAAGCCGGCCGGTCCGACCACCACCGCCGGAACGTCGGTGTAGGTGCTGATGGAGCCACTGTAGCCATCGCCCAGTTCGCCATCGTAGTTGTAGCCCCAGCATTGCATCGAGCCATCCGCAATCAGCGCGCAGGTGTGCGCATTGGCGGCGGTGATCGCGGTTGCGGTGACGGGCGACGTTCCCACTCCCTCCACATACCCGCCGCCCTGGAGATTCACGATCTGGGGCGTGTAAGATCCGGTGTTGAACGAATAATCGCCCAGGTCACCATCGGTATTGCCACCGTAGCAATACACTTTTCCATTGTCGAACAGGGCGCAGGTATCGAAACCTCCGGGTGCGATCTGTTTCACCAGCGGTCCCACCGCGTTCAGCACCGTCGCCGGCACTGCCACATAAGAGGTGGTATTGTTGTCGGTGCCCAACTGCCCGCCATTGTTAAAGCCCCAGCAGTCGACCATCCCATTAGCGAGCAGCGCACAGGTGTGGTAATACCCGGCTGCGATCGCTTTTACGCCGCTCAGCTTTGTATTGCTCGCATCAATAACCACCGGCACTGGCGAGGTCACCCCGGTAACGCTAGCGTCGTTGCCGACTTGGCCGTAATAGTCGTATCCCCAGCATTCGACCGTGCTATCGGCTACTAACGCGCAAGCGTGATCTTCGCCGACGGAGACGGCCTTCACCGGCCCGCTCAAGTCGATCACCTGCACCGGCGTGCTGGAGCTGGCTTCGGTGGACCCGATGCCCAACTGGCCAACTACGCCGTTGGAGCCCCAGCATTGCACCGTGCCATCCGAGATCAACGTGCAGGTCGTGTATTCGCCGGAGGAAATCTGCTTCGCGCCCGCGCCCGGCAGGGTATTGCCGCTGACGGGTGTACCCGGCGCATCGGTATTGGTGTTGCCGCCGTTGCCCAGTTGCCCAAATTCGTTCAGGCCCCAGCATTGCACCGTCCCGTTCGCCAGCAGCGCGCAAGTATGCTCGACCCCGGCGGCGACGGCCGCCGCCCCGCTCAGGCTGCTTACCGCCACCGGCACGTCGGAACTGGTGTTGGAGTCGTTGCCCAGCTGTCCATAATAGTTGGAGCCCCAGCATTCGACCGTGCCATTCGAGAGCAGCGCGCAGGTGAAACTGCTGCCGGCCGCGAGGGCCGTCGCCGGACCGCTCAGCCCGCTCACCCCGACCGGTGTGCTGGAATTGGTGGTGTTGCCATTCCCCAACTCTCCATTTGAGTTGGCGCCCCAACATTGGACTGTCCCGTTGACGAGCAGGGCGCAGGTGTGATCGTCATCGGCGGCGATGGCGGTGACCGCACCGCTCAGCCCGCTCACCGGCAACGGCAAAGGATTGGCATTTAAGGTGCCCGAGTTAGTGCTATTGCCCAGCTGTCCAGAATAGTTGTAGCCCCAGCATTCGACCGTCCCGCCCGAGAGCAGCGCACAACTGAAAGATCCGCCCACGGCGATGGCCGTCGCTTGGCCGCTCAGCCCGCTCACCCCAGCCGGTGTGCTGGAATTGCTGGTGTTGCCGTTGCCCAGCTGTCCATAATAGTTGTAGCCCCAGCATTGCACCGTTCCATTCGCCAGGAGGGCGCAGGAGTGCTCTGCGCCTGAGCCGCTGGCCACCTGGATTACCCCTTGCAGATCGATCGTGCTGCTGCTGAGCGCGAAGAACTGCTGCGTTTCGGCGGTGCTGATGATCGGATCCGAAGGCGACACCGTAATGCCGGTAGGCTGCGTCAACTGCGCTTGTCCCGCGACCGCCATCGCCAGCCACAACGCGCACACTCCCGCCAACACAAGCAATCGTCGTCCTGCGCGCTCGGCGCTCGTGTTGCGGGAAGAAGACGCGAAAAGGTCTGTGACGCAGGTAGACGAAAGGGAGCCAGTGATCCGGGTAGTCATGGGGAGAACTCCTTAAAAAGTGGCGCTGTCAGTGGAGGGAGCGGCAGCGGTAGCAACAGCCAAAGAGGCACAAACCGTTGGACCTGCAAGCCTACAGGCAAGGCGAACCCTGGTCAAGATGCAGTATTTTGCATGTCTGGCTGCAACTGGAGTGACTTCGCCTGATCCGGTTGCTGGCATTGTATGAGAAGCCGCTCTCCGAGGCGGAACCGGTGGTTTGTATCGATGAAAAGCCGGTGGCCCTTCATGCCGATCTCCGCCCCTGCCGGCCGATGCGTCCGGGACAAGTTCTGCGGCG
>JBAQJU010000320.1:0-21628 GCA_049300475.1 Terriglobales bacterium | reverse complement strand
CTGGTTCGATTTCTTGCGGCGGGTGATCGATGCCGAGGTCAGCGGGCCTGGGCGGCTGGGAGCGGTTGGGCCTGCGCAGATAGGGCGGGGGAAGGCGACTGTGGCTTTGCGGCTGGTGCTGGTGGCTGTGCTTTTGGGGAGTGCGCTCGGCCTGGCACAGGAGACGGCGACTCGGCAAGTCCCCCCGGCGGCTTCCCTTAACGATGTGGTGCGGGCATTGAGCGAGCAGGTGCAGCAGTTGCAGGAGACAGTTGCGGAGATGCGTCGGGATTCACAGCAGGCGCGAGCCGAGACCCGCGCGTTGCAGCGGGAGGTCGCCGAGTTGCGCGCAGGGGCTGCGGAGCCAAAAGCGGTGATGGTGGACGCGGTCTCTCGAACGGAATCCAAAGGGGTGGCGGTGCGGGCAGAAAATTTGCAGGAGAGCGATCAACGGGAGAATGATCAGCAGGGGAGCACACAGTCGACCAAAGACCGGGAGGATCAGACGAAGGCGGGACGCGCGGCGAGCCTGGAAGAGGAATATGAGCTGCTGAGCGGGAAGGTGGACGATCAGTATCAGACGAAGGTGGAGAGCGCGTCGAAGTATCGGATGCGGATTTCGGGCATAGTCCTGACGAATCTCTTCAGCAATCAGGGGACGGTGGACAACGCGGATCTGCCGACGCTGGCGTACGCCCGGCCGGCGGGCGCATCGGGTGGGAGCTTTGGAATGACGCTGCGGCAGTCAGAGATCGGGTTTGAAGTCTTTGGGCCGCGAGTGGCGGGCGCGAAGACGAGGGCTGACCTGCAAGTGGATCTGGCGGGCGGTTTTACGCAGGATATTAACGGAATCGACTCGGGACTGATGCGTTTGCGAACGGCGACTATGCGGATGGACTGGGAAAACACGTCGGTGGTGGCGGGACAGGATGGGATTTTCTTTTCGCCGAATTCGCCGACCTCGTTTGCGACGCTGGCGCAGCCGGCGCTTTCTTACGCCGGAAACTTGTGGGGCTGGGTGCCGCAGATCAGAGTGGAACATCGGGTGGCCCTGGGAGAGAACTCCAGTTTGCTGCTGCAGGGGGGAATTCTCGATCCGGTGAGCGGAGAGGTGCCGGGAACGAGCACGTACCGGCAGGCGGGTCCGGGCGAAGGGTCGCGGCAACCGGCGTATGGAACGCGCGTGGCGTGGACGCGGAATCTTTTCGGGCAGCCGTTGCGATGGGGCGTAGGAGGATATTATGGCCGGCAGAACTATGGTTTTGACCGGAGGGTGGATGCCTGGGCTGCCATGAGCGATGTGGAATTGCCGCTGGGGTCGAAGTTTGCGATCAGCGGAAAGTTCTACCGGGGGCGGGCGCTGGGAGGCCTGTATGGCGGGCTGGGCCAGAGTGTGCTGTTCAGCAGCAACATTACGGGAGTTCCGTATACGGAGGTGATTGGGCTGAATTCGGTGGGGGGATGGGCGCAGTTGAAATACCGGCCGGCGGCGAAGCTCGAGTTCAACGTGGCGTTTGGCATGGATAATCCTTATGCCAAGGACCTGGAGTACTTTCAGTATCCCTACTCGTATGGAGATCCGACATTGTGGCGGAATCGAGCGGGCTTTGCGAATGTGATTTATCGCCCGCGGTCGGACCTGCTGTTTTCGGCGGAGTACCGGCGGATTGAAACCGATTCGCTGGCGACTGGCTTGAGCGGGGCAGGGCACTTGAACCTTATGATGGGAGTGTTGTTCTAAGGGACGAACTCGGAATTGAAGAGCGGACCGCCAGAAGCGAAGCGATGAAGCGAAGGTATCTGATATGCGCGCTGGTGTTGTGGCTGGGCGTGGCGGGAGTGGCGGGAGTGTGCGCGCAAACGGCGACCGTGCGCGGGCGTGTCGAGGTAGTGGAGGAGGGAAAATCAGGCGAGACCAAGGCGGTCGCAACCAAGGCGGAAAGGGCGAGAGGGCGGCACGGATCCATTCCGGACACTGTACTGTGGTTGACGGCAGTCGCGGGAAGTCGCGTGGAGTTGACTCCGCCGACACCAAGCGGGAAGAATCCCCGGCTGGTGCAGAAGAACAAAAATTTTGAGCCGCATCTACTGGTGGTGCCGGCAGGGTCGATGGTGGAGTTTCCGAATCGCGATCCTTTCTTTCACAACGTGTTTTCGCTGTTCGAAGGAAAGCGCTTCGACCTGGGACTGTATGAGGCGGGGACGACGCGCATGGTGCGTTTTGACCGTCCGGGAATCAGCTACATTTTCTGCAATATTCATCCGGAGATGAGTGCGGTGGTGATCACGATGGGAACGCCGCTTTATGCGATCGCCAACGCCGATGGACAGGTCAGCATCGCGGATGTGCCGTACGGGCGGTACACATTGCACATCTGGAGCGAGGGGATGGCGCCGGAGAACGAGAAGCCAGTGACGCGGGAGATCACGATCGGAGAGAACGCGGCGTCGCTCGGCATGATTCGAGTTCCGGAGGCGAACGGCCAGCGGATCGCGCACAAGAACAAATACGGCCGCGAGTATGATGAGCCCACGCCGGATAGCTCGATCTATACGAAGCAGTAATGTGCTGCCGACACTGGTGTCCGCGTAGACCGCTTGTCCCCTGTCCTTTTTCCCAGCCAGAGGGAGAGAATTCTTACATGAAGATTGAGAAGATGCTGAAGCGGTATCGGGTCGAAGATGGAAAGCATTTTCGCCTGAAGGATCACGATCCGGAAGACACGCACGGGCTGGATTCGGAGTTCAAGACGGAAGCGAAAGAACTGCTTTCCAATGGCGTCGAGGATTTGAGCCGTTTGCAGAATATTCTGGCGGCGCAAGACCGGTGGGGGCTGCTGATGGTTCTGCAGGCCATGGATGCCGCCGGGAAAGATGGAACGATCAAACACGTGATGTCGGGAGTGAATCCGCAGGGCGTGCAGGTGACCTCATTCAAGACGCCGACGCAGGAAGAGTTGCAGCACGGATACCTGTGGAGAACGAACCAGCATGCGCCGGCGCGCGGGACGATCGGGATCTTCAACCGGTCGTATTACGAGGAGGTGCTGGTCGTGCGGGTGCATCCTCAGGTGCTGGCCAATGAGAAATTGCCGAAGCCGCTGGTAACGAAACAAATCTGGAACGAACGATACGAAGACATTAACAATTTCGAACGCTACGTGACGCGCAACGGAATCGCCGTGGTGAAAGTTTTCCTGCATCTTTCGAAGAAGGAACAAAAGCGGCGGTTCATGGAGCGGCTGGACACGCCGGATAAAAACTGGAAATTTTCGGCGGCGGATATCCGAGAGCGGGAGTTCTGGGACGATTATCAGCAGGCTTACGAAGATGCGATCCGGCATACAGCGAGTGCCCATGCGCCCTGGTATGTGATTCCGGCCGATCACAAATGGTTCACGCGGCTGGTGGTGGCGCAGGTCATCGTGGATGTGCTGAAAAAGATGGATCTGAAGTATCCGAAGTTGACTGGAGAGCAGAAGAACGATCTCGCGAAAGCGCGGCAAGAGCTCACAAACGAGTGATGGGTGGGCAAAGAAATGGGGTGCCCTTAGGGGAAGAGCAATATTCTCCGCCTTTTTTAAGGTATTGAGCAGAAGATTCTCTTCACAATTTGTATATGGCACTCGGTTGTTTACAGGACTTTACGCCACCGCTCCCCGGGTTAGGCCATAATAGAGTTCGGCATCTCTCCGATAGATTTTTGAGCTGCCGGTTACCTCTTCAGGTATTTTTTGTCAGGCTATTGGAGAATACGACTTCCAGACCGTCTAACCTACGATGACCGATCAAATATCCCGCACACCTACCCCGCCCGATCTTGCGCCGTCGACCTCCCCTCGCGACACGGCCCTTCCGGAAAAGAAGCCCAGGCATCGCGTCTGGGTTTGGATCGCCGTGCTGGTCGTTTTTGCGCTTGTGTTCTGGTGGGTACTCCGTCGCAATAATGCGCCTGCGGCGGGTCCGACTGGCCGAGGAGGGACGGGCGGCACAGTCACGTTGACCGAAGCTACAGCCACCAAGGGCGACATCGGCGTCTATCTAACGGCGATCGGCACGGTGACGCCCGTTTATACCGCGTCGATTGTCAGCCAAGTCACCGGGCAGGTGGTCGCCGTGCATTATCGCGAAGGCCAACTGGTGAAAAAAGACGATTCGCTGGTGGAAATTGATCCCCGCCCGTATGAGGCGACATTGATGCAGGCGGAAGGCACACTGGAGCGCGATACCCACCTGCTGGAGCAGGCGCAGATGGATCTGGCTCGCTACCAGGCCGCGTTGGCACGCAACGCGATTGCGAGACAGCAAGTGGAGGACCAGCAAAAGCTGGTGCTGCAAGATCAGGGGACGGTAAAACTCGATCAGGGCTCAGTGGATTATGACCGCGTACAGGTTGGGTTTTGCCACATTGTCTCGCCGATTACAGGCCGCATCGGACTGCGGCTGGTCGATCCGGGCAATGTGGTAACGTCGAGCGGCGGGACCGCTCTGGCGGTCATCACGCAACTCCAGCCCACCACCGTTGTCTTCACTATCTCTGAAGATAGTTTGCAGCAGGTGATGGCGCAACTGCACAAAAGGCAAGCGCTCGAGGTGCAAGCGCTCGATCGTGCGCAGATGAAGATGATTGCCAAGGGCAAGCTTTTGACCACCGACAACCTGATCGACACCACGACGGGAACGATAAAGTTGCGGGCGGTCTTCGACAACAAAGGCAACAATCTATTTCCCAACCAATTTGTCAACACGCGGTTGCTGGTGGACACGCTGCACGATGTGACGTTGGTGGACTCTTCGGCGATTCAGCACAATGGGACGCAAGCATTTGTCTGGGTGATCCAGAATGGCGGTGCGCAGATTCGCAATGTGACGACCGGAACCACGGACAACAATCAGACCCAGGTGACCGGCTTGAATCCCGGAGAAGTGGTGGCGGACAGCAGCTTCGAGAAACTGCAAAACGGTTCCAAGGTGAACGTCGTGCAGCAGCCAACGCCGGGCCAAGCTAGTCCGGGCCAGGGTGCTAACGGTGAAAGTGGGCAGCACAAGCCGTCGGGCGGCGCTGCACAACCAAAGGCGCCCTCACCTGCGCATAACGGGAGCAAAGCGCCTTGAGCCCATCTCGGCCATTTATTCTACGGCCGGTCGCGACCTCGTTGCTGATGGCCGCAATCATGCTGGCAGGCATCGTGGCGTATTTCCAGTTGCCAGTCTCGGCGCTGCCGCAGGTGGACTATCCAACAATTCAGGTGCTCACGTTTTATCCGGGCGCCAGCCCCGACGTGACGGCTACCACCGTCACGGCTCCGCTTGAAAGGCAGTTTGGCCAATTGCAAGGATTGAGCCAGATGACCTCGACCAGTTCTGGCGGAGTCTCGGTTGTAGTTCTGCAGTTCGTGCTTACGCTGCCGATTGACGTCGCCGAGGAGGAGGTCCAATCCGCGATTAACGCGGCCCAAAGCCTTTTGCCGGCGAACCTGCCCGCGCCGCCCATCTACAGTAAGACCAATCCGGCTGACGCTCCGGTGCTGACGCTTGGGATCACGTCGGATACGATGCCGCTTTCGCGCGTTGAGGACCTGGTCGACACGCGGCTGGCGCCGAAGATTTCGCAGTTGAGCGGCGTGGGACTGGTGAGCATCAGCGGCGGACAAAAACCGGCGGTGCGCATCCAGGCGAATCCGGTCGCGCTCGCCTCCTACGGAATTGATTTGGAAGCGCTGCGCAGTGCGCTTACTCAAACCAGCGTCAACGCGGCCAAGGGCAACTTCGATGGGCCGCGCCAGGACTACCAGATTGACTCGAATGACCAGCTCGTTACCAGCGCGGATTATCGCGATGTGGTTGTGGCCTATCGCAACGGGTCACCCGTTTTCCTGAAAAACGTTGCTAAGGTTGCCGATGGCGTCGAGAACGCGAACCAGGCTGCCTGGATGAATAACACGCCCGCGGTGATTCTCAACATTCAGAGACAGCCGGGCGCGAATACGATCACGGTCGTCAAGAGCATTCAAAAGCTGCTACCGCAACTGGAGGCCAATCTTCCGGCGGGCATTCAGGTGACGAAACTCACCGATCTCACCACCAGCATTCAGTCGTCGGTGAATGACGTTGAATTTGAGTTGATATTGACCGTTGGGCTGGTCGTGCTCGTCATTTTTCTCTTCTTGCGTAGCTGGAAAGCAACAATTATTCCGAGCGTGGCCGTGCCGTTGTCGTTGGTGGGCACGCTTGCCGCTATGTACGCGCTGGGGTACAGCCTGGACAACCTCTCTCTGATGGCGCTCACCATTTCCACCGGATTCGTAGTGGACGACGCCATTGTAATGATTGAAAACATCTCGCGCTTCATCGAAGAAGGGGATCCGCCGATGGAGGCGGCGCTGAAAGGGGCGGAACAGATCGGCTTCACCATTATTTCGCTGACGGTTTCGCTGATTGCCGTGCTGATTCCGTTGCTGTTCATGGGGGACGTGGTGGGGCGGCTCTTCCGGGAGTTCGCCGTTACTCTGGCCGTCACCATCATTATCTCCGCGGTAGTTTCGCTGACCCTGACGCCGATGATGTCGGCGCGCATCCTGAAGCACACGCCCGAGTCACAGCAGACTCGCTTCTATCGATGGTCCGAAGATGTTTTCGACCGCATGATTGCCTTCTACGGTCGTACGCTCAAGAAGGTGCTGGAGTATCAGACGATCACTCTGCTCGTCGCCGTGGGCACACTGGCCCTCACCATCATTCTGTACATCATGATTCCCAAAGGATTTTTCCCGGTGCAGGATACAGGCGTGATTCAGGGGATTTCGCAGGCGCCGGAAGCCACTTCCTTTGCGGCCATGAGCCAGCAGCAGCAGGAGGTCGCCAAGGTCATTCTCGAAGACCGGGCCGTGGAAAGCCTTTCTTCGTTTATCGGCGCGGATGGCACCAATACCACGCTGAACTCGGGGCGTTACTCCATCAATTTGAGACCTCTGAGCGAGCGCGGCCTGAGCGCCTCGGATGTGATCCGCCGCCTGCAGCCGAAGATCCGCGACCGCGTGCAGGGCTTTGACATGTACATGCAGCCGGTCCAGGACATTACGGTCGACGATCGCGTGAGCCGCACGCAGTACCAGTACACGCTGGAAGATCCAGACGTAAACGAGTTGAACCAGTGGACGAACACATTCGTTTCGGACATGAAGAAGATGAAGGAACTGGAAGACGTGGCGACCGATCAGCAGACGGGAGGCCTCGCCGTGTCGCTGACGATCGACCGGGTTACCGCATCCCGTCTGGGCATCGCGACCGCCACGATTGACAACGCGCTTTATGACGCCTTCGGCCAACGCCAGATCAGCACGATGTATACGCAACTCAACCAGTACCACGTAATTCTGGAGGCGCTACCTTCATTTCAAACTACTCCCGACAAGCTGCAGTCCATCTTCCTGCAATCGAATGCCTCCGCGAATGCCACCGGCACGGGCGCCGCTACTTCGTTCGCCTCTTCGAGTTCCGCATCGGCAGGATCGAATGCAGTAACCCAGTCCGCGCAGTACACGCCGACTCCGGGCCAGTCATTGCTGGCTCCGGTGCAGACTGCCCTGGCCAAAACGACCGTCAGTACCAACCTGACCAATAGTTCGCAGATCGCAAGTGCTGTTCCACTGAATGCTTTCACGCATGTGAACTTGGTCAAGCAACCGCTGACCATTACCCATCAAGGGCAATTTCCGGCGGTTACGATCTCGTTCAATCTGGCCGACAAGGCGTCGCTCGGCACGGCGATCAGCAAAATTGACAAGCTGGCCACCGATCTGAACCCTCCGCCCAGCTTGCAGACCGGTTTTCAGGGAACGGCGGCATCGTTCCACAACTCGCTCTCGAATGAGTCGCTGCTGATTTTGGCGGCGCTGGTCACCGTCTACATCGTGCTGGGAGTTTTGTACGAAAGCTTCATCCACCCGATCACCATTCTTTCCACACTGCCATCCGCCGGAGTGGGCGCCCTGCTGGCGCTTATGTTGTTTGGCCAGGACCTGAGCGTGGTGGCGATTATCGGCATCATTCTATTGATTGGTATCGTGAAGAAAAACGGCATCATGATCGTGGACTTCGCCCTGGAAGCGGAGCGGGAGCACGGCAAGTCTTCCACCGACGCCATCTATGAAGCGAGCCTGCTGCGATTTCGACCCATCATGATGACGACCATGGCCGCCTTGCTGGGCGGACTGCCGCTAGCCTTCGGTACCGGTCTGGGGTCGGAGTTGCGCCGTCCGCTGGGTATTGCGATGGTGGGCGGATTGTTGTTGAGCCAGGTCCTCACTCTTTACACCACGCCGGTCATCTACATTTTCTTTGACAAGATCGCGCAGCGCTTCTCGAAAAATGGCAACCACGACAACCAACACGGTGAAGGCATGCCAGCGCCGGAGCGGACATAGATTGGCATGAGCCTCTCCACTCCATTCATTCACCGGCCGGTAGCGACTACGCTGCTGACCATTGCGATTGCGATCGCGGGCGCCATAGCCTACACGGTTTTGCCGGCTTCGCCATTGCCGCAGGTGGATTTCCCGACTATCAACGTGCGCGCCGGGCTACCGGGCGCCAGCGCGGAGATCATGGCCTCTTCGGTCGCCACTCCGTTGGAGAGGCAACTCGGACACATTGCCGGCATTACGGAAATGACCTCGTCCAGTTCCCTGGGCAGCACCAACATTACTATGCAGTTCGATTTGAGCCGCAACATCGATGGCGCGGCGCGCGACGTGGAGGCGGCAATCAATGCGGCCCGAACTTATCTGCCCGCGAATCTGCCTGGGAATCCAACCTATCGTAAAGTGAATCCGGCCGATGCGCCCATCATGATTCTGGCGCTCACGTCCGACGTCTACAACAAGGGGCAAATGTACGATGCGGCGTCCACGGTCCTGGCGCAGCGCATCTCGCAAATCGAGGGTATAGGTCAGGTCTCTGTGGGCGGTTCCTCGTCGCCTGCCGTCCGCGTGGAACTTAACCCCACGCAGATGAATAGTTACGGTATCAGTTACGGATCAATAGAGAACACCCTGCGCCTCGCCAATGCCCACGTCGCACTCGGGCAGGTATCCAACGGAAGCACCACGGCGGACATAGTTGCCAATGATCAGATGGCGCTGGCAGCAGACTACAAACCGCTCATTGTGGGTGAGCACAACGGAACCGCGGTGCGACTTTCCGACGTGGGCGACGTGATCGATTCGGTACAGGATGTGCACAACGCCGGCTACATGGACGGTAAGAAGTCGGTCACGATGATCATATTCCGGCAGCCCGGGGCGAACATTATCGACACGGTCGACCGGGTAAAAGGAGCCATGCCTGCCCTAAAGGCGTCGATCGCCGCGGGAATCAATATCACGAACGTATTCGACCGGACCACAACCATCCGAGCGAGCGTCAGTGATGTGGAGCGCTCGCTGATTATTTCCGTCATCCTGGTGGTGCTGGTGGTGTTTTTCTTCCTGAGAAATGTGCGTGCGACGATGATCCCCAGTGTCGCCGTCCCGGTATCGCTGGTCGGCACGTTCGCGGTGATGTACTTGTGCGGGTACAGCCTGGACAATCTATCTCTCATGGCCCTGACCATCTCCACCGGCTTTGTGGTGGATGACGCCATCGTGGTCATGGAAAACATTTCGCGCCACCTGGAAGCGGGAATGGAGCCGATGGCGGCAGCGCTGCTCGGGGCGCGCGAGATCGGATTCACGGTGTTCTCGATCAGCATGTCGCTGATTGCCGTCTTTATTCCGATTCTGATGATGGGCGGCATCGTAGGCCGTTTGTTTCGTGAATTTGCGGTCACGCTTTCCACTGCCATTCTGGTCTCGATGGTCATCTCGCTGACCACCACGCCCATGATGTGCGCGCACCTGCTTAAAGCGCAGGACGAAGAAAAGCATGGCCGGATTTATCGCTTCAACGAACGGCTCTTTAACTGGGTCCTCGGAAGATATACCAATTCTCTTCGCTGGTTTCTCGATAATCCTGGATTGGTGCTCACGGTTCTGCTGCTGGTAATTGCGCTCAATGTGGTGATCATCATGCGCGTGCCCAAGGGATTCTTCCCTCAGCAGGACACGGGCGCGATTGTCGGGGGTGTGCAAGGCCCGCAGGACGCTTCGTTTCCTTTGATGGATAATTCGGTGCTGCAGTTGGTGGATGTCATCAAGGCGGACCCAGCGGTTTACCATGTGAATGCATACACGGGCAGTGGAAATGGCGGCTTCATCTACATTGCGCTCAAGCCGCTGAACCAGCGTCCACCAAAGTCGAGCGCCATGGAGGTCATTAATCGCCTCCGCCCCAAACTCAACCGTCTTCCGGTGGCGCAGGCCTTCTTGCAGGCCGCTCAGGATATTCGCATCGGTGGCCGCGCCAGTGCCGCGCTCTACCAATACACCATTCAAGCCGACAACGTGGATGACTTGAACAAGTGGGGACCGATCTTGTTAGCCAACATGAAGACGCTCCCCGGCCTGCAGGACGTGAATTCAGACCAGCAGAATGGAGGCCTGCAAACCTATCTTACTTACGACAGGACGTCGGCCGCGCGGCTCGCATTTACTCCCCAACAACTGGACTCCACGCTGTATAGCGCCTTCGGCCAGGAAGAGACCTCTGTCATATTCAAGCCTTTGAATCAGTATTACGTGGTACTGGAGGTTGCACCGCGCTATTCGCAATCGCCCGCGGGACTGAAGAACATATACCTTCCCAACGGCCACGGCAACGTGCCGCTCACAACCGTGGCCAGCGTGAAGACCAATACCGCTCCGCTATCGGTCGCGCACTCCGGGCTGTTTCCATCCGTTACGGTTTCCTTCAATCTTGCGCCTGGCCTGGCGTTGAGCGATGCCACGCGCATGATTACGCAAATGGAGAACAAACTGGGGACACCCAGCACCATTCACGGCTACTTTGCGGGAACGTTGCAGGCTTATCAGGATTCGTTAAGCACGGAACCGGTATTGATCGCAACCGCTCTGCTCGCGGTCTACATTGTGCTGGGAATTCTGTATGAGAGCCTGGTCCATCCGCTGACCATCATTTCCACGCTGCCCTCGGCCAGCGTAGGCGCCATGCTGGCGTTGATGATCTTCCACAATGACCTCAACGTCATTTCCATTATCGGCATCGTATTGCTGATCGGCATCGTAAAAAAGAACGCCATCATGATGATCGACTTCGCGCTGATGGCCGAACGCGAACAGGGCATGACCACCTATGACGCAATCTTTACGGCATGCCTGTTGCGATTCCGTCCCATCCTGATGACCACCATGGCAGCATTGTTCGGGGCCCTGCCGCTCGCCTTTGGAACCGGTACAGGATCGGAGTTGCGGCGGCCGTTGGGCATTTCCATTGTGGGCGGCCTGATCGTGAGCCAGTTACTGACGCTCTACACAACTCCCGTGGTTTATCTGTTTATGGACCGGGCGCGGCTGTGGCTGCTGGGCAAAGAACGTGACACATTCAGTCCCGCGACCGAAGAAGGCACGGCATGAGATCGAGGATGCACACATTGAAGACGAATTCCGCGATCATTGCGGCCGCGATACTGGTTTGCCTCAGCCTGCCTGCTTGTGTGGTCGGGCCCCGATATCACAAGCCGTCTGCCACCACGCCAGCCGCTCCGAATTATAAGGAGTCCCCCATCAACTTCCAGGATGCGGAGGGGTGGAAGGTCGCCTCGCCCCAGGACTCCATGCTCCGGGGCAATTGGTGGGAGATATTCCAGCAGCCGGAACTGAATGAGCTCGAACAGCAGTTGAACATCAATAATCAGACGATCAAAGTCTATTTCGAGAACTATCTGGCGGCGCGTGCGCAGATCCGCGAGGCACGCGCGCAGTATTACCCGACAGTATCGGTCGGCGCCAGCTTTACGCGGTCTCATTCGTCAGGGACGCTGGCGTCTGGCACCAGCGGAAGCGGGAGTGCGAACGGCGCGACAACTTCAGAAATCAGTACTCCACTTGACATTTCCTGGGCACCCGACTTGTTTGGCCGAATTCGGAATACCGTGAGGGAGTTCCAGGCGAATGCGCAGGTGAGCGCCGCTGATCTCGAAAACGAGCGTCTGCTGGAACAAGCCACGCTGGCTGAGACATTCTTTGAAATTCGAGGACAAGATGAGTTGCAGCGGGTGCTCAACGCTACCGTGCAGGCGGACGAAGAACTGGTCAAACTGGCGCAGGCCCGGTATGAGGTCGGAACCGACACGGAGGTATCCGTGCAGCAGGCCATCCAGACGCTCGAAAGCGCCCGAGCGACCGCTACCAATGTCGGCATAGCCCGCGCACAGTACGAGCACGCCATCGCTACTCTGCTCGGCAAGACTGCGACCGACTTCAGCATCCCTGTGCGTCCGCTGCTTGCTCAGCCACCCGCGATTCCGGCCGGCACGCCCTCGCAACTTCTGGAGCGCCGGCCGGACATCGCTGCCGCAGAACGCCAGATGGCAGCAGCGAACGCGGTGATTGGCATCGGCTATGCGGCCTACTATCCCTCCTTGACGCTGAGCGCCAGTGGCGGGTTCAGTTCTCGCTCCATCAGCAAACTGTTCAATGCTGCCAGCCGGGACTGGTCCATCGGACCATCCGTCTCGGAAACAATCTTCGATGCGGGATTGCGCCGCGCCACGGTCGAGCAGTACATTGCAACCTACAATTCCGATGTCGCGAGTTACCGGCAAACTGTGCTGACCGCATTTCAGCAGGTCGAAGATTACCTGGCGCAGACGCGGCTGCTTTGGACCGAGATCCAGCAGGCGCAAGCCGCGGTGGAAGCTGCGCAGAAGGCATATGACCTCGAGAAGTCGCGTTATGAAACCGGCCTTGATCCTTACCTGAACTTACTAACCACCCAAACTGCGTTGCTCAATACGCAGCAAACCCTCACCGAGTTGAACGTCCAACAGATGGCGTCGGCCGTCCTACTGGTGGAGGCGCTGGGCGGCGGATGGGATGTTTCCCAGTTGCCCACGGCTTCGCAGGTCTCGCAAAGACCACCCGCCGATCAACGCACGATCGAAAAGTAAGATCGGTCTGCTTGAGCCGTGTTCTGCGGAAAACTCGGGGCAGACGGGACGTTTCCGCACTGGAAGGGGTACCCCTACCCCTCGATACAGGTGTTAGCCCGTATAACGGTTTAGCAATTCTCTCTTCCGATGTGACGCCGAGAGATCCCAATCACTTACAGTTTTGCAAGGTCGCTTGTTGTTGCCACTTCGGTTAAGGTAACTTATCCGTGTATGAATGCCCCGCCCAACTTTTAGTTGGGCGGGGTTTCCCGTCAAGTCCGAAGATCATTGCGTGATGATGATCGTCAGGGTTGCTGTGTGGCTGGTTCCGCCAGACCCGCTGGTCGAGGCCGTTACGCTGGCTGTGGTTGTTCCGACTGGCGTGCCAGGATTTTTCGCGCTCGTGCTGCTGCACGAAGTCAGTTCAGATGCCAGTCCGAGAAGGACGACCACGCTTAAAACCTGCAAGCCACGCAATGCTCGTCTCCGGCGCCCGGCGATGCCAAGAACCATCGCCAGACCCGGGAACAGAAGCGCGTAGATCGGGCGAACAGAAGATGGTTTCGATCCCCGCAGAGCCGCACCCGCTGCGGTCGTGGTGACGGTCAGCGTGCTGGTTGCCGGATTGCCATCAGTGGGTGTGACGGATGTTGGATTAAAGCCGCACACCGCCTCTGAAGGCAAGCCACTGCAGGCAAAACTCACTGGCGAGTCGAATCCGTTCAAAGGCGTGACGGTGAAGGTAGCGGTCCCGCTTTGTCCGGCGACAATCGTTAGAGTGGATGGATTGACCGACACCTGGTAGTCGGCGGCCAGGTTGATGGTGTAGGCGGCACTCGCCACGGCGCTGTTGGAAAATCCGCTGGCGGCCGCGATGGCCTCAATCGTTTCCGTGGAATTGACCGTAACCGGACCGCTGTACACGGGTGAGTCCGTGGTGGGTGTTGTCCCGTCGGTCGTGTAGTAAATCGTAGAGTCCGGCGTCGTGTCGGAGATCGCCACCATTTGCGCCGAAGTATAGGTGCCAGCCGCTGGATCGAAGGTCGGCGTGGCTGCTTGTGAGACGGAGGTTGGCGTCAGGACAAAGCCGTGTAACGCTTCGTTTGTGTCTGCGTAGGTTCCGGTGATAAGGCCCGAATCGTTAATCCCGAAGCCCGTTGTACCCTCGAGCGGCGCCGTGCCCGCATTGGGAGCGTCGAGTGGGTCCGTAAACGCGCCATTGGCGGCGCGCACGAAGCCGTGAACGGCTCCGTTGCTGTCCGTGTAAAATCCCGCGATGACGCCTGTCGTGTTGATGCTGCTTGCGAGGGTTCCGGCAATACTGCCCACCCCGTTGCCGGATGCCGGGGTTGTGGTGGCGCCCGGAGCGTCAATGGTGGTTATCGTCCCGCCGGCCGAGCGCACGAATCCGTGATACAGACCGTTGCTGTCCGCATAGAATCCCGTGATATCTCCGGCTGCGTCGATGCTGGCAGGGACTGTGCCAATGTCGCTGGCGCCGGGCACGTCGATGGGGTTGGTAAACGTGCCATTGGCGCTACGCAGGTAACCGTGCCTTTCAAAGTTGTTGTCGAGATAGGTTCCCGTGATAACCCCCGCTGAGTTGATCGCCGCGGATTGGGTTCCCGAGGTATCGCTCGTGCCTGCGCCCGGTGGATCGAAGCTGGTTATCGTCCCGTCGGTGGCGCGCATGAAGCCGTGATACACCGAGGTCGTGGAGGGGCTGCCCGTGACATAGGATCCCGCGATAACTCCCGCGCTGATGCTGAGGGGAATCGTTCCCCGATGCCCGCCCGTCCCCGCGCCCGGGGGATCGAACTCAGTTATCGAACCGCCGGCGGGGAGTATGAAGCCGTGATACGCATTGCTTGTGTCCGCGTACATTCCCGCGACATTGCCCGCCGCGTCAATGCTAAGGGCGAAGGTCCCCTGAGAGCTGCCCGTGCCTGCCCCCGGAGCGTTGATCTCGGTGATCGTGCCACCAACATCTATGAAACCGTGCGCGGCCATGTTCGAGTCGAGGTAGGTCCCCGCGACATTGCCGCTCGCGTTAATGCTGATGCCGATAGTTCCTTCGAGCATGCCCGTCCCGGCGCCCGAAGCGTCGATGATGGTGTAGGTGCCACCTGTCCCCTGGGCGAGCCTGGTCGACGAGCGGTGCGCACTTTGGCGGCCGCAATCAGTGCAGCCCGCGGTGCCGGTTATCTGCCGCCACAAACGGGTCACCGAGCCCGTCTTCATTTGCACCGCCCCCATGGTCATTAAGGCGAGGCTGAGCGCACCCGCGACAACAACTGCAATCGTCTTCGGCCGATCAAAGGCCGTTGCGAATCTGCGAACTCTGGTTTGAAAGGATAAACAATAAGCGGACAATCGAGACCTAAGCATTAGCTCCTCCAAAGATGCGTTCCCGGATTTCTATCCTATTTTCCGGGTAACAGACGAACGTCTGATTTTTTAGTGCTTTCAGGCCCTAAACCTACGGTGGACGAGACTTGCTGGAAGGAGGCAGTCGCGCGCAACGATGCGACCGCCAAAAGCGAGCCAACTATATAGAGACTAACCATAAGTGTCAACTGAATCGTGAGGCTTACCAATCCCTTATGCGACTTTTTCAACACCTCCATCTTATTTGTGGGCAGCAGGTCTCCGGACGTTCTGATACGCGTATTGAGCCACTTGCAAACGTCTAAGCTGAAGGGGATTTTGGGGACTGGTGGGACAATCAATCCATGACTATGCGGCAAGTCCTGGTTGTCGGCGGCATTGTTGAGCTGCGTGTCGAGGGCGGTGTTTGCGTTGATTTGGTTCGGCGTGGCAGGAGTTCTCATCATCGGCAAGACGGACCTCAGGGATGTATTCTGGCCGTCCTCATGTAATGCTCGTCACGACCTGGCGCAGCACGACTGCGGACATGATGATCACAGCAGCGCCATTTGTGATCAACTGCTTGCTGTACATGGCGCTTGCATACACGCTGCTCGGAGTCGCGCGGCTCGTTCGGACGTTGTTGCCGTAATCAGGCGTTCCACCAACTACGCCCCGATCCGTCCGACCCATGGTCAGTTAGCGCAATGGCGATTTCTCGCCAACTGATCGCCGGGTCAGTCATGCGAGACTACGGACAATTACCGGAGAAATGGAAATCTATATCTACGCGAAGTCGCACAACCTGAAGCTCGATGTGCCGTCAGGAGAACTGAGAATATGGTGATTCGTAGACGGGAATGCTGTAAACGACGGAGTCGTATTTTGGATTCGTGCGGTTGCCTATGATCTCGCCGTGAAGGTTCTCAGCAATACGCCTACTGGCGATGTTTTGTATGGCCACCGGATAGATGAAACTTGCTTTGCCGAGAGTTGCGTGTCCCCACTCAACAAGTGCGGCCACGACTTCCCGGCCAAAACCCTGTCCGCGAGCGCTTTCCTTGAGCCAAAGGCCGAGTTCGGGCGAAACAGAATCCGCATCCTCCAACGATGCCATGCCAAGGCAGTGAAACTCGTGCCCTTCCCCTTTTGCCGACGGGCCCAGGTTGGCGCCCCAAAACACGGGCGCGACCCTGGGTCACCCTCGGACTTATTCCGCGGCCTTTGGGACTCGTGCCCTTCCCGAAACCGAGCGAAATGAAGTTTTTCAGCAGCCTGCTCGTGCTCAAGCCGTTCGAAACGATAAACGAGTTCCGGGGCGCCCTCCTCTTCGTGCAAGTCGGGCATTCGTTCATCTTTTGCCGCTCAACGGCCCACCATTTTTTGCAACTCTTCGGGGTACCGGGCACCCTGTACCGCGATCTTTGAGGCTGCGATCTCCAGTTGGCGGAGGTCATCGGAGGAAAGTTCGACGCTAGCGGCTCCGATGTTCTCTTCAAGGCGGTGCAGCTTGGTCGTGCCCGGGATCGGAACGATCCACGGTTTCTGTGCAAGCAGCCAGGCGAGTGCGATCTGAGCCGATGTCACTTTCTTCTGTTGCGCGAATCTGGCAAGCAGATCCACCAACGCCTGATTCGTCTTCCGGTTCTCGGGTGTAAAGCGAGGGACGATGTTGCGGAAATCGCCTTTGTCAAACTTCGTATCTTCGCTGATCGTGCCCGTGAGGAAGCCTTTACCAAGAGGGCTAAATGGAACGAACCCGATCCCGAGTTCTTCCAGCGCCGGTATTACTTCCGCTTCAGGTTCTCTCCACCACAATGAGTATTCGCTCTGCAGTGCAGTGACGGGCTGAACTTTATGTGCGCGACGGATCGTCTGTACGCTTGCCTCGGACAGTCCGAAGTGCTTGACCTTGCCTTGCTGAATCAGCTTTTTCACCGTTCCCGCAACGTCTTCGATCGGCACGTCGGGGTCAACGCGGTGCTGATAGAACAAGTCGATGACATCGGTCTTGAGACGCTTAAGCGAGGCCTCGGCGACTTCCTGGATGTGCTCTGGCCGGCTATCCAGCCCGTTCAAACCTCGCTCCGCCTTGGGATCGACCTTGAATCCGAACTTGGTGGCGATCACGACCTGGCCACGGAAAGGGGCGAGGGCCTCGCCCACGAGTTCTTCGTTCGTGAACGGACCGTAGGCTTCCGCGGTATCGAAGAATGTGACGCCGCGTTCGACGGCCGCCCGAATCAACGAAATCCCTTCCTGCTTGCTTACGGCTGGGCCGTAGCCATAACTCAGCCCCATGCAGCCGAGCC
Organism: Terriglobales bacterium; assembly: GCA_049300475.1. Taxonomy (GTDB): domain Bacteria; phylum Acidobacteriota; class Terriglobia; order Terriglobales; family Acidobacteriaceae; genus Acidiflorens. The sequence continues at coordinate 3,922 of JBAQJU010000320.1, read as the reverse complement.
CCATAGCAGACACTTCAAGATTGCTTTTTCCGAGTTGGCGTTTTTTCATTGCTTCTCCTTACCAATCAAATTAGGCCCAATTACGATGCTCCTTCAGCACGCCGCATTTCGCGCCAGCGAGCAGGTGGTATGCCTTCCCATGTGCGGAAAGTGCGAACGAACAAGTTTCCATCCACGTAGCCGGGAAGGTAAGCAGCTTCCGCAATGCAGAATTTCGATCTGTACATCGTGTTCGGATGGGTCGCGTCGCGCGATCGTGGTGAAGGCTAGCGACGGTGTCGCACTGGAAGCGGAATAAGCCTTCGCGTTGTACATGTACGTAGTTTAGATGTCCGCCGAGCGTTCCGATATGCAAGCCGCGCCGTGGTATATGCAGAATGCGCCAAGATGCGGAGGACTCTTCAAGTGAGGTGAGTGTTACCCGAGGGACGCTCATGAAGCGAACAGGTAGGTCCCTTGGCCCCGATCGATCCGTTCGCGAGCGGAACGGTGCGCCTTGCTTCTCTGGTCGAAGAAGTCCCTCAGAGCACCCCGCAGGTCCATTTCGTTTCCAAAACGGTCCAAGAATTCAGCAGATGCGTGCCGGAAGGGAACAGAGCCCGACGCGCCGGCGAACCGGTTTCGGTTGTTCAGCAGCGGTGGGTGGGGACGGAATCGATCGCGGAACTACAGCGATCGAGAGTTTGTGGGCCAGACATGGCTGTGCGGCGCGGCGGGCATTTTCCAGAAAGAGCCTGGTGTTCGCAGTGCATATTCCTCACACATTTGGTTGCTGGCTTGCAAGGGCAGAAACGGAAAGCCGGATCGTTCTGCTTTCATTAGGAAATTCTGATTGCCATGGAACAGAGTCACTCACCTTCTGGTGGTTGGGCGCCGATGAGGGTGTTGTTGAGGCTGCTGGCGTGTATTCCGCATTAATCGCAACAGCTCGCAGGATGGAGTCACAGGTTTGCCGATAACGCACGCTGAGTGTGAAACACAGTACATCCTCCGACTGGAGGGCGACGTCGATGTTGGCTGGGCGGCGGAACTGAAGCGAATGCTGATTGAGGCCGTGTCATCGCGGAAGGAACTGCAGGTGGACCTGACGAGCGTCACTGACCTGGATATCACGGTGGTGCAGTTGCTCTGGGCAGCGCGACGCGAGGCGGAAAAGGCGGGCACGCGCTGCGTGCTTGGTCCGGTGCCAGACGAGATCGTCGGGGCCCTGGAGGAGGCGGGGTTCGAGGATTTTCTAATGCCGGCCATTCCTGAGGGGGCGGTCGGCGAGCGTGCCGGAGCGGCCGGCAGCGAGCGCAGATGATCGACAAGTTCAAACAGGCTTTTCAGGAGGAGGCGCGCGAGATTCTGGTCGAACTGGAGTCCTCTCTTCTTGAACTGAACGAGAATCGCAGCGACCCCGAACTGGTCGGCCGAACGTTCCGGGCGCTGCATACGATTAAGGGCTCGGGCTCGATGTTCGGGTTCGACGAGATCTCCCGCTTCACGCATCACGTCGAAAACACCTTCGATCAGGTGCGGAATGGCCGGCTGCTGGCCTCGGCGGACCTGATCAGCCTGACGCTGGCGGCGGTCGACCAGATCAAAGCCATGCTGGATGAAGCTGCCGGACAGGGCAACGCAGACCCGGATGCCTGCGCCCAGATTCTCACCAAATTGCGGGCGCTGACGGGAGCCTCGGAGATGCCGTTGGCAAAAGCTCCGGCGGCTGGTTCTCCGGCACCGCCATTGTCCGCGGGAGCCGGGCGCCTCTGGCATATTCGCTTTGTTCCGGGAGCGGATCTCATGCGCAGCGGCACTAATCCGCTGCTGCTTTTGCGCGAGTTGCGCCAATTGGGGAATTTACAGATCAGGGCGAGCACGGCGGCGATTCCAGCGTTGCCCGAGTTGGAGCCGGAGCGCTGTTATGTGGCGTGGGACATGGTTCTCGCCACGGCGGCTGCGCCGGAGGCGATCCATGACGTCTTTATTTTTGTCGAGGACAGTTGCGAGCTGGTGATCGAGCCGGCAGAGCCGGTAATGACCGCCGAGGATCAAGCGGCACAGAACCAGGCTTCGGCGAGCGAAGTCAAGCAGAACGGAGTCACGGAAAACCGGGTTGCCGAGAAACCGGTTGCCGAGAAACCGGGTGCCGAGAACCAGGACACCAATCAGCCCCCGGGAAATGGACCGGTTGTACCGGTCGAGCGGGCGGGCGCCGGGCGACGGGCCACGGATAAGTCGACCCAGGCGGCCTCGAGTATTCGGGTCGCGGCCTCCAAGCTGGACCAACTGGTGGACCTGGTCGGCCAGCTCGTGACCGTACAGGCGCGGCTGGGAGACATTGCGGCCCGCAGTCAGGATCACGAAATGCAAGCGGTGGTCGAGGAAGTCGAGGCCTTGACCTCCGAACTTCGCGAAAACTCGATGAGCATGCGCACCCTGCCGCTACGCTCCACCTTCGAGCGCATGAAACGGCTGGTCTACGACCTGGGGCGAACACTGCACAAGGAAGTGGAACTGACGTTCGAGGGCGGCGACACCGACCTCGACAAGACCGTAATTGACCAGTTGAACGATCCGCTGATGCATTTGATTCGCAACTGCATGGACCACGGGATCGAGGCGGCCGAGGTGCGCCGGTCCGCAGGCAAGCCTGCGACCGGAAACGTTCATCTGGCGGCACGACATGCAGGAGCGCAGGTTGTCATTTCCGTTTCCGACGATGGCAGGGGTATTGACCGAGAAGCGGTGCGGGCCCGGGCGGCCGAGAAGGGGCTGATCGCGGCCGATGCCCGGCTCGGCGAATCCGAGATTTTCTCTCTCATCATGGCGCCTGGTTTCTCCACGGCGGGCGAAGTCACCGACGTTTCCGGCCGCGGAGTGGGCATGGACGTGGTCCGGCGCAACGTGGAGGCCTTGCGAGGCAGCATCGAGATCGCCAGCCAGTCCGGGCTAGGGTCAACGGTGACACTCCGCCTGCCGCTCACGCTGGCCATCATCGACGGGTTGCTGGTACGGGTGGGCGAAGCTCGGTTCGTCATGCCGCTGGCGAATACCACGGAATGCGTGGAGCTCACCCAGAAAGACATCGACGCCGCCCATGGCAAGCACCTCGCCAACATTCGGGGCGAGATCATTCCTTACATCCGGCTGAGCGAATATCTGCAGATGCGCGCCGACCGCCCGGAGCGCGAGCAGATTATGGTGGCCGAGACCGAAGAGGGACGGTACGGCTTCGTGGTCGACCAGGTGCTCGGAGATCACCAGACCGTCATTAAGAATTTGGGCCGGCTCTACCGCAACGTCCAAATCATTTCGGGGGCGACGATTCTCGGGGATGGAAGCGTGGCGCTCATTCTGGATCTGCACCGCCTGGTGCAAAACGTGATGCGCAATACCTCGGTCGATCCGCGGCCACCGGTACGGGGTCCGTGCCCGCAGGCGGTGGCGTGAGAAAGAAAAGGGCGAGGCCGCAACCAGTTCAAATTCAAAGGAGATGAAGTCATGGCAAGCGCAACCGCAGTCGGCAAACAGAAATTACACCGTGGCGCGGGCGATGGGCAGGCGAAGAAGACCGGCCCGGACGGCACGCAGCACAACGAAGAAACCCAGAGTCTACTGCTGTCCGAGGAGATTCAGCGGCTGCTCGAGGCGTCGCAAGAAGGACGCCTGAGCGAGCGCGCGAGGGCGGAAAAATTTGAGGGCGTTCATCGCGGGATGATAGAGGGCGTGAACGCGATGCTGGACGCCATCCTGCTTCCCATTGGAGAAGGCAACCGCATCCTCACCCAGGTCTCGAACGGCAAGGTCGACGAACTGATTGCCCAGACTTATAAAGGCGATCACGAGAAGATGAAGCAGTCGATCAACAATGTCGCGGCGGTGGTGCGGAGTCTGCACAAGGAACTGGCTCGCCTGACCGACGCGTCGAAAGAAGGGC
>JBAQJU010000319.1:0-8854 GCA_049300475.1 Terriglobales bacterium | reverse complement strand
TTCGTTCAAGACATTGGCCATGCCCACGGAGCCTACAAGCCTCCGCGGGATTCAATGTCCCGGACGCTACTTTCGTTGGCCGGTTTTCAGGTGATAATCAGTGGCCGGTTTTGGGTGATCGCTGAGGCCAGGAGATCTCATGAAGATTCGCCTCAGCGTGTCGCCGTTATTTGTCGCTGATTCTTGAGTCTCTGCTTAGCAAGGTAATCCTTGCTGAGGATACCCCTGGCATTGCGCTCGGCGCGCCGTGATGCAGTTCCCACAAACCGGCAAAGGGAAGGGACTACGCGTATGAATAACAGGACTTATTGGAAGCATGGCACCTCGGGCGTGGATTGAGTGCTCGGGGCCTAAAATGTATGCAATGGTGAGCTTCAAACTGTTTTCTGATTCCAGAGGATTCTCTGGTCGTCGGCCCGCTCCCTACCATAGGTTTTATCGATGAAGACACGCCTACATTCAGTGCATCGAGCCAATATGGGCTCACCCGGTACCATTGGGGCGAACTGCAAAGACCTCTCTTTCTTCAGATCCTTCACTCGCTGGGCCGTGACGAGGAAAAGTTCGGAACGTCCAGATTCCAGCGCACCTGCGGCTTGACCGTTCTCGGTGCCCGGATGCTGCTCACGCCGCTCGCGGCCCCGGATCAAGGCCTTGGCGCAACGACCGCTCCGGTCTGGGATAGCGATTTCGGTTCATTCTCCCAAACCCCCTCATCGCCTCCAGTCTCCTCGGCAAAGCGAGCGGCCTCGCGGAGACGGGCATCTGCAGTCAGGTCTTCCTGAACAACGGCAGCCGGGGGTTCCACGGCCTTGGGCCTTCTGCGGACGATGAGATGCTGCAGACGGTCCTGTTCGCTGGTGCCTCCGACGATCACGTAGTTAAGCTGCATTCCTTCCAGCAGTGACGCTATGACTTGAACCGGCGTCCGCGGCATAAGCTGCACGCTAACGTGCTCTTGGAGAGCGGGAGAGTCAACCAAGGCACCGGTGGAGGCGTGGAGGCTCTCCAATATGTCGCCTAGAGCTGCATCTTGCGCGGTTACTGCAAGCAGGCCATTGTTATAGTCTACGACGATCGGCGAGAGTGCTGGCGGCACCTCCATGGTCGCTTCGCGAGGCGTGGGCGGATGCAAAATGGCGGCGGTTGGCCTGCGTTTATGGGCAATGAACCGAGTGCGCATAACATGACGATGGTGCTTCTGGGCTTTGACATGAGCGTGCCCGACATGGCGACGGTGCCGCGAAGCAGAGTGCGGCCCTGTCGGCACTCTGGAAGCGCCCGACGCCGAGAAGCACAAAACGGACGTCAGAATGGCAAGCGAAAGTATGACCTTCAAGCTACCCACCCACAGTTACATGGTGATGTTGCTTGTCCGGCTTGGGCGCGGCATCGAGCACGATAATCGGCCCCTTTTTCGTATCCTTACCTATGATGCGCGCTATCCCGTCGTCATCAAACTCAATGTGAATCTTGAATATGCCATTCTGGTCGTGACCCACGTATTCCCAAAACTCCTGGTAATCCATGGGACTGCAATCTGCATAATTTGTCATGCGGTACGGCGGTCCCAATAGATCCTTGATTTGTTCACGGGTTGTGCTTCCGACCTTAATCTTGGCAACGTTCGTGAGATTGACGTCGTGGGAAGCGGTGTCTGCCTGCGGGGTCTGGGCCGCCGCGAAGGTACAAAGAAGCACAATCGTTGCTATGCACATCAAGGGAATCTTCATTCTGATTTCTCCGGTTGAGCCTTCACGAATACGAGCCTGTCAAAAAAAGAGACGGCGGCGGAATCCCGGATCCGGGGCTCCCGCCGACGCCTGAGGAAAAAGCTAGTTTCCTTCTACAGCCTTGGCTGCATCTCCCGTGAGTTTGATGATGTGCATTCCCGTGCCCGCCCGATCGGCGAGGTAGATATAGCCACGGTCATCAACCTCCACGTTATTGCTTTGGATGGCATTGACCATGTGATTGTCCCTGCCCGTGTTGGCAAAGGTACATCCTGGTCCGGGTGAAGGACCACCCTTCGGTCCGCAGCCCGTGTCGTTGGGTGCAGGAACGAAGTAAGCGATCGGCCGCGCTTCATTAGGATTGCGAATATCCCAGACGCGCAATCCACCCGCAAACCATGCCGCAATCGCCAACTTGCCGTAGTACTTGGGATAGAACAGCTCAGTGGGGCTATGTCCACCGAAGCGTCCCCCCTGGTTGCAGAAGCTGTTCGGTTGTGGGACGGGATCCTGCGGAGTCAGATTGGTAGGATACACGCCGGAGTACAGGTTACCGGTGAGGCCATTTGACACCCAGTTGAACGTCACGCCGTCGAAACCGTTGGCCACATCCAAAAGCGTAAGTGCTGGATCGTTTTTGTTGACCGAAATCTGCCGCGCATGACCTTCGTCGGTTATGTCATACAACCACAGGCCATGCGGCGCTGTACCGGCCGTACACTCGTTGCCTCCCTCTTCGGACGAAACCAGCATAATGTTGCGAGGTTTGCCATTTTCCTCTCCAAAAATCGGGAAGGATGTATGGCCTCCCTGCAGCGCGTACCCAGGCAGAGTAAACCACCCTTTTTGGGGTGCCAGCATTTCGGCCTGGGTAGGATTGGTCGCGCAACCGGCTCTGGCTGCGCAGCCGTTCAACAACTTTTCGCGGTCGACGATCTGAACCACACCGCTGGCTCCCACTCCGTAGGCCATATACACTCGATTTTTCTCCACTCCGGCCGAGATCGGCCCGTGGATTCCAGATGGTGGCGTATTTGGCCCTTCCTGAACGTACCCCGGGGTGGACGGATTTGCCGTAGGTTGCTGCCCGACAAGACCAAAGTCTCGTATGTATTCGGGATTGGCCGGATCGTGGAGATTGTAGATTTTGAGATGTTGGGTAGACCCGGTGTGCTGCCAGCCCTGGGTCGGATCGTTGGCGACAAGGTAGGCGATGCCGGTATCGCACTCCCAATAACTCTTGTGAGTGTTGCTCAGCAACCCTACAACGGTGGTGAGAAATTTCGGGTTCCGGGGTTCGGTGACGTCGTAGATTTCCTGAGATTCGAGCGGCGTCGCTAGACCGGAAGAATTTCCGTGAGACCGCAGCAGGTACCATTTCCCATGTTTGCGCTGTTTCTCCTCCTGCGAATAAGAGGGAAGCATATCGCCGCCGCAGACATGGACCATTTGCGCGCCCGCCGCGTCGAGTGAGCCTGAAGGTCCGGGAATGTGAAACAGATAAATTGGGTGCGCGGGATTGGTCACGTCCAGGATCGAGGTTCCGCTGGGCTCGACTTGACCGTTCAACCGGTTCACTCCCACGGTGGCGTGGTGACCCATGTAGGCGATGTAGCGGTCGCCTTGATGGACGACCAGAGGCTGGTAGGTGGAACGTCCATCCAGCGTGTCGTAGCCGACAAGCTCGGTGTTCCAGGCGGATTGCGCCACTCTTCCGGTTCCATCGTTCAACAGTGAAACAGCCGGAGGTGTCAGTTGCGGTCTTTTCACATTATCGAAATGAGCGGTTGGGACGTGTGGCCCATAGGGTGGATAGTCCTGCGCGACGCAATAGGAGAAAACGCCGGTGAGCAGGAGAAGAAGAAGAAGTCTTTTCCCTTGAAAAATATTTGAGGGGGCTTCAGACACGAAGTTAGACATGCTACCTCCTGGGGACTGCGATTAGGTTCGGCGGCTATCCGGTAGCTTATGCGTCGAGTCGGTATGACCCTGCAGTTTTTCTTTTTTTCTTGGAAACCCCGTAAGGCGTGTGGAAGCTACATCGTTAAAAAGTGCATAAGCTGCGGAACATTGTGTAACAAAGTGATCTATGGAAGTCAAGAAAAGATTTGTAATATTTTGTCAAAGCAAGAAACACTCCATCATCAGTCTCCCTATGTGGGGTGCACAACGCAATCGTCGAGATCAGGTTCTGGCCGGCGCTGCCACGATCACTGCCGTCATGCACGTTGGGCGTCGTCGCAATCTCTCTGCTGTTGTCGGAGCGTTCGGGCCGAGAGCGCCGCATTTAATTTTCCAGGACCGCGGATTGAAGTGAAAGTAACAAGGTCCGGGGAAAACCCTGCCCACTTCCGAAGTGCTCAACCTCAAAGTCGGCGACCGGCTTTGGCTTCCTCCGGTGTTGACGGAGGGGCAAGCGGTGCACTATTTGTTGATTGCCGCTTCCCTTCGCGGATCCACCAATCCTCCGCTGGAGCAGTGGTTCACGAAGGCGGAGACCTGGAATAAACAAGTGGGGAAGGACGGGTTCGTTGTGACCTGTCCGTGACCGTGACACCATAATTTCTCGCCGCGTTTTTTCAGCGCATCCATCGACACTTTCTTCTGCGCATTCTTCGGCTTCTTCATGCGGCAACTCCTTCCACTGTTGAATCGGCTACCAGCTTCGCGACCATCCACTCGCTCGTTGCAAAATCTTTCGCCAACTTCCGAACGCTGACACCCTGCTTCCGCAATGACCGTATTCGTTCCAGTTCTCCGGAACTGAAGTGCCGCAACGTTGGCCGACCGATTCGTTTTCCTGCACGCCGAGCCTGTGCCATTCCCGCTTTCACTCTCTCCCTCAGGAGTTCCCGTTCAAACTCAGCCACTGCTCCCAGAATCGAGAATGTCAGCCTCCCCGCTGGTAGCGTCGTGTCGGCTTTCCGGGTTACCGCCGGGGCTTGTGACTGGCAAAACTCGCGCTAATCCAAAATCTAAAATCTTCACCCGCCCGTCGCGGGTCACCATCACGTTCTCCGGCTTCAGAGCGCGATGCACGATGCCGGCGGCATGAGCCGCAGCCATGCCCTCCGCCAACTGTGTTGCCAGTTCCACCACCTGCCGGACAGGGATGGCGCCCAGCCTTATTATTTGCGACCGCAGCGACTCACCATCCACCAGTTCGCTGACCGTGTACTCCACACCATCGGCATTGCCCACCTCATAGAGCGCTACGATGTTGGGATGGCTCAGGGCAGCAACCGTCTTGGCCTCGCGCTCGAACCGCGCACGCCGCTCGGGGTCAGCCGCAATTTCGGCCCGCAACACTTTCAGCGCCACATCGCGCTCCAGTCGCGCGTCCCTGGCCCGATACACCGCGCCCATGCCGCCTGCGCCCAGCGCAGACCGGATTTCATAGGGACCGAGTTGCCTCCCGGGACTGAGTGCCATGGCCGCCTCATTAATAAGTGTTGAGCCTATCTGCGGAGGCCGTTACCTCCGAAGGGGATTCTCACAGTGAAATTGGCAGAGACGGGTTTGACAGTTTTGGCGAAGCAGGCACGGCTCGGCGCCTGAGTTGGCATATAGGCGCAGTCGAGTGGTCAAGTTTCCGATTGCCGCTGCATAACGGACAAGGCGGAAATTACCCGTTGTCCAGAAGTCGGCTTCGAGGACATCAATCGAAAACAGGTTAGGCGAAAAAAGGACGCGCAGGAAGCGATCTCCCCGAAGCCCGTTTCTCGGGACTTATCCAACTGACGACCGATGTTTCGGACTTTGTCCACGAGCCTGGCGAGATCGATTTCATTGACTAGCCCGACACCAATAGATGCTGCCAAGTATGCCCTCGGAGGAAAACCCCGTAGAGTCCCCTTTGCTTCCTACCGATCTGTCTTATCCAGTCCTCGTTTCCGATTGGATACGCTGTCTGGTAAATCGTCAGGAGTCATGATTATTTGCTCGATTGCAAAGCATGCAAGGCTGCGTGGCTCTGTGCAATCGGTTGCGGAACCTCGGCCTTCAACATCAGCCACAGAATGCGGTTATAAAGCTGATCGTCCACGCAATCGGGCGCGCTGAGATCCAGCCCCTCCGACATGCGTGCGGCCGCGGTATTCGGGGGATTCTTTTCGTTCAAATCTTGCTTAGGGATGATCGGGTCATAAGGGGTCGGGTCGGGCGCTGATGCGAAGATGTCCGCCAAGGAACGGCTGAAGTAATCAAATTTCGAGAGCCGACCCATGCCCAAAATGTCCTCTATTGCTGCGACCACGTCGGTCGTGTTGATGAATCGATGCACCGTTCCCGACCGGTTGTAGGCCGAGATGGCATAGAATGGCGCGCGGTGCGAATCGGTGTGGTCGGGCCCCGCCTGCGCGTCATCTTCAACGCTGAAGATCACCGTGTCCTTCCAATACGAACTCTTCGAGAGCGCCTGCACGATTCGCCCAAGTGCAAGGTCGTTGTCAGCCATGCACGCGCGCGGCGTGCACTTGCCGGGACGCCCCGCCGCAAGGTGGTCCATCGGCAGCCACACGACTTCAAGCTGTGGCATGTTGCCGTCGCGCACGTAGCGCTGGAGTTCGGCGATCCACACGTCAGCGCGCTTCTGATCGGGCGTCGTCAGATCGAAAGGTATGTAGTCGGGATTCACGTCGGGGGCCAAATCCCGTTGCGTAACCGGCCATCCGGGATTCCCCTTGACCATTTCGCCGTAGTCGCGGAAAGTGATGCCCTCGCGGATCGCGAGCGTCCACAGGAAGCCGCGTTCCGGCTCATCGCTCTCTTCGCCGTCCAGGTCTGCCCGCTTGCCCGCGTAACCGGAGGGCACGAACTTCTCGCCATAGTTCGTCACGTAGGCGGCGGTGGACCAGATGTGTCCTTGCGAACTGACCTCGGCATTCACGAAGAAGCGATCGAACAGGCCGAAGCGCCGGGCCAGCGCGTGATGGTTCGGGGTGACGGTGATGTCGGGGAAATAGACGAGGCTCGGGTCACCATCGCCTTCTTTTATGTCGCCAAGCACCTGATCATAAGTGCGGTTCTCTTTAATGATGTAAACGACATGGTGGAACGGCGGATAGCGTCGCGGCGCGAGTCTTTGCCCCCAGTTATTCGCGGCGACGACGCGTTTCGTCAATGCCGCGAGTTGCGGCTCTGTCGTTGCTGAAGGCATCAGGCGCAGGCTGCCTTTCAGCTGTCCGAGCGTATACGCGGTTGGGTTCCCATTCGGCCAGTTAGTGAGCGGAATCGGACCGTCAGGATTGGCATGCGTGCCGTGACCTTTGCCTGAAAGGACCAGCAGTTCTCCATTGTTTTCGGCACTCGCCGTGGGATACCAGTCGGTCGGAACCCGCCCCAGCAACTTGCCGGTGGCCACGTCGAAGACGGCGACCGCATTGTTGTCGGCTTCTGCCACCAACAGTCGCGTGCCATCGAAACTGAACGCGAGCGCGTTCGGTGTACTGCCCTCAGGTGGCGCGCCGGGCGCGGCATCCTGCAGATAGCGCGCGACCTTGTGCAGCTTTGTGTCGACGATGGCCACGCGGTCGCTCCCCGCGAGCGTGACGTACAGCCTCGTTCCCCTCACCGCCAGCGCCGACGGATGCCGGCCAACCTCGATCCGGCCCAGATACGCGAGGGTTCCGTCCGCCAGAACGCGGAATTGCGACACCGTGCTGCCGCCCCACGCCGAGACGAACACTTGACCGTCCCCCGTGAGCGCGACGCCATACGGATAATGATCGGTAGAAAACCGTTGCGTGATCTCGCCGGTCGCAGCATTCATCACCGCGAGTCGATCGCCGACATTCTCGGCAACATAAACGAACTTTCCATTGGGCGAGAACGCCAGTCCCGCCGGATAGCTCGTGCCCGTGCCCTCGGTCGTCTTCGCTTTCGCCAGTTCGAACTTGTTTTCGAGGGTGAGGGCGCCATCTTTCCATGCGTAGACGAAGAGCATGTCGGTGTTGCCGCCCGAGACGCAGAGGTGATGGCTGTCGGGCGAGAAAGCTGCGCCATAGAATGCGCCATCCTGGACCACCGTCTGCGTGACCTTCCGCGTCTTCAGATCGACGACCTGAACGCCCTGCTCGCGCCAGCCGCTCAGCACAACTACAGCTCGGTCCTTTTCAGGCGCGAGTACGAGATTGATCGGCAAGCTGCCGAGGTCGACTGCTTCGCCGGCGGGATCGAGTCGCACACCGGTCGGTAACGGAGAAGTGAAGGGTCGCGTGTTTTGTGCGGACACCAAAGTGCACAGCAGTGTAGAGAGCAAGAGAACGGGTCGGCAGACACGGAGCGAATGCATAACAGCCATTCTCACAGAAAAACCTGGACTCCTGCATTGCTCTCGGGTCGACGCGGCCGCCATCAACATCATGATTCTGATCGTATGACGGGCCAACCGGAAGCTATTCCGGTCCAGAAGTCGGCTTCTGGGTAATCACCGCCCCATCAGGTGTCTTCCAGCCCGAGTTTGTCGTTCACAGCTTGACTGAGTAACCGTAGGTCGCAATCATCTACTCCGTCTTCCAGAGATTCAACCTGGAATGGAAAAACCGCACCCTCAGGCTATTTACACAAGCAGGTTGACATCACCTCCACCAACCTGTGATTCGACAAACGGCGGGACTTATGTTATCGTTCTGCTCCCTCCAGTCGCTCGGAGTGCAAGAAATGAGATTGTCTCCTAGGGCGGTGCATTATGTTCAATCCCGTTTTTACTTCACTCCTTGTTGTGCGCAAACCTGTTGTGCGCAAAGTAAGTCTCGCTCTGCTGTCGGCCGGCGCAATGCTGGTACTAATGGGGAACGACGCTTGCTATCAGATCCTTAAGCGATTAGAAAAGCTTGCTGACCCTGCCTACTTTCATGGAAACGTGACTGTCGTGGCTCCTCCCACCCAGGACACGGGCTATGCATCAGGTCCGAATAGCTTTGGAGCACTCTACCGAAGCGCGGATTGCTCGGTCGCAGGCATTGTCGCGAACGATGGCGCTACGTTCAACGTGCTAGGTCTCTGACCGCATAATCTGGTTTCTTTTGTAACCGAACTTCAGGCGTGCCTTTTTGCGGGTAAAGCGCCAGTCGATGGTGACCCGATTACGATTCATTCTCCGGCCCCAGGCCCTGGCTTCC
>JBAQJU010000318.1:0-14897 GCA_049300475.1 Terriglobales bacterium | reverse complement strand
CGCGATTAATGCAGCCAGTCATAACCGGCCGGCTGTGCTGCTGGCTAATCTGTCTGGATTCGATGGCTCGCCCGAGTCCATGCGCCGCCTGCAGCTCGAGTACGGCGCGGAAATTGGCAGAGCCGTCGTGAACTTCAAAGGCCCTATCGTGTTTTGCGTAATCTCCCGCTTCCATGGCGGCGCGTACGTAGTTTTCTCGAAAGCGCTGAACGAACAACTGGAGATCGCGGCTCTGGAAGGAACATTCGCATCCGTTATCGGCGGTGCGCCTGCCGCCGCTGTTGTGTTCGCGGGCGAGGTCGAAGCGAGAGCCAGGAAGGACTCTCGCCTGCAACCGATCAGCCAGGCCCTGACACAGGCGGAGGGCGCGGAAAAAGTCCGCTTGCGCACGCAGTATGAAGAACTCTTCAAGGTTATCCATTCGGAGAAACTAGGAGAAATGGCCGCCGAGTTTGACCGCGTGCACAGCGTCCAACGAGCGCTCGACGTGGGCGCGGTCGATCGGATAATTCCGCCTGCGAACCTGCGCCCGTATCTCATCACTGCGGTGGAACGCGGAATTGAGGTAGAAGTTAAACGACAAGAGAACGAGCGTCCGTCACTCGAGAAGTCTGGCGAAATGTCCGGCGAGAAGTCCGGCGAAAAGCCCGGACCTCTCGAAGTGGTGGCTGCCTAGAATCACCGGTGACTTTATGCACGTGTATTGGCTGGCGCAGACCGAAGCCGATGTGCCGCAGGCGAACAATTGGCTGTCGGCCGAAGAGACCGTTCACTTCAACACTCTGCGCTTTGCCAAACGCAGCGCCGATTGGCGGTTGGGACGCTGGACTGCAAAGCGCGCAATCGCGGCCTTCCTGAATTTTCCGGTCCATCCCCAGGCACTCGCAAACATAGAGATATGGCCCGCGCCATCTGGGGCGCCCGAGGCATTCGTCGCAAACGCTCTGGCCCCCGTGGTCATTTCAATCAGTCACAGGGATGGCAGAGCGATGTGTGCGATCGCCTCATCTCGAGTAGATCTGGGCGCAGATCTGGGTTGTGATCTGGAAATAATCGAGCCGCATAGCGATGCCTTTGTCGCCGACTATTTCGCACCCGAAGAGCAGGCTCTGATTGCGCACTCCTCTCCATCAAATCGCGAACTCATGATGGCACTGCTCTGGAGCGCCAAGGAAAGCGCGCTGAAAGCCATGCGCGAGGGCCTGCGGCTCGACACCCGTTCGGTGATCGTGCGCCTCATCGGAGACGTGCTGAATAACGGCTTGTTGGATAATGACCGGTCCGGGAATGACTCGCCCAGTCTCAATCGTTGGAACCGGCTGCAGGTCCATTGCGCCAACGGCCAAACCTTTCACGGCTGGTGGAGAAATACAAAAAACGTTGTCTTGACAGTAGTGGCCAGTCCGCGTCCCGACTCGCCGATTTTCTTGGACGTCTCCGTCGACTTTCCCCAATATTCGTCGTCCTCCGATATCCAAGAGCGAAGGCAGACGATAACGGCGGCTGTTTCCAGGATGCACCGATAGGGGAACTTTATGCCACCCCGCAATGGCAACCAGAAGCACCCAGACAAGCATGACGAAAACAATCATGACGAAAACAATCATGATGAAAATAACAACGACCAGTTTGATTTCGATTTCATCGTCGTCGGTTCCGGCTTCGGGGGCAGCGTTTCGGCCCATCGCCTGGTAGAAAAAGGGTACCGAGTCGGGGTCATGGAAATGGGTCGCCGCTGGACTCCCCAATCCCTGCCGCGCACCAGTTGGTCAATCCATCGCTGGTTCTGGCGTCCCAAGCTCGGCCTGCGCGGCTTCTTTAATATGCGGTTTTTCCGGCACGTTACCATTTTTCACGGCTGCGCCGTCGGCGGTGGGTCCATCACCTATGCCTGCACTCTGCTCGCGCCGCCAGAGAGAGTATGGGAAGCGAGTTCGTGGACGGGCCTGGCCAATTGGAAAGCGGAGATGCCACAGTACTTCGCAACTGCCGCGCGCATGCTGGGGGTCACGGAGAACAAAATCCTCGGTCCGGCCGATCATCTTCTCAAGCAAACGGCCGAAGCCGCGGGTTCCGGCCATACCTTCTACCGCACGAACGTAGGCATTTTCCAGCCCGCGCCCGGAGAGCCCGGCAATCAGATTTTTCCCGATCCTTTTTTCGGAGGCGAAGGCCCCGAACGAACCACCTGTCTTGCCTGTGGTGGATGTATGATGGGATGCCGCCATGGCGCCAAGAATACTTTGGACCTTGGCTACTTGTACCTCGCCGAAAAGCACGGGGCCCAGGTTTTTCCCGAGACCCAGGTCGTCAACGTCAAACCATTGCCAGATGCGAGCGACGGCGGCTCGGGATACGAAGTCCGCACCGTGAAATCTACGACGTGGGTTCGCCGCCATCCGCAGCGCTTCACGTGCCGCGGAGTAGTTTTTGCCGCCTCCTCACTGGGCACGATGGAACTCCTGTTTCACCTGAAAGAAAAAGGCTCATTGTCGGCCGTCAGTTCGCAACTTGGCAAACATGTGCGCACCAACTCCGAATCCCTCATCGGAGCGCGCATGCCGCATTACCATGACGACTTATCGCAGGGGGTCGCCATCGGATCCGGTGTTTATATCGATGAGCACACTCATATCGAGGCCGTCCGCTACCCGAATGGTTCCGATGCTATGGGCGTTTTTACCACGATCCTCACCAATGGCCGTCCGGGTCCGCGGCGCATCGGACTCTGGCTGAAGAATGTCTTCAGCTCTTTCCTGCGGCATCCGCTTCACACTCTGCGCGTATTGCAACCGTGGGGCTGGGCGCGTGAGTTTGTGATTCTACTTTGTATGCAGACGCTCGATAGCCAGATCGAGATGCGCTGGCAGCGCCCCTGGTTCTGGCCCTTCCGAAAGTTTCTCGTCAGCCGTGGCCACAAGGTGCCCACCTACATTCCGAAAGCGAACGAGTTTGCCGAGAAGTTTGCGCGCCTTACCGGAGGCTTCCCCATGAGTATGCTTCCGGAAATTCTCTTCAATGTTCCCGGGACCGCGCACTGCATCGGAGGGTGCGTAATCGCCGATTCTTCGACGAACGGCGTAGTCGACTCGCGCCATCGCGTTTTCGGCTACAAGAATATGTACATCTGTGATGGCTCGGTCGTCGCCGCCAATCTGGGCGTTAATCCCAGCTTGACCATCACCGCGCTCGCCGAGCGCGCGATGAGTTTCATCCCCTCCGCCACAAATACCAATTGGAATGATTCGCCTTGCGTTTGAGTTTAGTCCCGGAGCGAGCGAGTTCCGAACACAAAAACGCGGCAAAGCCGGGAGATGATTTCCCCCGGCCATATGCCGCTGCGTCTTTATTGTGCAAATCAGCGTCGCTTCGCTGTTACTCCGCCAGGACTAAGTGTGGGATCCTGCAGGTTCTCAGAATCCCACGCCTCTATCTTCTGCTTACGGAGTGGCCACAAAGCCGTTGTTGATTGGCGCCGTCCCGGAGAATCCAACCAGCAATCCGTTATCGTTGATGCCGTTAACGATGGTCGTTCCGATCCCGGCCGGATCGTCGATCGACTCCCACGTGTTCGAGCTGATCGTATAGACAAACCCATGGCTGTTGCCGGAGCTGTCCGTATAGGAGCCAACGACTTGTCCCTTGTTGTTCAATCCCAGAGCTTGGGTTGCGCCTACCCCATCCGGCTCGTCGAGAATGGTGAAGTGTCCCTGAATCTTCAGCCAGCCGTGCATGTTGCCCGAGCCGTCGATGGTGAACCCGCAAACATCGCCGGAGTTGTTGATGCCAGTCGCTTGCGCGCTGACCGAATTCGGAATGCTGAACAGCTCGAACACTCCGCCGAACTCATCGTACACATACGCGTGATCCGGACCTGAACCATCCGCCTTGGTGCTGTAGTACCCGGCAGCCTGGCCGTAGTCATTCTGGCTGAGCAACTGGTTGAACGGAGTCTTTGGAAAATTCACGGTCGTAAATGTTCCCTGATAGTCGGTGAAGCCTTCGGTCTTCCCGCTTTTCAGAACGTAGAAGCCCGAGGTCTTGAACGGTTCGTTGTTGATCCCGATCACTTGCGTCATGGCCGAGCCCGGGAAATTTTCGTTCGTAAACGTCTTCGTCTTCAGGCTATAGGTGAATCCCTGGTTGACATCGGCGCCGTGGTAGCCGGCGATGTCGCCAGAGTTGTTGATCCCCAGCAGCTGCGTGAAAGTGTCACCGGTGTAGTCGATCGTCTGGAACTTGTAAACGGTTTGGGCGAAAGCTGAGGTCATGCAAACCAGCACGGCCAGGCTCATGGAGAGGGCGTAAGATTTCAGTTTCACGGTAGTTCCTTTCTGTGTCTCAATGAATGAAATTTGGGTATTGCTGGCCGGACTCTGGAACGCTCCACCGTGCCCGACGTACCTTCCCGGTGTTTCGAAACCGGCTGCGGGGTATATAATCACCGGCCAGGTGGCCAATCCCCCCCGCGGCCAATATCTGCGCTCAACCTGTAAAGCGACAATGGCGGGCAAATTCCCTCATGCCGCAGAAAAAATATTAGGATTGCAGCCAGACCCAGGGGTGAAGACTTCTCAGGTGGAGACCTTCGGGAAAGAATATGTCCTCGGACCGGCAGTTCGTGACGCAGCTTCTGCAGCAGTGGGGTAGCGGCAACAAAGAGGCCCTCGATCAGTTGATGCCGCTAGTCTACGAGCAGCTTCGCAAGCTGGCCTCGAATTGCCTGCGCTCGGAGCGTCCCGATCACACCCTGCGGGCAACCGCCCTCGTCCACGAGGCCTATCTGCGGCTGGTCGACTCCGAGGTGACCTTTCAGGACCGGGTGCACTTCTACGCCGTGTCAGCGCGGGTTTTGCGGCGCATCCTCGTCGACCATGCCAAGACCAAGAATCGCCAAAAACGCGGCGGAGAATTCGAGAAAATTCCCTTGGATGACGCCATCATGGTCGGTCCCCAGGCTGACCGGGGAATCATCGAACTTGACGACGCGCTGAAGCGCTTGGCGGAAGATGACCAGCGGAAGAGCGATCTGATCGAATTGCTTTTTTTCGGTGGACTCACCTACGACGAAGCGGCCGAGGCGCTGAAGATCTCTCCCGCCACCGTCCATCGCGAACTCTCACTCGCGAAGGCATGGCTTTACCGCGAAATGGCCCAGGGCGCGGCTTAACAGCTTGTGGGAAAAATGTTTGCACAACCGTGGAAGAGCGGCCCTTTAGGGCCGCGTTAGTCGCCCTTTATCAGCAGGGCTTCAGCCCCCGTGGTCGTTCTTGCTCGCGGCCTGTCGCGACTTTCGCGTCTTCCTCGCCTTCGGCCCCTTCGCCGATTTCGCCTTCTTCTCAGACCCCGAAACCCGACGCGCACCCGGAATCTTTCCGATCCGCGGATCTCCGGCCACGATAAGTTCGCAAGCGCGCAACGCGCTCTCCTCGAAGTCCGGGGCATCGGCCGGCAGCACCTGCCAACCCGTTACCTTCTTCCCCAACACCTGAATCGATCGCATGTTCGGGAACTCTCCGCCAAGACTCTCATGGTGCTCCGCGGTAGTGGCAAGCCATACTCCGTTATCCGCCGTCCCGTCGCGCTTGTCGCGCAGTATGACGACAATCTTGTCCTGAACATAGACCGCGAGACACCCAAACATGGAGCGAGTCCAGGGCGACAGGGAAGCGATCGCATCGAGCACGAATTCGTGCGGCACCGCCTTCCGTTGCTGCACCGCAAGCAGTCCGCCATCTACGGCGATCGAGACTTTATCAGGGCGCTGTTTCGACATCGCACTCATCACTATAACTCCGCAAGCGCTCGGTCACGGGCTCGTGGCCAGCGGATTCTTCACCTACCGGCTCCGCCATCCTTTGGAGCGTTAGGCTCCGCTCTCCTGAAAGCTGCGCTGCAACAAAGATTGGATGCTCCAGGATCTGGACAGCAGAGCCCTAAGAGTTACTAGCCTTGGCCGTCGCGAAATAAGTACGCGATTCGGTCTTCATCTCTGACGGATGACTTCGCGAATCCCAAAATCCTCTTGACATAAAACCTGCACCAGAGAACCATACTTGTTTAGGCCATCCGCTCCCCTGAAAGGCAAGAGATCAAGAGACTGAGGCTTAACTCCTTACTTCTCTAGATTTTGCCTGTAAGTCATTATTTTTCAGAGATCTAGCGGGAAATTCCCGCTAAATCTATGATTCCAATAGATCGTGGGGAGGGGGTACCGTAACAAATCAGTAAACAAGGCTGGCGGACGAGAGGACTATGACAAGAATCGTGAATCGTTTGGGATTGTTGCTAGTTTTCGCAATTGTATTCACTCAATGGCTGGGAGCGCAGACGGCATCGCACAAAGCGCCGGGCGGCGATGCGCCCCAAGAGGGTGACTATATCACCCATAATTTTCACTTTCAATCGGGCGAAACCATGCCTGATGTGTACATCCACTACACCACTCTTGGCGCCCCGGTGAAGGATGCCCATGGCCACACCACCAACGCCGTTCTGCTCCTTCATGGTACCAACGGCAGAGGAAACCAATTCCTTCGTCCACAATTCGCCGGTGTTCTGTTTGAACGAGGCCAATTATTGGACATCCACAAGTACTTCATCATCATGCCGGATAATATCGGCCACGGGAAATCCAGCAAGCCGAGAAATGGCATGCACGCGCACTTTCCACAATATAACTATGCCGACATGGTCTCGCTGCAACACGAGTTAGTCCAAAAAGGATTAGGTGTGGACCACTTGCGTTTAATTCTGGGAACATCCATGGGCTGCATGCAATCATGGATGTGGGGCGAGACTTATCCCGATGACATGGATGCACTGATGCCGCTGGCATGCTTGCCGGTGGAGATTGCCGGGCGAAATCGCCTCTGGCGGAAGATGGTGATCGACGGCATTCGCCAGGATCCCGACTGGAAGGATGGCGAATACAAAGCTGAACCTCGCGCCGCCTCGCAAATCAGCGCGGATTTCCTGCTGATCGCTGGCAGTTCTCCGCAGCACATGCAGCAGGAGTGGCCCACCGCGGACGCCGTCGATACCTATCTGCTGGAAGCGATGACCCGCGTCACCGACGACATTGATGCCAATGATTTTCTTTACGCTGTCAGCGCGTCGCGGGACTATAACCCCGAAGCCAACCTCGGTCTTATTAAAGTTCCGGTGATGTTCGTGAATTCCGCCGACGATTTCATCAATCCGCCAGAGTTGGGAATCGCCGAGCGCGAAATCAAGAAGGTGAAGAAAGGCAAATTCGTATTGCTGCCCATCTCCGAAAAGACCCACGGCCACGGCACTCACACCTGGGCGCCCGCCTGGCAGGAGTACCTGCAGGAATTGCTCCAGGAGTCGTCGCCCCCGGGCAGCGCGAAATGATGTGATCGTAAAGCTATCTCGGGATAAATAAGTCGAGTTGCAGTTGGCCTATCGGCTGTCCGCTTCGCATAACACCAGCCAGTATTTCATCACTGCGTCCGTAACACGCCTGTGATACTATCATCGGCCATCACGCTCCTTTGAGGTGCGCCTTGCCCAACGACCTTCGCCCCTTGACTCTCGGAGAACTGCTGGACCGCTGTTTCTTCCTGTACCGGAAAAACTTCCTGCTGTTTTCCGGCATCATGGCCCTTCCGTATCTGGTGCTGCTGGCATTCCAACTCGCCGGGATCGGGTTCCAAACCTGGCGAAGCACGGCGGGAGTCGCCGTTAGCGTCCTCTGGACACTGGCGACACTGGTCCTCACCTTGGGAGTAACAGCTGCGTCCCAGGGAGCAACCGTGATCGCGGTTTCGCACCTGCACTTGGACCAGCCGACTTCGATCATGGAGTCGTTCGCTGGAATTAAAGGCCGGATCCTCTATCTCGCGCTCATCATGATCGGCTATGGGATCGGCGTGGGCGTTGGCTTCGTTCTTCTTATTGTTCCCGGTATCATCCTCGCCCTGATGTGGGCGCTCACCATTCCGGTCGCCGTGCTCGAAGATAAAGGTCTCCGCGATTCGGTTAACCGGAGCGCGGAGCTAACCAAAGGCAGTCGCGGGCGAGTGTTTGTCGTCTATCTCCTTTTTCTGGTCCTTACATATGCAGTCATCATGGTGTGGGAGCTCCCGATTTTGGCCGTAGTCGGAGTGACCGCGCGCAGCCATCCCGGCGTCGGCGTTCCCCTTTGGGCGCTGATCGCCCTCCAGGTAGGAACTTTCGTCAGCCAATGCCTGGTTGGGCCTTTGATGACCATTGGGCTTTCTCTTCTTTATTACGATCAGAGAGTGCGGAAGGAAGGCTTCGACCTGCAGCACATGATGGCCACGCTCGATGCAACTACCCTGGATGGAACCGTGCCTGCGGTTGGCGTGTAACTCTCAATGCGACCATCCTGGGCGATCTGGCTGCTTTTGGCAATATGTGCGGTGCCAGTAACCGCGACTGCCCAGCCCGAGACTGTCCCTGCACCACTCACGCTGAAGCAGTACATTCAAACGCTGGACGATTCGATCGCCGCATTACAAGAGATCAGGGAGAATCCGCAAAGAGCCGAAGACTTCCTGCACCGTCTGCCATCGGCGTGGCATGTGGATGCCGACGGCAGAAGCTTCGAAGTCTCCACCGAATCAATTCGACGCGATCTCGGTGCTTGGCAGACTACGCCTCATCCCGCAGCGCTCGATCCCGTCCTCCAACATCTGGAGACTCTCCGTTTCGAAGCCGCGGCCTACGAAGCACCGGCGCCCGACTTCGCCTCCCGTCACTCATTGCTGAACGGCATTCTTTCCCGGCGTGAGTTCCGTAACGTTCACGGCCAAACCTGGATGGACCGGCTCAAGCAACGGCTTACCGAACTCCTGATCAAACTGCTTGGGCGCATGTTCAGGTCTTCCATGATTCCCGTCGTGGGTGACATTCTGGTGTACGGTCTGATCGCTCTCGCGGTCCTTGCGCTGGCCTATTGGATGTACCGCTCATTGCGCGAAAGCGCGCGTCTGGAAACGATCATGCCCGTGGCCGTGTCCGTAAGCGCGAAGGAATGGCCGATCTGGATGTCGGAAGCTCAGGCAGCTGCCGCCCGCGGCGAGTGGCGCGATGCCATTCATCTCGCCTATTGGGCAGGCATCTCTTTTCTTGAAGCGCAGGGAGCGTGGCGCCCCGACAGCGCGCGCACCCCGCGCGAGTACCTTCGCCTTCTTCCCGCGGCCAGCGCCCATCGGCCGGCGTTGCGCGCACTCACCCTGCGGCTCGAAGGTGTTTGGTATGGCATGCAAGCCGCCGGCGCCGAAGGATTCCAGCAGACTGTGGCGGAACTGGAGAGGCTCGGATGCCCTTGCAACTAGCGCCGGCCGACCGCAAGATACTTCTTATCGCCACCTCCTTGTTTGTCGTGATGATTGCCGCCACGCTCCTATTCGTGCGCGGCACAAACGCAGATCAGAACATCCCCACTGTGTACTCGGCGGCTTCGGGTGGATGCAAAGCCGCGTTCCTGCTGCTTCAGGAATCCGGTTACCAGGTACAAACCTGGGAGCAACCGCTGCGCGATCTTCCGGACGGCAAAGGCAAGACACTTATCATCGTAGAACCGGCCGCTTTCCCCGCTCATGAGGAGAAACAGAAGCTCGAATCGTTTCTTAAGAGCGGGGGACAGTTGATTGCTGCCGGCCGTTTCGCCGGTTTCTTTCTGCCCACGAACGGGGCCGAGTCTGACCCGCTGAGTTCAACCATGTGGAGGCGCATTTCTGCACTTTCGCCTTCTCCCATCACGCGCGCGGCTCCCGAAATCACGCTGGCCCCGCAGGCCTATTGGCAACCTGATAGCGGCGCGGTCGGTCTTTACGGCGAGGCCGATAAGCCTGCGGTCGTCGAATACAAGGTTGGCGAAGGCAGAGTCCTCTGGCTGGCGGCGCCCGATCCACTCACCAATGCCGGCCTCAAAGAGGTGGGGAATCTGGAGTTCCTGCTGACCGCCGTCGGTGCCTCCGGGCCAACTCGCATCTTGTGGGACGAGTACGTACACGGGTACCAACGCTCCGCCGCCACCAGCAAGACGAACCGTATAATCGGCTGGATCGCCTTGCAACTCGCGATCTTCGCAGCCGCAATCCTGCTGGCCTACTCGCGCCGGAGCGGCCCGGTCTGGATTCCGGAAGGCGAAGTGCGGCTCTCTCCGCTCGAGTTCGTACGCACCCTGGGCTCGCTCTACGAACATGCCAATGCCGGCGGCGTGGCCGTGGATATTTCCTCCCAGCGCTTCCGTTATCTGCTCACGCGCCGCCTGGGATTGTCAGTGAACAGCAGCGTCGACGATCTGGCGCGCGACTTGCGCGAGCGAAAGGCTATGCCGGAGGATGATTTCGCCAATACGCTGTCCGAGTGCGAGTCATATCGCTATGATCCCAGCGTCCCGCCCAAGACGGCGCTCCGCCTGGTACAAGCCCTCTTCGACTACGCAGTGCGTTTAAAGTTGATTCGAACACAGCACGGGGAGAACAAAGCATGGAAGCAGTCGTAAGACTGGCACAGCATGTGCGGCAGGAAATCGGCAAAGTGGTGGTTGGCCAGGAGGAACTAAAAACGCAATGCCTGATCGCCCATCTCTCTCAGGGGCATGCGCTATTGGAAGGCGTTCCCGGCACTGCCAAGACTCTCGCGGTCAAAGTGCTGGCGCGGATTCTCGGTCTGGATTTTCAGCGCGTGCAGTGTACCTCGGACCTGATGCCGGCCGACATTGTGGGGACCAAGATTCTGAACATGTCCACCAGCACATTCCAACTCCACCGTGGGCCCGTCTTCACCAATCTTCTGCTGGTAGACGAGGTCAACCGCATGCCTCCCCGCACGCAAGCAGCGCTGCTGGAATGTATGCAGGAAAGGCAGGTCACGATCGACGGCGAGCGCCATCCCCTCTCATCGAGTTTCACCGTCTTCGCCACCCAGAACCCGGTCGATTTCGAAGGCACCTACCCGCTGCCCGAAGCTCAACTCGACCGCTTTCTGGTGAAGATTCGCGTCCCCTATCCTGAATCGAAGGACGAAATCCAGCTCTTGCTCAATGTCCAAAACGGCTTCGACTCAGATCGTCTCGATGGAATCGGAATTATCCCGGTGGAGCAGGATTTGCTGGCGCAGGCGCGGGAGCAGGTCCGCGCCGTGAAGGTACAAGAAGCGCTATTCGCCTACATCGTGGAAATTGTGCGGCGCACTCGCGACTGGCCGGCTTTGTCGCTGGGTGCCAGCCCGCGCGCCGCGGTCAACCTCCTCACGTTTTCCAAAGCTACGGCCGCGCTCGACGGCCGCGACTACCTGATTCCCGACGATATCAAGCAATCCGCACTCCCCGTCTTTCGCCACCGCGTTGTCGTCAAACCGGAAGCCGATCTCGAAGGCATCACCGCCGACCAGGTCATTCAGGATGTAGTCCGCGCCGTCGAGTTGCCCAAATGAGCGACTGGTCGGCCATGATCCCCGATCCCGTCGAAAGCTGTGCGCAGCCCGCAAAGCGGATGGCCTTTTCCTTCGGCTACCGATTTTTCTTGTTTCTCCTGGTCGGGCTGGTATGGCTGGTTCCCGCTTTCCTCGACCACCGCTTCGCCTATGCCATGGTCGCATGGGACCTGCTTCTCATCGCTGCCTGGGCGGCGGATTTGATCTCGTTACCGAACCCCCATGAGCTTGTCATCCGTCGCAGTTGGATGGCGCCGCTCGCGCTTTCGGTCAGCTCCCAGGCAAGGATCACTGTGCTGAATAACTCCAAGTCGCCTCTCCACCTCCACGTTCTGGACGCCCTGCCACCGTCTCTACGAACTGAGCCTCCCGAGATGGAGATGACCGTGGCGCCAGGCCGTGAAGCGGAAGCGGAATATTCCATCCAGCCGAGCAAACGCGGAACCGCACGCGCCGCGCAGCTCTATCTGCGCTATGAGGGACGTTTCCGCATTGCCCAGCGCTGGGCGGTGGCCGGCGTGGCGCAGGAACTCACCGTTTATCCCAATCTCCACGAAGCCCGGCGGCACGCGGTCTATCTGGTTCGCAGCCGCCAGATCGCACTGGAAAAGCGTTTCAGCCGGATTCGCGGAGCCGGCCGCGCCTTCGAAAGCCTCCGCGAATATCAGGATGGCGACGACTTTGGCGATATTTGTTGGACTGCCACCGCCCGCCGTGGAAAGCTGGTCACTCGCCTCTACGAGCTGGAAAAAAGTCAGACCATCTGGATCGTGCTCGACACCGGCCGCCTCATGAGGACGCGAGTTGCATCGCTCAGCAAACTGGATCATGCGGTCAATGCCGCTCTGGCGCTGTGTCAAGTGGCGCTCTTCACGGGCGACCGCGTCGGTCTGCTGGCCTATGCCCGCCACATTCGCCAGAGAATTCCTGCCCAGCGCGGTAGTTCGCACCTGCGCCAATTTCTGGAAGCGCTGGCCGCTGTCCGCGAGGACGAATGGGAAGCGGATCACCTGCAGGCTGCTACCCAGCTTATGCACGATCAGAAGCGGCGCAGCCTCGTAGTCTGGATCACCGACCTGGCGGAGACCGCCATGACGCCGGAGGTAATCGAGGCGGTCGCCAAACTCCTGCCCCGCCACCTGGTCTTGTTC
This sequence comes from Terriglobales bacterium, assembly GCA_049300475.1. Taxonomy (GTDB): domain Bacteria; phylum Acidobacteriota; class Terriglobia; order Terriglobales; family Acidobacteriaceae; genus Acidiflorens. The sequence goes on along the minus strand of JBAQJU010000318.1, from coordinate 2,313 downwards.
GTCGTCATCGGCCAGCCCGACCTTCAGGTGGCGGCCTCACAGCGTCCGGAAAACGTCCGCCAGATGTACCAGGTGTCCGCCGCCCAGGAGGTCATCCATCGGCGGGAACTTCTGCTGGCTCGGCTGCGCGAGCGGGGCGCGCTGGCGGTCGAAGCCGAATCGGGTGACCTGGCTCCGGTATTGGTGAATTCTTATCTGGCAATCAAGCAGAAGAGTCAGCTTTAGCAGGCGATGCGCCCGCGCCAAACAGATAGGCTAACAGCAGCACGAAAAGGGCGCCCGCCATCGCGAACTTTAGGCCCGTAGCCATGCCAGTGGGAGAAACGAAAGCTTCGATGATACCCGCAATGATCAGAATCGGAATCGACCCGAGCAGCAGTTGTACCGCTTCCGTTCCAGCGCGTGCCAGCGACTCTCGGCGCGGAAGGTATCCTGGGAAAAGAAGACCGGACGCGATCCGCAATCCGGCCCCGCCTGCCAGAAAGATGGCGGGCAGCTCCAGCACTCCATGCGGCGCCACGAATTCCCAGAGCTTGATGCTCATTCCAGAGAGGTGGCAAGCCATGCCAATCACGCCCAGCAACAGGCCATTGAACAAGAGCATATAGATGGTGCCAAGCCCGGCCGTAATGCCTAGCGCAAACGTCATGAACCCGACGCTGATGTTGTTGGTCATGATGGCACTGGAGGCCAGCGGCTTGATGCCTACGATCGAATGGGTCCACATCTCGTGTTTCTCGATCGTCTGCACCATCTGCGGACCGAGGATGCCGAGTTTGAAATCGGGATCTTGAAAAGTGAGGACCGCGCCCACCAGGGCCGCCGCCATGAAGATCAACAGCGCGACCTGCACAAAACGCCAGTTGCGCCGAAAAATTCGGGGGTAGGTGAGCGTGAAGAACCTGACGATTGCGGAGGGACTCGCCTTATGGGTGGAATAGATGATATTGTGTGCCCGCGCCAGAAGCTGATTCAGGTAGCGCGCAAAATGCGCCGAACCCCGGTCTTCGCGCAGGGCAGCCAGATCGGCGGCGATTTGCCGGTACAGAAGACCCAGTTCCTGCAGTTCGCTCCGGCCCAGGCTGCGGAAGCCGCGTTTGGCGCTCCGATCCAGAAGCTGTTCCAGCCGCGTCCAGTAAGGCTTGCGCTTTTCTAACCAGCGAGTGGAGATCACGTTGTCCTTCCAAAATCAAAGCGAAAATCACATCGACAATCGAAGTGAAGACCGGACCGCGGATCGGAGCAGCACTCGAAGCGACCATCCAAACCAAAGTCGCAACGAAGATCGCATCAAGGTCGATACTCCCGAGCAGATTTCCCTGGAGTTCCCACTCGCTGGTATCGGCAGCCGGTTCATGGCCCTGGCTATCGATACTGTAATTCAGATACTGCTCTACACCGCCGGAATCTTTGCCATGATTGGGATCGTAAGGTATGCCCCCGCTCTGCCGGGAGGGTTTCGCTGGCTGCCGAACTCCTGGGTGCCGGCCCTGTTGATCATTTTTCTGTTTTGTATCTATTGGGGATATTTCGCCCTCTTCGAAATCTTCTGGAAAGGGCAAACTCCCGGAAAGCGTCTGGCCGGCATCCGGGCCATCAAGAACACGGGCCGCGCCCTCGACGTGTACGAGGTCATCGGGCGCAATCTTTTGCGCGCTGTCGATGCGCTTCCGACGATGTACATCGCCGGCATCGTCAGCATGATGATCAGCCGCCAGAATCAGCGTTTAGGAGACCACCTTGTCGGCAGCATCGTCGTCCACGAGAAGCGGGCAGAGGATCTTCGCCCAGAGTGGTCTTCCAGCGCTAGTCAATCTTCCTTCAATCCGCAACTCTCGAAGATTACCCCCGAAGAACTTGTCTTGATTGAGACCTACCTGCAGCGACGGCACACCTTGGATTTTGGATTTCGAGACGCTTCCGCGCACAAAATCGCAACCCGTATTTCGGCCAAGACCGGCGTCGAGCGCTCCCCAGACCAGTCCCTGGACGACTTTCTCGAAAGCATCGCGAGGCAGGTTCGAGACAGCGCCCGCTTTCGCTAACCCTGTATCTGGCCTGGGTGAGCGAGGCTCAGTAAGTCTCTCTACGAAAGGCTTAGCCATACGAGTTTTGCGATCCACGAAATGGAGAGCCTAAGCCATACGAAGTGGAGTGCAAGGATCATGTGCTGTTTATCCCGAAGTGCCGCGGGAAGTCGCCCTCTTCGAGGCCACCGGATGATTTCGGTTGACACGGTCCGCGGTTGTTTTATAATAATTCTCATCCGATAATCATGCGTCTCACCCATGAACAGTTCCGTGAGCTGGCCGC
>JBAQJU010000317.1:0-2061 GCA_049300475.1 Terriglobales bacterium | reverse complement strand
CAAAAGAAGCTCGGCCTCATCAGCAACGAGGTGATGCTCGGCGAGACGGAATGGACCGGGTACCTGGCCGCCATGGCGTCAGAAGAGATGGAAGACATCTACCCCGTCCCCGCAACTGGGCGGCGCGGGCATCGACCCGGCGGCAGCGCAGCGGAGCGGGCAACTGGAGCTTCGGATCAACACCGAAGTCTACCTTCCGGATGGCCGCTTTGATCAGGATCGGATGTTGCAGGTGTTTGAGCAACTGGCCAGTGGAAACGCCCCGGGAGGATTTCCGCAGAGCCGCATTTGTTGCCGTATGGACTGGGCGGTTGAAGATCGATCTCATGTCGACGACGTGATTGAGTTTGAGTCGCGCGTGAACGAGGTGTGGCGCCGGCACGACGACGCGGTCATCTGCACTTATCATCTGGGGCAGTTTGGAGGCGACGCGGTGATTGACATCATGCGGACGCATCCGATGGTCATCGTCGGCGGTATCCTGCAGCAGAATCCTTTCTTTGTACCGCCGGATGAGTTCCTGCTAGAATTTCGCCAACGGAGGGTTGGGCGGACTTCGTCACGCTCGACTGCGGTCTAAGAACCGAAGTGCAATCCAAGGATCCCGCTGAGGAGATCAGGCACCTCCGGCGCTGCATCAATAATCTGGTCAGTGTCCTCGCCCTTCCCGCCATGTGGAGCGGCGGCGAGCCATCCCAACTTGTCGATACCTTGCTTGACACGCTCCGGCGTCTGCTGCATCTGGACATCGTCTATGTGCGGTTGAAAGACATGGCCGGCGAAGCGCCCATCCAAATGGTCCGAGTGGCGCAATCGCCGGAACACCAGGCCCGGGCGCAAGAGATCTGCGAAGTGCTCAACCAGTGTTTGGGAGATGATCCACAGAAATGGCCGCTGCGGGTACGGAATCCGCTGGGAGACGGAGAGATTTCGATCGTGCCTTTGCGGCTGGGGCTGCACGGCGACATCGGCGTAATCGTAGCAGGGTCTCAGCGAGCGGAGTTTCCCGAAGAGACCGACAGGCTTCTTCTAAGCGTAGCCGCGAATCAAGCGTCCATCGGGCTGCAAGAGGCCCGGCGCCGGAGCGAACAGGAGCGGGTGGCCAGCGCACTCGATGGACGGGTTGCACAACGAACGAGAGAACTTGCCAAAGCCAACGAAGAGCTGCAACTTCAGGTGGGCCTGCTGCAACATATTCCGGTCGCGGCTTGGACGCTCGGGCCGGATGGGACACCGGATTTCGTCAACCAAAACTGGCTGGAGTACACCGGTCAGGCGCTCGATTACGTCCGGTCGGATCCTGAGGCTTGGATGGCGGCGATCCACCCCGAGGATCGGGAGATGGCGTCCGGTAGCTTTTGGGATGGTGTGCGCTCCGGGCGGGGATTTAACTTCGAAGCCCGGTTTCGCCGGGTGTACGACGGGGCCTATCGCTGGCATCTCAATCGAGCTGTAGTACTGCGTGACGCAGCCGGAGAAATCCTTCGCTTTGTTGGCACATCCACCGACATTGACGATCTGAAACAGTCCGAAGATGATTTACGGAGGGCCGATGAACGCACGCGATTGATCGTCGAGACCGCGCTCGACGCGGTTGTCACCATGAATTCGCAAGGACTGATCACTAGTTGGAACAAGCAAGCTGAGATTATCTTCGGCTGGAGCGCTGCGGAAGCCATCGGCCGGCGCATGGCCGACATGATTATCCCGGAACAACACCGCGCTGCTCACCAACTCGGTTTGCGCCGCTTCCTGGCCACCGGCGAGGGCCCTATATTACGGCGCCGTATCGAAATCGTAGCCGCCCGGCGCAGCGGCGCCGAGTTCCCGGTTGAGTTGGAAGTAGTGCCCGTGAGACTGCGCCACGACTGGGTATTTAGCGCCTTCATTCGTGACATTACCGAGTCCAAGCTCGCGGAAGAAAAGCTGCGGGCTAGCGAGCTCCACCTGCGCAGAATGACAGAGACGATTCCCGAGATGCTGTGGAGCGCCACAGCCGAGGGAGCGATCGACTACTGCAACACTCGCGTACTCGACTACACTGGCTTCTCGGCCCAAGAG
>JBAQJU010000316.1:0-2480 GCA_049300475.1 Terriglobales bacterium | reverse complement strand
CTTCATACATCCGCAGCGGGCGCGTAGCTCAATTGGCAGAGCAACTGACTCTTAATCAGTAGGTTGTAGGTTCGATTCCTACCGCGCTCACCATCTTTTCAATCACTTGGCAGCTTCGGCTAGATCCCCATTCCACCGATTGTGTCCTTTTTGTGTCCTTACTGGACTCGACGGCTGGCCACCTCGGCCACCTCATCGATGTTTTGGTGCTGGTACTTCATGGTTGTGCTCACGGTCGTGTGTCCCATGACGTTCATGACCGCGAACAGGTTTTTGGTCGCCCGATACATTTCAGTTCCAAAGCCATGACGCGCGCAATAGAGGACGAGGTCATTTGGCAACCCCGCCTCCTTTCTGGCTTTCTCGAACTGTTTGGCGACCGTTGTCAGATGCCCCCCGCGGGCGCGTTTTGAGGGAAAGATCCATCCCTCCTTCTGCTCCGAGTATCGCGCCAGAAGTGCCTGGCGAACACGTGGACTGATTGGCACGAATCTCCGTCCCTTGGGCGATTTGCTCTCGTAGACGAAATATCGTTTGTTGCCCCAGTCCAGGTGCTCCCATCGCATTCGAAAAACTTCCTTCTGGTTGCGCATCCCGGAATCACGCATGATCATCAACACATCGCGAAGCGGCTGTTTGCAGAAAGGCAAAAGCTTGGCTTCTATGTCGGCGTCAATGACGCGCTCCCGTGCGTGCTCCTGCATGAGTTTGATCTTTGGAGAAGCCTTGATGATGGTCCATTCTTCGGCTTTTCCGAGCATCCGCCGCAGGGTACGCAAGGCGTTGTTGTGATTTGACGGACCACCCGGAAAGGTAAGCCGGTCAGCATCATCCCTAGTGATCGCATTGAGTCTCATCGCTACTACGTCAGTCTCCTCAAGCAACCGCCAACCATTCTCGTAATAATCCTTGGTTTTTTGCTTAAGCGTCGTATTCCCTTCCACCCATTCAAAAAACCGCGTCTTGAAATCACGCAACAGCGGACTGCGTTTTCTGAGAACTACATCTCCTTTCTCTTCGGCTTGGGCGAGCAGCAGCGATTCCACTCGTCGGGCCGCCGCAAGGTTTGTTTTCTTGGTGGATCCACGATAGCGCGTACCGTCGACCCAAAAATGGTAGTGATAGACCCCACCGCGTTTGTGTAGAGCCATGCTCTAGCCTCCATGTGCCCGCACGGACGGCATTCGCTTGTTGGCTCTGACGTAATGTTCCACGTCGGCTAGATCATACTTGATTCTTCCACCTAATTTCACGTAGGGCGGACCGGTCTCCGCAGAACGCCAGTAACGCAGCGTGCTTTCCGGAACACCCCAGATCTCCGATAGCTCTCTGGTGCTGACAAGCTGGCGGCAAATACGACGATCGGGAGGTAGAGGACGAGCCGTGCGGGACTGGAAAGGGACAATGACCCCAGATGAGTCGGACCCGGATTGCTCGTCCCAAGGCTCGACCCTTGAAAGGTTCAGCTCGGGATCGAGCGCGGCGATGTTTCGCATGGTTCACCTTTGTTCGCGACCGGCTCCAAGCTGCTGTGGTTGGACGAAAACCGCTCATTGATGAGAGTGTCCTCGACCTGCGCTACGCTGGTCCAGTCAGCAAGCGATGTGTATGCCAGATCGACTTTTGGGTCAAATTCAGAGAGGCTTGGAAGTGCTCGGCTATCGGCTGTGTTATTTCTGCCCATAATTTGTCTGGATTTGACCGAAATTTCATTCGGGGTTAACTTCCTGCTACTCAGGGCGTCAGAACCGTCTTGGGTTTTAGGAGTCACAAGTGTTTTCATCGCTGGGGCAGCTTGGTGAAGGTCTTCGCGCCACTGGCTACATTGCCGATTCGGTAGCAACAACAACAGTTTTTCTGGCGGCCAAGCTGCATAAGCCAGTTCTGCTGGAAGGGCCGGCGGGCAGCGGCAAGACGCAACTCGCATATGCGGTTGCCGAGGCGGCAAGTACAAGTGTCGAGCGCCTGCAGTGCTACGAAGGCATCAATGAAGAGAAGGCCATCGGCAAGTTTGATGAGCCGCTGCAGAGACTTTGCGTCGAACTGAAGGCCAAGTCCGCGAGCGTCGATTGGGAGTCCCTGCAGACGGAGTTGCACAACCAACAGTTCTTCAGCGCTGGGCCGCTTCTGCGCGCGTTGCAGTGTGAAAGGCCCTGTGTTCTGTTGATCGACGAACTGGACAAGGTGGACCACGCATTCGAGGCCTTGTTACTGGAATTGCTCAGCGTGTGGCAGTTGAGCATTCCGAAGCTGGGCACCATCAAAGCCAGGAGCATTCCCTTCGTTGTGTTGACATCGAATGAAGAGAGGCGCATCGGCGATCCCCTGCGTCGGCGCAGCTTCTATCTCCGTGTTGAACACCCCACCGCGGAGCGAGAAGCAGAGATTGTGGCACTGAGGACGCCGGATTCAAGCCACGAATTCCATGCCGGTATGGCGGGACTCGCCAAGGCTTTGCGTGGCTGGAGCATGGAGAAACC
>JBAQJU010000315.1:0-29302 GCA_049300475.1 Terriglobales bacterium | reverse complement strand
GAATCTCCCCTAAGTATAGTCTTTTGAATACTTTACTTATAACCTATTCATTATCACCAACTTAACTGTTTTTGGGTAGGGGGGGTACCCCCCACATTTCTCCAATTCTTACTCCGCCAAAACCAATCATCTGTCTTGAATTCATGGCGTTAGGAGCACGGGTAAGTGCAAGTGGAAGTTCCGATTCGAATGGAGAAACCCGTTCCCTCAAGGTTCGCTGCTCACGAGTGACGGGACGAGTGACGGGACGAGTGACGGGACGAGTGACGGGAAATGACCGGAGCAGGGTAATGTTTCGTGCGGAACACCCTTCGGCAAGCTCAGGGCAGGCTCTCGGGACCGCCGGCAGGATGCCGGCGCTACGGTTGGTTTGTCGAGACTAGATTCCGCCTTCGAAAATCTTCTTGGAGAGGTAGCGCTCGGCTGAGTCGGGAATCATCGTAGCAACTCGCTTGCCCGGTCCGAGGCGTCTAGCTATCTCTACCGCCGCATAGACATTGGCGCCGGAACTCGATCCCCCGAGCACGCCTTCGCGGGCGGCCAGTTCCTTCACCATACCGAAGGCTTGCTCGTCGGTCACCTTCATTACTTCGTCGCAGACGGAGCGGTCAAAATTGCCGGGAATAAAGCTGTTGCCGATTCCTTCCACCTTGTGTGGACCGGGCTGTCCTCCACCGAGGACCGAGCCCTGCGTCTCCACTGCGACGCAAAACACATTGGCAATCCGCTCTTTCAGGTAGCGGGCGATTCCGGTAAATGTTCCCGCCGTGCCGCAGCCGATGGTAATGGCGTCAACCCGTCCGTCCATTTGCTCGAAAATTTCGCGCGCAGTCGTTTCGTAGTGAAAATCGGTGTTGGCGGGATTGTCAAATTGCGCGGCCATGAATGCGGACGGATCGGAAGCGGCGAGGTCTTTCGCGCGGCTGATTGCGCCCTGCATGCCCTCGGCATCCGGGGTGCGGATCACTTCGGCGCCGAAGGCCCGCATGATCAGAACTTTTTCTTCGGAAAACTTCTCGGGCACGAAGAGCCGCACCTTGTATCCGCGATTGACGCCGATCAGCGCGAGCCCGATTCCCGTGTTTCCGGCGGTGGCCTCGATGATGGTGCCGCCGGGCTTAAGCTTTCCCTCGCTCTCGGCGCGAGCAATCAAGCCGATGGCGGCGCGGTCCTTTACGCTTCCCCCGGGATTGAGGTATTCAAGCTTGGCGAAAATGTCGGCCGATCCCGCAGGAGCCAGCTTCTTCAGTTGCAGCATCGGAGTCTCGCCAACGAGTTTCGTGATGTCGTCGCTGACGCGCAGGTGAGAAGTTGCGTTCGTAGTGAGCACTCTACAGAGTAAGGAAGGCAAGCTGCCAGCGTCAATTGTCACGTGTTTGGCCTGAGCGCCTCGCAGCCTCTATTGTGGTAGTAGGATCGGCGCCTTGCCAGGTAACGTCGGCTGTTGGCCCGTAGGTGGCAGGCACGGCTTTTTCCAGCAAGCGCAGATAGACGGTCAACTGCGTCCGGTGATGAGCGGTGTGCAGGACGCGCCGCCAGAAGATCCAAATCCGTTCCCGCCGGGTGTCAAAGAAGGGTACGACTGCCCGCCACCACTCCTCAGTGCGTTCCGCCATGAATCCCAGCCGTGGCCGCGCAAGCTCCAGCATCCGCTTGTTGAAATCCTCGACCGAAAACGTATGGGGCAGAACCTGGTCGGCCGCGACTTCCGGCATCGCCAGAAATTCGGCAAAGAATCGCCGCTCCGACAGCAGTTGGTGCTTCATGATGTCGACCACCGAAGTGGACTTCGGATGCGGCCGGTAGCCAAGATCGGCGTCATCGAAACTCGCCCAGACCGAGATCACTTTATTCGTCTCGCTGGCGTAGGTGTCAAGCAGGTGCTGGAGCAGCGGAACCCCGCAGCGCGGAACTTGTTCGTCGCGAATTGCCGAGAATTTATATTTCATAGGCGACGCGATTTTCGCGCCTACTGCGCGCCCGAAGCCGGTTCCGGCCCGGCATAGTAGCCGCTCTTGGTCCGGACAATCAGTTTGTCGTGCTTGTCGGACTTCGCGTCTACTTTAATTTCGCGATATCCGCCCTGGCTACGGGCGGTTGCGGGCTTGTATCCGATGGTGTACTGGCTCCGGATGTCGTGCGCCACGCTCCGGCTGATGGCATCCACTTCATCCAGGGTTCTGGGCAGGAAAGCGATGCCGCCGGTACGTTCACACATCACCTGCAAGGCCCGTCGGGCATGGCGCACGTGCTCTTCGCCTTCGAGCAGTCCGATGGCATATACGGCGGGCCCATTCTCGGTTTGCAGTCGCCGCACTGCCTGGTCAAGAGTCTCGGAACTTTCGTTGTCATCGCCGTCGGTCACCACAAAAATCACTTTCTTTTCGAGCTTGGCGTCGTCTTTCAGATGGACCGCGGAGGCAACCACCGCGTCATAGAGAGCTGTCCCACCGCGGGTTTCGATCTTTTCCAAACCTGCCTTCAACTTGTTGATGTTGGAGGTGAAGTCCTGATCGAGGTAATACTCATCGTTGAAGTTGACGACACAGACCTCGTCGTTAGGATTCGACGCGCGCACCAGGTTCAGGGCGGCGGCGTTCACCTTCTCGCGTTTTTCGCGCATCGATCCCGAGTTGTCGACCACGATGCACATGGCGACCGGAATGTCTTCGTGGCGAAATGACGTGATGGCCTGTGGATGCCCGTCTTCGTAGACCGTGAAGTTGTTTTTGCCGAGGTTCGTCACGATGTGTTGCTTGTTGTCGACCACGGTGGCGTGCAGAACAACCTCGTCGACCTCTTTCTTGAAAACAAAAGTGCCACTATCATCGGACTCCGGATTTTGAGCGCCGTTGGGGGGAGCAGCCGGTGCTGGCGTTGGCGAGGTCGATTGTGGCGCGCCCGCAACTGGTGGAGTTGGAACCGGAGGCGGAGTTGGTGCCGATGGGGTTTGAGTTGGCGGTTGGGTCTGAGTTGAAGACTGGCTTTGAGTGGAAGGCACTCCTGCGGTTTGCGAGTACGCGAGGAGGAAAGTTGTCAGGAGGAAGATCAGTAGAGCAGCGTTATTCCGTCGGAGCATAGTAACCAGTTTTCGCGTACACCCGCAGCGGAGGCAAGCCCTTGGGCGGAATAAGCTTGACCTTTATCTTACGCCATTTGCCGTCGTGTGCCGGGTTCTTTGGACGGTAGCCCAGCACATATTGGTTGCGCAGCTCGATGCCGATTTTTGTAGAAACATCGGCCAGGTCATTCGGATTATCGATGGTAAAAGCCCGCCCGCCAGTCAGTTCCGTGATATCGCTGAGCAACGCCGGGCCCAGCCGCTCCTCGTCCGTCGCAAAATAATGATCGTAAATTCCGATCGCATAAATAAGGACGTCGGCCTCTTTGACCATCGACCGGATCTCACCTTCGGTATAGCGGCTGTGGTTGTCTCCTCCGTCGGAAATAATCAGGAGCGCCTTCTTCGGATATTTGGCCTGGCGCATTTTGCTTACGCCCAGGTAAATGGCATCGAGAAGCGCGGTTCGCCCTTTGGGGATGGTGTAGAGAAGTTTTCCCTGTATGTCGTCGACGGAACTGGTGAAATCGGAGAGCTGTTCCGGCTTATCGGCAAAGGTGATCATGAAGAATTCGTCCTGCGGGTTGGCGGTCTTGAAGAACTCAATGACTGCCTCCCGGGCGCGTTCGATCTTGGTTCCCATGCTCCCGCTTACGTCAAAGATCACGCCCAGCGAAATGGGCGCATCCTCGCTGGAGAACGTCTTGATCACCTGTTGATCTCTACCTTCGAAAAGATTGAAGTTGTCGCGGTCGAGGCCAGTTACCAGGCGGTTCATGGGATCGGTGATCGTCACCGGCACCAGCACCAGGTTCACATCCACTTTGACGGGCTTGGTATGGGTTCGAAGAGAGGGATCGCCCTCAGGCTCTTTGGGTGGCTCCGGCGCAACGCGGGGCTGAATATGAACGTCTTCGACGGAAGCTTGAGCCGCCAGCGGAGCGGTCCTGCACACAGCAACGGTCAGTAGCACCAGGAAAAAGATGCGAGCCGAGAACCGTGTGCGGCACAGCATAGACCCTGCTAATCGATGTAAGTTCGCGCCCGGAGGTGCAACCGCCGCCCCCACAAGGCGGAGTCCAGAAAGCTACTAGGCCGGATACTAGCACAATCTTGAGAGACAGATGACAGCTTTTTCGTCCGGGCAGCTAAGATTCTGCTCGAGCGCGAGCGGTTGTCTTGCGACTCTGTGCGCATCTTTTTTCCCATGGGTTTCTCACGGGGGCTCCGCTCAATTCCTGCCGTGCTTCGCCTGCTACAATTTTGCTTCACCTGCAATGGCCACAATTTCGCCATTTCGAGCATGGCGCTACGCCCCGGAACGCGTCCCAATCGGGCAAGTCGTGACCCAACCCTACGACAAAATCACGCCCGCAATGCAGGAAAGCTATTACCAGGCGAGCGAGTTCAACCTGGTTAGAATCATCCTCGGACGGCGTTTCCCCGCCGATACCGCGTCCGAAAACGTCTATACCCGGGCGGCAGCCTCTTTCCAGGACTGGCGCAAAACGGGCATTCTGCGGCAGGATTCCCACCCTTCCCTCTACCGCTATTCCCAGACCTTCAAGGTTCCCGGGAGCCAGTCCATGGCGGAACGGCGGGGCTTTATTGGCCTCGGCAAACTTGAGGACTACTCCGCCGGCGTCGTCCTCCGGCACGAGCAGACGCACACCAAGCCGAAGGCTGACCGCCTGGACCTGCTGCGCGCAACCCGAGCCCACTTCGGCCAACTTTTCATGCTGTACAGCGGAGCGGGCAAAGTGGATGCCCTGCTCGATTCGCCGGGAGCGCCGGACATTGACACTGACATTGACATTGACATTACCGACGAATACGGGGTAGCGCATCGCGTCTGGAGGATCTCCGATGCCGCGGTCATTGACGAGGTGCAGCAGCAGATGCGGGATCGAAAGCTGATCATCGCGGATGGCCATCATCGCTACGAAACGGCTTTGAACTATCGCGAGGAACGACGCATGGCCGCCGGTTCGAACATCGACGCGACCGATCCTTATCCTTACGACTGGGCGATGATGACATTCGTCGACATGGACGCTCCGGGACTGGTGGTTCTTCCTACGCACCGCGTGGTGTTCGGCTTGCCATCTTCTGCCTTGCTCCACTTCCCTTCTGAGATACGAAAGTTCTTCAATGTGGAAGAAGTCGATGCCGGAATCGATGCGGCCCGCGCCACCGCGATTCTTCGGCAGGCAGGCAAGGCTGGAACGGCGCTCCTGGCGGTCACTCGGGAGCGCACGTTTCTGCTGCACACGCCTAAGAGTATTGGCGCCGCTTTCTTCGGGAATGTTTCGCTTCGCCAGCAAACTCTGGATGTCGTCCAATTGCATAAGTGCCTGCTCGAAGGCTGCCTGCATATCTCCGAGGAGGCAATTCGCAATCAGCAAAACGTCTCTTATTTCCGCGAGGCCAGCGAGGCCCTCGCCCAGGTGGGGGAGGGCAAGGCACAGATCGCATTCCTGATCAACCCCGTGCCCGTCGAGCAGGTGCGCGACATTGCCCTGGGGGGCGAGGTAATGCCTCAAAAATCGACAGACTTCTACCCGAAGCTGCTGAGCGGCCTCACAATTTATGCGCTGGAGTAAGTACGACTTATGGGCTGGACTAAGAAATCGCAGTTCTCTGTTTTCAGTTCTCAGTTCTCAAGTACGAGCTGATTTTCCTGAGAGCCGGGAATTGGGAACCGGAAATTAGCGGAAGTGCCCTCCACCACCACGAAAAAGACGTTGGTCTACCTTGTGCTGGCCGCCGTTGCACTTCTGCACGCGGCTAGTTCCGCGGACGAAAAGCAACTCTCCGTCTATGCTTCGGTCGCCACTTACACGCTCCCGGTTCGTGAGCGCTCCGGTCACGACTATGTTGGCTTGCTCGAACTTCTGGAACCGCTGGGCCGTGTGAGCAGCCAATCTGATGGAGCCCGCTGGAGACTTCGTTTCAACACGATCGATGGGGAATTTGTTGTGGGCAAGACGCGCTGCAAAATTCGCGGCCGCGATTTTAATCTCGCCGCGCCCTTTCTGATTGAGAACTCGCGAGGCCTGGTTCCGCTTGGCTCGCTCGCCATTTTGCTGCCGCGCTTCTTGGGGAACCACGTCAATTTTCGCGAAGGCGCTCGCCGCCTGTTCATCGGCGAAGCAACACTGCAGCCGAATTTTCAATTTGAAGCCGGACCTCCGCCGCGACTCGTGCTGAATTTTACGGCGCCGGTCGACCCAACCATCTCCACTGAACCGGGACGCCTGCGCATGATCTTCAAGCGCGATCCCGTCGTTTCTCCGGGAAGCCAGTCCATCTCGTTCGACAACAAAGTCATCACGCAGGCCACATTCTCGGAGAACAACGGGGTCGCGGAACTGGATGTGATCGCGACCACTCCGCTGCTGGCCACTTTCAGCAATAACGGAAGGACCATCGTCCTCGCCCCGGCACCAACGAGCACCGCGAATGCCACGCCCCGCAAGCCAGCCGCTTCGGGAACAACGAATCCACAGGCGCGGTCATCTTCGGCGTCTACGGGCACATCTGGGGGCGCGTCCAGCAGCGTGGGCGTTCCTCGGCCTCTAGCTGTCGTGGACCCCGCTCATGGCGGCCAGGAGCGCGGCGCGGCTCTGACGGATACATTGGCCGAAAAAGATGTGACGCTCGGCTTTGCCCGGCTACTGCGCCACGAACTGGAACTGCGGGGCTTCGCAGTTCTGATGTTGCGCGATGCCGATACGGCTTTATCGCTGGATCAGCGCGCGGGCGCAGCCAATGCCGCGCATGCCAGCGTCTATATCTGTCTGCACGCCGCTTCGCAAGGCGGAGGCGCACGCGTGTTTACCGCGCTGCTTCCGGTGGAGGGCCCCAGCAACGGAATTTTCCATCCGTGGAATTCGGCGCAGGCGCCCGCTCTCGCGTTGAGTACGGTAGTTGCGGGCGCGATCGTGACCGAGATGCAGAAGAAGCAGGTTCCGGCGCGCGAATCCTCCGCGTCGCTGCGGCCGTTGAACAATATACTGATGCCCGCCGTCGCGGTTGAACTGCAACCCGGACCCAACGGTATCGCCGACCTGACTTCCGCCAACTACCAGCAGCAGGCGGCTGCCGCCATTGCCGATGCGGTTGTTTCCGTGCGCGATCGACTGGGAGAGCAGCCATGATCCCTCGCCATCTTCTGTTCAGCGTGGCCGCAATGTTGGTGCTGGTGATTGCAATGGGAATCTATGCCCGCCACATGCGGCGCCAGGTTCGCGAACTGGAATCGCCCGCCGCCAACACGCTCCCAGTCGCGCCGCCCGCATCCGGCCCGACGGAAACTGTGACGTTGTATGTTGCCGACGATGCCACCGGAACGCTGCGAGCGCAGGCGGCGCAGATTCCTCTCCCCGGAGGCCGCCAGCAGCGCGCCGAAGAACTGTTGCGCGCCCTGTTGCGGATCTACCAACAGCCGGGAGCGGCCCATCCTCTGGCCGCCGCCTCCGACATTCGCAGCATCTACCTCATCAATCCGGGAGCAGCCGTAATCGATCTGAACGCAGCCTTCGCCGACCAGCACCGCTCCGGCATTCTCATCGAGCAACTCACCATAAATTCGCTGGTGGAGACGCTAGCCGTGAACGTCCCTGGCATCTCGCGAGTGAAAATTCTGGTGGAAGGCAAATCGCGAGAGACGCTCGCCGGCCACGCCGACCTGACTGACTGGTTCGACGTAACCACGATGGAGCAGGCGGGGGGGCAGTAAGCGCAGCCAAGCGATTCGCCATCAAACTTCTCATTCTGAGCGACGCCGAGCTGTAAGTGATGCGTGTGGCCTAGCGCAGTCGAAGAAACCCCTAGCTCTTTTCGGCGGCTGGGAAGGGAGTAGCGGTCCTTCGACTCCGCGGGGCACGCTTCGCTTACCCCGCTCCACTCAGGATGACAACTCTAGGGAATGGCTGAGAGCAAACGGCTGATGACTGATCGCTGATCGCTGACGGCAAAAAGACCAAGGCTGCCCATGTCACGCTGAAGCGGCCTTCGCCTCGCACTGTTAGAATCACACCCAATGATCTTTCGCAGCGATAATCGCACTCCTGATCAACTTCGCCCTGTCAACATCATTCCCGACTTCATCTCGACTGCCGAAGGCTCGGCGCTGATTGAGATGGGGAACACTCGCGTCATCTGCACCGCATCGGTCGAAGAAAGCGTTCCCTTGTTTCTGCGCAACTCGGGCAAGGGATGGATCTCCGGCGAGTATGGCATGCTTCCCCGCTCCACCTTGACGCGCACCGCTCGCGAAGCGGCGAGGGGCAAGCAGAGTGGACGGACGCAGGAAATTCAGCGGCTCATAGGACGATCGCTGCGCGCGGTCGCCGATTTGAAGCAACTGGGCGAACGCACCATCTGGATCGACTGCGATGTGATTCAGGCCGATGGCGGGACGCGCACCGCCTCGATTACCGGAGCCTTCGTCGCCCTCGGCCTGGCGCTCCAGCGACTGATCGATGCGGGAACGTTATCCGCCGCGCCCATCAAGGATTTTGTCGCCGCCATCAGCGTGGGCATCGTGGACGGCGAGGTGATGCTGGATCTGAACTACGAAGAGGATTCGCGCGCCGGCGTGGATATGAATGTCGTCATGACAGCGGCCAACAAGATCGTTGAATTGCAGGCCACGGCCGAACACCAGGTCTTCGACGACGCTCAGCTCGCAAGGATGATGTCACTCGCACGGCAGGGAGTCCAAACGCTGATCGCCAAGCAGCAGGCCGTGCTGGGAGCGCTGGCGCTTCGGCAGTGATCCCGATCACAAACCTTTGTTCATCGCGAGTTTCATTGGCGCAGGCGAAGGTTTAAAATGAAGGTTGTTTCCGCATTCGGTTATTCCGCAGCCGGTTATTTCGCACTCATGGAGGATCTTATGAAACTTACCCCCGGGAAGCTTAAAGGTTTGAAGGCCGTATCCAACGAGCATGGTGTCATCGCCGCCGCGGCCATGGACCAGCGTGGCTCACTGCAGAAGTCCCTTGCCAAAGAAAAGGGCTCGGCCGTTACCGACGCGATGATGGAAGAGTTCAAAACGCTGGTGACGGAAGTTCTCACGCCCCATGCCAGCGCCATCCTGCTCGATCCCGAGTGGGGACTGCCCGCCTCCAAGCGGCGCGCCCGGAACGCGGGCCTGCTGCTGGCCTACGAAAAAACGGGATACGACAAGACCGGACCCGGCCGCCTGGGCGACCTGCTCGATCACTGGTCGGCACAGCGTCTGAAAGCAGCGGGCGCGGACTGCGTCAAGATTCTTCTTTACTACACTCCCTACGATTCCAAGGACGTGAACGAAACGAAACATGCGTGGGTTGAGCGCATTGGCGACGAATGCCGCGCCAACGACATCCCGTTTTTCCTGGAGTTCGTGGGCTACGAAGAGGGGGCTGACGAAAAGGGAGTGGAGTACGCAAAGAAGAAGCCGCACATCGTCACCGAGAGCATGCGCGAGTTCAGCAAAGACCGATACGGCGTCGACGTGCTGAAGGTCGAGGTTCCCGTGAACATGGAGTGCGTCGAAGGGACGAAGTCGTTCGGCGGCGAGAAGGCGTATAGCAAGAAGGAAGCGATCGATCTGTTCCACAAGGCCGCGAACGTTGCGACCAAGCCCTTCATCTATCTTTCGGCGGGAGTCAGCAATGCCGAATTCAGCGAGACGCTCGAACTAGCGGGCGAGTCGGGCGTGAAGTTCAACGGCGTGCTGTGCGGGCGCGCGACCTGGAAAGACGGCATCCCGGTGTATGCGAAACACGGCGCGGACGCGTTCCGCAAATGGCTGGAGACCGAAGGCGTCAAGAACATCAACAACGTCAACAGCAAGCTGAAAGCCGCGACTTCGTGGCACTCGATTTACGGCCTCGAGCCGGCTCTGGCCCACGTTTAGTTGGTTCCTTATTAGACTATGCGGCGGGTCTGCTGACCCGCCGTTTCTCTTTTTGAGCTGCAAGTCACGAGTTTCGAGCCACGAGCCTCGATCTAAGATGTTTGTCAGTGCTCGCGGCTCGTAACTCGAAGCTCGAAGCTGACTCACATGCCCGTTCGCAAAACCGCCCTCATCACCGGCGCTTCTTCCGGCATCGGACTGGAACTCGCGCGCATTTTCGCCCGCGAAGGCTACAACCTCGTGCTGGTCGCGCGCAGCGTTGACCGGCTCCGCCAGTTGGCGTCCGAAGTGGAGAAGCTGCACGGCGCACGTTCGCTGATTCTGGCCACCGACCTGGCTGGGCCGGGAGCCGCCGCTTACGTCCTCGACCAGACCGCGCGTGCGCAAATCGTGGTGGACGTTCTGGTAAACAACGCCGGATTCGGACAATATGGCTTGTTTGCCGACAACGATCTCGAAGAATGTATGCGCCAGATCCAGCTTAATGTGACTACTCTTACTCATCTGACGCGCCTTTATCTTCCCGGGATGATCGGGCGAACCAGTGGCCGCATTCTGAATGTGGCGTCCACCGCGGCGTTTCAGCCGGGGCCGTTGATGGCCGTATATTTCGCGACGAAGGCGTACGTCCTGCATTTTTCCGAGGCTCTGGCCAACGAACTAAAAGGCACAGGGGTCACCGTAACGTGTTTGTGTCCGGGCGCGACGGCCACCGAGTTTCACAAACGCGCGAACGCCACCGGAATGCGCCTGCTGAAGATGGGTTCGATGGATGCGCACACCGTCGCCGAAGATGGCTATCGCGGACTGATGGCCGGAAAGCCGGTGGTCATCTCCGGCTTCAGGAACTGGTTGGTCGCGCAGTCGGTGCGCTTCTCGCCGCGGCGGCTGGTCACGGCGATTGCGCGGAAGACGCAAGAGACGAAGTAGTCAGTAGAGCAGCGAGCGTCTGGCGTCGTTCCTTTCACTCGATTCGGAAACATTACAACACAATGCAGCAAGCCGCGTTGTATACCCGCGCGTTTACGGCGTCTTCCGCCCCGCCGCAGCTATCTGCACCCGGCTGTGATGCCGTCCATAGCCGAAGTAAATCACCATGCCGATGGCGAGCCAGATAATCAGTCGCAGCCACGTGCTGAGCGGCAAACTCACCATCATCATCCCCGATACCAGAATCCCCAGTATGGGGACAAGCGGCACCAGTGGCGTCTTAAACGGACGATGCAGTTCCGGCCGGCGCACCCGCAGAATCCACACGCCCGCGCACACGATCACAAACGCCAACAGCGTGCCAATGCTGACCAGTTCGCCCAGAATGCCGATCGGAATCAGCGACGCGAAAATGGCCACAAAGATTCCCACCGTGATGCTCGAGATCCACGGAGTCCGGAACCGCGGATGGACGGCGCCCGCCCACTGCGGCAGCAGCCCATCCCGCGACATCGAATAGAACACCCGAGACTGGCCCAGCAGCATCACCAGCATCACGCTGCCCAGTCCGGCAATCGCTCCCAGTTTCACGAGCACGCTGCCCCAACGCACGCCGGCGTGATCGATGCCAACCGCAACCGGATCGGGAACGTTCAACGTCGTGTAGGAAACAATACCCGTGAGAACTCCAGAAACCAGGATATACAGAATCGTGCAAATCACCAGCGATCCCAGAATGCCAATCGGCATATCGCGCTGCGGCTTTTTCGCTTCCTGCGCCGCGGTAGAAACCGCGTCGAAGCCGATGTAGGCGAAGAAAATAACGCCGGCCCCCCGCACCACTCCCGACCAGCCGTAATGTCCAAACTCCCCCGTGTTCGGGGGAATAAACGGGTGCCAGTTATGGGCGGCAATTTCCGGATGCTTCAGAATGAAGCCGCCTGCAATCGCGATAAAAGTAAGAACGATCGCGACCTTGATGATGACGATGGCCGAATTGAAGTTCGCCGATTCCTGAATGCCGATGACCAGGATCACCGTCACGATGACAATGCCAATAAAAGCAACCAGGTTGAACGAACCCTGCACATGCGGGAGTGACGCGGGATCGACGCCGTGGGCCTGCAGAGTGGGCAGAATGGTGGCCAGACGATCCCATCGGTTGTTGTACATCACCATTTCGGTACCGGGGGTCGAGGTCAGCGACGGCGGCAGATGAATACCATAGTCTTGCAGAAAGCTGTTTACGTAGCCGCTCCAGCCCGAAGCAACAGTGGCGGCGCCAAAGGCGTATTCGAGGATGAGATCCCATCCGATGATCCAGGCAAAAATCTCGCCCAGGGTCGCGTAGCCATAGGTGTACGCGGACCCGGCAATGGGAATCAACGCCGCGAATTCCGAGTAACAGAGTCCCGCAAAGGCGCAAGCGATACCGGCCAGAATGAACGAAAGCACGATGGCCGGTCCGGCATACTGCGCGGCCGCCGCTCCGGTCAGCACAAAGATTCCCGCCCCGATGATGGCGCCGATGCCGAGCGTGATCAGGTTGGTCGCGCCCAAAGCGCGCTTCAGCGAGTGTTCTCCATGTTCGGCGGATTCATCCAGGATCATTTCGAGCGGCTTGGTAGCCAGCAAATTGAGCATTCGTGCGTCTCTCCTTGAATCCTATGCTGAAGCTTTCGTAGTGCGCAGCGACCGCAGGTAGTACACCGGGATCCCGAGCAAAACAATGAACAACCCCGGCCACGTGTATTGTGGTTTGTAGCGTAACAGCACAACGTCAATAAACAAAGCCATGACGATGTAAATGGCGGGCAGGACCGGGTATCCGATGGCCTTGTACGGCCGTTCGGCATCGGCGTGGGTGCGGCGCAAAACGAAGAGCCCGAAGATGGTGAGAATGTAAAACACCAGCACCGCAAAGATCACGTAGTTCAGAAGGTCATTGTAGGTTCCGGAAACGCACAGGATCGCCGTCCAAATCATCTGCACCATCAGCGAAACAACCGGCGTCTTGTAGCGCGGATTGAGATCCGCCACGCTGCGGAAGAACAGACCATCCTTGGCCATGGCGTAGTAGACGCGCGCTCCGGAGAGAATCAGGCCGTTGCAGCAGCCGAAGGCCGAAATCATGATGGCAACGGCCATCAAGCCTCCGCCGGCCGATCCGAACATCTGCGTCATGACGGCGGTGGCCACGCGGTCTTCGCTGGCATACTGAATTCCGCGTTGCAGCAGAGTGGTTCCAGTTGGGCTGCCCCACAACGGCAACGCTCCCAGATAAATAAAGTTGCAGGCAACATAGAGCGCGATCACCACGCCTGTTCCCATGGCCAGCGACAAGGGAAGATTGCGGCTGGGATTTTTCACCTCGCCGGCCGTGAAGGTCACGTTGTTCCAGGCGTCGGCGGAAAAAAGCGAGCCCACCTGCGCCACCGCGAGCGCGGTCAGCGTGGAAACCAGGATGCCGCCGCCCACGTCATGCAGCGTGCCGAGTCCGGCGTTGTTCCAGAAGTTGGCCCCAAAATTGGCCGCAATCGCTTTCGCGTTCCGTCCTAAGAAAATCCCGAAGAGCACCAAACCGAGCAACGCCGAAACTTTTGCAGTCGTGAAAATATTCTGGATGAAGGCGCCCGTCTTCACGCCAAAAATATTGATGATCGAGAGCGCTACCACCACGAGGATTGCGATCAGGTTCTGCGTGTTCAGCCCAACATCCATCCCCCCGAGCATCACGGGGCCAATCGCGAACTGCGGCACTTTCCAGAGGTGAACAATCCAATGACTGGAGGAGATCGCCGGCCAGAAGATTCCGAGAAACTTGCCGAACGCGACGCCCACGGCTGCAATCGTGCCGGTCTGGATCACCAGGAATAAGGTCCAGCCATACAGGAATCCCCAGAGCGGGCCGAGCGATTCACGCAGATAGACATATTGGCCGCCGGCCCGCGGCATCATGGCCGCCAGCTCGCCATAGCTGAGCGCGCCGACGATCGTGAGAAAGCCGGTGATCAGCCACGCGCCGATGAGCAGCGCCGGCGATTGCACTTCGCGGGAAATCTCGGCTGAAACAATAAAGATGCCGGAGCCGATCATCGAGCCCATCACCAGCATGGTCGCGCTGGTCAGGCCGAGACCCTTGACGAGCTCTTTATCCTGCTGGGTGTGACGCTCCCAGTCGGTGGGGGTGGAAGAGGCAGCTATGGGTCGAACGTCAGTGCTCACGAATCTCCTGGACACGTAGAGACAGCCGCCCTCGGCTGTCCAGTCGAGCGAAGCTCGACAATGTTTTTCCGAAGACCGCGCGGCTCGACGAGCCGCTGGACAGCCGAGGGCGGCTGTCCCTACGCAACCTTACCTTAAGATCCGCAAAAATTCCTCTGCTGATTTGCGGGGATCCCGTATCAAGTCGGATATCACCGCCACGGAATCGGCGCCGGCATCGATGACAGACCGGGCATTCGCGCGAGTAATTCCGCCGATCGCGACCAGCGGCTTGCGTGTCTGTTCCCGTGCTCGCCGAACGCCGTCGAGGCCAACGACGGGGTCGGGATTGGCTTTGCTGGCAGTGGCGAAAACCGGGCCGATGGCGAGATAGTTAGCAGGGGTCTTGTCAGCCTCGGCGAGTTGCTCGGGGTTGTGCGTCGAAACGCCCAGCCAGCGCGGCTGGCCGCCCCAATCGGCACCAATGATAAGTCGCGCCGCTTCCGGAGAGAGATCATCCTGCCCAACATGCAGCCCGTCAAAATCAGCCGCGAGGCACAGGTCGGCGCGGTCGTTCATGATGAGCTGGACGCGGCCGCCTACGCGCTGCTTCAATTCCCGCGCCTGATCGAGCATCGGGCGCGCGTTGCCGGACTTGTTGCGGTACTGCAACAACGTGCAGCCGGTCGCTGCGAGTTCCTCTGCCGCAGCAAGCAGGGCGGCCGCATCGGAGAAACAGCCGGCGTCGAGTATTGGATAAAGGCGAGGCAACTGCATCGTGTGATCCTGGTCCTGACCGATCAGGACAATGTGGCACCTGTTATTCTATGGTCGTTTCCAGGGTAGCCGAAGGAAATCATGGCCGCACTGATCGATGCCATCGACGTAAAGCGCAAAACGTTTTTCGAATTCGACCATGCACCATTTCTGTGCCTGGAGGCCGAGGTTTCCACTCCGACGGCACGCGGCGCGCAGACGCTGGTTCGGCTGAAGATGCGCAATCTGCTCACCCGCGCAGTCTTCGATAAGACATTTAAGGCCAGTGAGAAATTCAAGGAGCCGGACTTGCAAACCGTTCCGGCTTCCTATCTTTACAGCGACGGAACTGGTTTCCATTTCATGGATCAGGAGAGCTTTGAGACCCTCACGCTCTCCGCGGAGATGATGGGCGATGCGTTGGATTTTCTGGTGGAAGGATCGATCATCCAATTGCACAAGTACAACGGCAATCCTATTGGATTGCAGTTGCCACCCCATGTCGAGCTGAACATCACCTATACCGAACCCGCGGTTCGCGGCGATTCATCGAGCGGCACGGTAACCAAGCCTGCGAAGCTCGAAACCGGCATCGAGATTCGGGTTCCTCTCTTCATCAAAGAAGGGGAGAAAGTCAAAGTGTCCACCGAGACGCGGGAGTTCGCGGGTCGAGCCTGAATCAACGCGAACTAAGCCTATTTCCCCTTCGCCAGAAACCTCTCGATAAACCCGGTATCGATCTTCCCCGCGCGAAATTCCGGGTCGGCCAGAATCCGGCGATGCAGCGGGATCGTCGTGTAAATTCCCTCCACGATAAACATCTCCAGCGCGCGCCCCATGCGGGAGATGGCTTCGCTGCGATCCTTGCCGCGAACTATCAGCTTGGCAATCAGCGAATCATAATAAGGAGGAATCGTGCCCTCGGCGTAGGCGGCGGTATCGATGCGAACGCCCGTCCCGCCCGGCGGATTGAACGTTGTGATCTTGCCCGCCGAGGGCGTGAATTTTTCCGGATGCTCGGCATTGATGCGGCATTCGATGGCGTGTCCGCGATGCACAATCGGCCCTTGGAGCACCTCATCCATTCTTGCGCCGGCCGCGATCATGAGCTGGCTCTTGACCAGGTCGACATCGGTGACCATCTCCGTGACTGGGTGCTCGACCTGGATGCGCGTGTTCATCTCGATGAAATGCAGTTTTCGATCCGCACCCATCAGGAATTCGATCGTCCCGGCATTCTGGTAGCCGACCGCGCTCAGCGTCTTGCTCAGGATGCCGCCAATTTCGGCCCGCAGTTCGGGCGTCACCATCACCGAGGGAGATTCCTCCAGCAACTTCTGATGGCGGCGCTGGATCGAACACTCGCGCTCTCCCAGGCTGACGACGTTGCCGTGCTCGTCGCCCAGCACCTGAAATTCGATGTGGCGCGGGTTCTCGACATACTTCTCCATGTAGAGATCGCCGTTGCCAAACGCGGCCGCAGCCTCGGACTGCGCCTGCCGGTAAAGCACAGGCAGTTCGTCCTCATTGCGGACAATGCGCATCCCGCGCCCGCCTCCGCCAGCGGAAGCTTTGATGATGACCGGAAAGCCGACCTGCCGCGCCCACTCGCGCGCTTCCTCATCCGATGCGACCACGCCATCGGAACCGGGAAGAATGGGAACTCCGTGCTTCTTCATGGCGGCGCGCGCCTTTTCCTTTTCGCCCATCAGCCGGATCACTTCGGGCGGCGGACCGATGAATTTGATGTGACAGGCCGAGCAGACTTCCGCGAAGTTCGCATTTTCCGAAAGCAGCCCGTAGCCGGGATGGATCGCATCGACGTTCGCGATCTCGGCCGCGCTGATTACGGCGGGAATGTTCAGGTAGCTTTGCGCCAGTTGCGGCGGGCCGATGCAGATCGCTTCGTCGGCAAAGCGCACGTGCAGCGAATGCCGGTCCGCCTCGCTGTAGATCGCCACCGAGCGGATGCCCAGCTCTTTGCACGCGCAGATGACGCGCAGCGCGATCTCGCCGCGATTGGCTACCAGGATCTTTTTGAACATGAGTGGTTCGTTCTATGTCGGGCCATCGTCGGCCGAATTCCAGTTGCAGGCACAGCGCTAAGAGCCGCGAGCTACGAGCTTGTATCTTCCCGGTTGCTCGAAGCTCGTGGCTCGCAACTCGAAGCTCATTTCTTTGGCCGGACCGCGAACAATTCCTGGCCGTACTCGATGGGCTGGCCGTTGGTGACGAGTTTCTTGACCAATTCTCCGGCCGCGTCGCATTCAATTTCGTTCATCAGCTTCATCGCTTCCACAATGCACAATACCTGGCCCACTTCCAGCAGATCGCCGACTTTGACGAATGGAGGAGCCCCGGGCGATGGTGCTTCGTAAAACGTGCCCACAATTGGAGACCGCACAATGTGAAGAGTTTCCTCGGGCTCGGGCGCAGCGGCCGCCGAGAAATCCACCGGCCGGGGAGCGGGCGAAGCAACCGCGATCGGGCCGGGAGCTTGGGCATTGGCGGGCGCGTAGCGCGGGTCAGGAAATGCCGCCGCCATGGCGCCAGCGCCGCGCTTGATCTTCACCTTGACATCGCCCCGCTCCAGCTCAAATTCGGCGATGTCCTTTTCGATCAAGAATTCAATCAGTTCTTTCAGCTCTTTTTGATTCATGCTCTTAGTTGATTCATGCTGTTATTGATTCACGGATAAGGCGGGTTCCGCTTCTGGGTTGTATGAAGAGATGGGGCTTGCCCCATCTCACTCTGCGGCAGAACACACGTCCAGCCGTGTCTCGACTGAAAATCACACCTCAATAACAATCAAATCCTTATCGGCCGGCATCAGCACTTCGCAGCCCCAGGAGGTCACTACTACCACGTCTTCGATCCGCACACCCCACTTGCCTGGAACATACGCGCCGGGCTCGATCGTAACCACCATGCCGGCTTCAAGTCTTTGGCTTTGCCCTGCCGCTAATCGCGGCGCCTCATGGATCTCCAGGCCCAAGCCATGCCCGGTCGAATGCGTAAAGTGCTGCGCCAATTTCCATTTCTTCAGGACAGTTCGCGCCGCCTCGTCGACCTCCGCGGCGGTTACACCCGGCCGAACCGCAGAAATTGCTGCCTGCTGCGCTTCGAGCACTGCCCTATACAACTGCCGGGCCTCCCTCGAGGGCTTCCCCACGTGCACAGTACGTGTGCGATCTGAGCAATAACCCGCGAGTATAACACCAAAATCGCAGACCACGAATCCACGCGGCGGGATGCGCGCCGCCGACGCACGTCCATGCACGATCGCCGAGCGCTTGCCCGAGGCGAGGATGGTCGGAAACGACATGGCCTCTGCCCCCTTGCAGCGAGCCTCGTATTCCATGGCGGCAGCAACCTCCACCTCGGTCACGCCCGGCCGGATTTTCTCGCACCCAATCCGAAACAAGCTGGCCCCGAGCTTCGCCGCCTCGCGAATGAGCCGAATCTCTTCCGCATCCTTGACCATGCGGGCCCGTTCAACCAGCGGAGGCGCGGAACGGACTCGCACCCTCCCGCGCAGCACGGATGCGAGCCGGTCGCGCATGCCGGCAGTCAGCGATTCCGGCTCGATGCCCAGCACTGGCGGCCCGGTGCCCGATCTTTTTCGCTGCGCCGCCAGCCATTCGGCAGCCGCCACCGCCGGAGACTTGCTCGCAATCACAACGCTCGCGCCTTTGACCTCCTCCTTAACCTGGGCGATATAGCGGCCATCGGTAAATAGAGTTGCCTTATCGTCGCTCACCAGCATGGCTGCCGCGCTGCCTGTAAACCCGGTCAGATAGCGAACGTCAGGCAGATGAGTGACTAGAAAAAAATCAAGCCTGTTGGCGGACAGTAGCGGTTGCAGCCGGCGCAGGCGCGCGACATGATCCAAGGCAATGGGGCCCATGGGCAGGAGTTTAGCAGGAGCGCCCGTGGATAAAGCAGGAAGTCCTAAAAGCGAAACCGCCGTGCTCTCGGCAGGTTTTCCGAGTAGCTCCGGCGGCTGTTGCTTGTTTCAACTCCAAACTAAATCTGAACTTCCAGGTTTGAACGTTCCGTGTCTGAGCTTTCTATAGTTGAACTCTCTAGGTCTGAACAATGCGCGGAGTGATGAAAAAAATCAGCTCCTGGGTTGAAGTTTGCACGGTGCGATGCTTGAACAGGTTGCCAAGGTACGGGATGTCCCCGAGCAAAGGCACCTGGGCGATCGACAGCGAGTTGTTGGTCTGGATCACGCCGCCGATGACGACCGTTCCGCCGTCGGTGACGAGCACCTGCGTGGTCGCCTGCTGCGTGATTAGTGTCGGGTTGTTCTGCACCTGTTGAGAGAAGTCGGGCAGCGTGTTTTCCACATCCACGTTCAGGAAGATGGTTCCTTCCGAAGTGATCTGCGGAGTCACCGTCAGCCGCAGGAAAGCATCCACGTAGGTAACCGTCGGGGGACCGCCCAACTGCGCAGCCGTCACGACTGGTACGCGTACGCCCTGCTTCACCACCGCCTGAATGTTGTTCTGCGTTACGACGCGCGGACGGGACAGAATCTTAAGCAGACCGCGCGATTCGGCCATCGTCAGCAGAAGGTCGATTCGCATGTTGTTGCTGGCGTTCACAAAGCTGAAGCCGCTGGTCGGTCCGGGTACGCCCAGGTTCGAAAACAGCGGAATCTGCGTTCCGGTTCCGGGCGTGCCGAGGATCTGATACAGAGGATTGGAAGCCGTGCTGCCGCTGACAACGTTCGGCGAATAGCCGGGCCCGTTGGCACCCGGTACACCGCCTACAGCGGTCGTCCCGTTGCCCCAGCCAAAACCAAGCTGAGTGCCGATATCGCGCGCAAAACTGCGGGTTGCGGATACCACGCGGGCTTCAATTTCAACTTCCTGGGTCTTGCGATCCATCTGCTGGATGATGCGGTCAATCTGCGGCAAAACCGCGGGAATGTCGGAGACGATCAGCGCATTGGTGCGCTCATCGGCCACCACGTCGCCGCGCTGGCTGAGGAATTTCTTGATCGTCGGCAGCACGTCCTTGGAGTGGGCATAGCTGAGGAAGCGGGTGATGGTGACCTTGTCGACCGCTAACGCCTCGGCATCAATCTGGCCACGGCGATTCTCAGCTTCTCGTTTCAGCGTGTCGATGGTGGCAATGCGCAGGACGTTGCCATCCAGTTGCCGCGACAGATCGTTGTTCTTGAGCACGATGTCGAGAGCCTGATCCCACGGCACGTCATCGAGCACGATGGTCAGGGTGCCGTGGACGTTCGGATCGAGCACTACGTTCAGTCCGCTGATCTCATGAATCAGCCGGAAGAAATCTTTCAGGTCTACATCCTTGAGGTTTACCGAGATTGGTTCGCCGGTGTACTTCGCGCCGGTTGTGGCCGGCTTTTGTGAGAGCTGCGCCTTCTGCTCGGCAGCCAGATTCACGGCGGGCTGAATGGCCTGCCCGCTGCCTTGCATGGCGGCATTGGTATTGACGGCAACCAGCTCCGCCGCCGTCTTGTCGGCAAAGCGGCTCGCCGCTTCTTCAGCCTTGGCCGCCGGTTCGGTTTCCGGGCTGGGCTTGGCCGAATACTTGGGCTCGACGAACGCAAATTCGGCCGGTTTATCGGCGCTCGCCGCAGCCGGGGCCGAAGCAGGCACGGACGTTGTCGGCATGGAAGCTGCCGGAGCCGAAGCCAGCATCAGCTTGGGCGCAGCGCTGGCGGCCGCTGGCTTTACCTCGGCGGAGGCCGCGCTGTGCGCCAGCCTGCCTTGGATTTTCAGCGTGTAGCCGCCGTCGGCGCCCGCCACCAGTTCGTGCTGGCGGCTATCCAGAAGATCCACGACGACGCGCGTATTGCCCTCACCATCCATGCCGATGCGGACATCCTTCACGCCGTCCCGGTCGACAACGATGGAGCTCTGCGCCGTGGCCATCACCGTGTTGGGAAAATCGACGACGATCCGTTCCGGAGAATCGAGCGTCGTCATTTTAGGCACAATTGTGCCTTTTGCTTTGAACTCGACGCGCACTCCGTCCGGGCCGCGGGTGACCTCGAGCCGCTGCAACTGCGCGCTCGCGGCACCCCCTTTAACCGTCGTGTCAACCGCGGCTGCGATCATCACAAACGCCAGCAGCGGAACCATGAGACCCAGCACTTGCTTTCGCATTTCCCTATCTCCCCATGTGAGGCCGTTCGGCCTCCATGTGTCTCTTCAAAGTCGTTCTTGCCACACCTATACGGCCGGGGTGGTGATCTTCTTCACCACTTCCCGTGTAAACGTCTTGCCCAACCGGTCCTGTAGCGTTTCCTGAAAGACGATCGAGTCGCCGGTGATTTTCACCACGTAGCCGTTGAACACCGGATCGTTCTCCCGCAGGAAATACGCTTTGTTCATGCTGTTGCTTACCACCGCGATGAAACCGCTTTCGGCATGCACAATGCCGCGCAGGTTGATGGTGCCGATCTCCAGACACTTCTTGCCCGTGCTGCAACTCGAGGCACCGTTGGCACGGCTTACCACCGGGCTGATAAAGGGATCTCTTTTGCCGCTCCACTTGGTGTCGAGCGGGGCCTGGTCGTCGGCAACGGTCTTATCTGCGGTTGCGCTTTCGGACACCGTGCTGCCCGCCTCCTTGGCGACTGCGGGTGTCTTCTTTTTCGCGGCGGCCATTGGGGACCTTAGCTGGTGCGCGCGCTGTGCAGCCACGGCTCCCCGCCCTCGCGTCCCGGCGCTTCCCTTGCTGGCGGAGGTCTTGCTCCCGTTCACGCTCGTCCCCACGATCGTTCCAACCCTCATGCCAACTCTCGTTTCAGAGGACGTGGCCGGAGCATGGGTCGCGCTCGCTGCTGGTTTTTCCTGAATTCCGAGCGCCGCGTTGGAGGCCGCAGCCGCGTTGCCATGCACCGCGTTCATGGTCGCGCGCGTGTTCTGGATAACGCTGGGACTCTGCGCCGCGGCCAGCCCCGAGGCCAGCACGCAAATCAAGATTGTCTTGGTCGGCTTCATCTTCATCCCGTCTCTCCTATTTCTTCGCCGGGCTTGCGGCTTTGCTGGGCGGCGCTGCCGGATCCAGATCATGACTGAAATATGTAGTCGTAACGCAGGTGGCTACCACGCTTTCGCTGGGCGCATACTGGTAGGTATGCTTGGCGTGCGCCTCGCCCGGCTTTTTCGTGGTCGACACCGCCAGGTTACTCACATTCACGATGCGCTCCACTTTGCCCAGCCGGTCGAAGAACCCCAGCATCGAGTAGTAGGGACCATCGAGTTCCACCTCGAAGGGCACTTCCGTGTAAAACTCGCGCGCGCTATAAGGACGGGCCGTGTAGCGCCGGATCTCGACTCCCGCCTTGCGCGCCTCGCCACTCACCATGCGCATGAAATTGTCGACTTCCTTTTCATCGGGCACGATGCGCCGTTCGATCTCGAGTTGCTGTTTCAGGCTGGCCAGCTGGCGCTCGATGTCCGCCAGTTTCGGCCGGTAGGCTTCGAGCTCCGCATTCTCGCGCAATTTTGCCTGCCACTTGGTCTGGGCAACCGCATTTTCGTCGCGCTGCTGCTTGAAGACCGTGTAATAGAGCCCGCCGGTCACCAATGCCGCACCCAGCACCAGAGTTCCCAACAGCTTCACACCCGTGAGTTCGCCAAGAGTCATGGTCGATCCGCCTTTACGACTTCGCCTTTTCGCAGGTCAGCGTGAACTGGAATGCCTGCATGTCCTTTACGGTCTCATCCTGATAGCTTTCCTTGATTTCGACGTTGCGGAAGAAACCGGTCCGCTGCAGGTTCGAAATCAGGTTGGCCACCGCATCGCTCGACAGGGCCGTGCCGTCGATGGCCACGTTCGCACCCTGGTCCTGCATGCTGTTCAGCCAGACCGCCTCGGTGTTGTTGACGGTATCGCCGATCATGGCCAGCAGACTGACCGGGCCCGTCTGGTTATCACGCAACTGGTCGATGACATCGACCCGCCGCTTGTAGGAGTCCGCCTGTCTCTGACGCTCCAGGTAGCGCGCCTTGATGTCAGCCAGTTCGCGGTTCTTGATCTCCGCGCGCTGCATCTGCTCTGCGATCACTTTCTTTTCCCGGTCGAGCTGGTACCAGTAGCCCGCGTTCAGAGCGCCCGCGATAATCAGCACGGCCGCCACCTGAATCAGCGGCGAGCCGACATTCAAGTCCATGCTCGGCAGGGCGAAGGCCGTGCCTTTCTTGCCTTTCGGTTTTGGGACACCCAGCAGATTGATTCGGATCATAGCTTTTCAAAGCTCCTCAGCGCCAAACCTACGGCCACTGCTAACTGGCCGGCATTCTGTTCCACCAGTTCCGCTCCGGCGCCTTCCATCGGCGCCAGCACTTTCTGAAACGGATTGAACAACTCCACCGGCATGGAGAACTCCTGGCGCAGCGCTTCCACCAGGCCCGGAACCTTGGCCGAACCGCCGGCCAGGTAAATTTTTTCGATGTGCTCGCCCGCCGCGCTGGCCCGGAAGAAGTCGAAGGTCTTCTGAATTTCGAGCACGATGATTTCCGTGACCTGTTGCAGGATCGGCGTCTTGGCGTCGTCGTGCACCGTGCCCACCTTGTGGCCCAGTTTCAACTGTTCGGCGTCGTCGAAGCTCAAGTCCAGTTCCTTCTGCAGCGAGTCGGTGTATTGATGCCCGCCCACCGAAACGTCGCGCGGAAACAGCGGCGTCGTGCCCTTGACGATGTTGATGTTCATCACGCTCGCGCCCAGGTTGAGCAAGGCGACCACTTGTGTGGGCGCGGGCTCGTAGTTGTACTCGTAGCAGTTCTGCAGAGCGAGCGCATCGATATCCACAATAGCGGGAGTCTTGCCCGCCATCGAGAGTACGTTGGTGTAGTTGAGAATCTTGTCCTTCTTGACCGCCACCAGCAAAACGTCCATCTGCGGGCTGGTCGCGTCATCGCTCAGAATCTGGTAATCCAGGTTCACATCCGCCAGGTCGAACGGAATGTGCTGCGCGGCTTCCTTCTGGATCGTCTCCGCCAGTTCCTGGTCGCTCATGGATGGGAGCGAGATTTTCTTCACGATCACCGAGTGTCCGCTCACGGCCGTCGCCACCGCCTTCGACTTGATCTCAGTGCTGGCGAACAGCTTTGAAATCGCACTCGAGACCGTGCCCGAATCCACGATCATCGAATCGACCACAATATCCGGCGCAATCGGCTCCAGCCCGAGGTGCGCCACTTCGATTCCGGTGCGCGTCTTCCTGAGCTCCACGGCCTTGATGCTCGAGGAGCCCACATCCAGACCCACGATCGTTTTCGTTCCCATTCCAAACATGTGTCCGCCTTTTGTTGCGCCGGCGCTTTGCCGGCAATTTTCTTACTGCTGTCCCGCAGCTTTCATCGCTGCTTTGATCTTCTTCTTCGTCTCCGGTTCGGCTTCCGTCGACTGCTCTTCCATCCACTGGTCCAGCTTCGATTTCTTGAACCGCCAGCGATTCCCCAGCTTGAACGCCGGGATTTTTTGCTCGTTCACATACTTGTACAAAGTGTCCGCACTCACTCCCAGGTACTGTGAGGCCTGGCGAATGTTCATTACTTCTCGCGACTCGGCCATGGCATTTGTTTCTTGCACAGAACTAATTTCCCAACCCACACTTTCTGCTCGCCCACGTCGAGGAAGTTTGGAAAACCCAGTTCCTCGATATAAACCGCGTTCGAGTGAGTTTTGGTGTCCTGAGCATATCTCAACCGGAAAAACGGGCCTCTCCATGGGAATCTCCCGGTTTTGTTGGGTTTTATGGGGTTTTTCTGGAATGGCGTGGAAGCGCAGTTCCGGCTGGAACCCTACATATGGTAGTTTGTTTTTCCTGTACTACATTCGGTTGTAGTCTTCGCCCAAACCACGATACTCCGATGGCACGCGGTGTAACTAAGGTACTAGAGACGGTACGGAGGTACCTGCACGCTCGCGCAAATCCTTGAAACGGTGCGCCCGAGATCTCTCCGCAAATCGAAGAATTGCCTTTCAGTCCCGCCTGCGCGCACCCACCCTTGGTGAGGCACATCACTTCTTCCGCTGTTATATTCCGCTACTCTGATCTGTCTTCTGCAATTGATCTTTCAGCCCTGCTAGGAGCACTCATGAAATTGCTCGTCATCGGTTCCGGCATGATGGGTTCGGCGGCCGCCTACGATATGGCGTGCCAGTCTCAGGTGGATTCCGTCACCCTCGCCGACAGCGATCTCAAACGAGCCCGGGAGGTGGCCGCGCGTGTCAACCGCATCACTGGCGACAAAAAGGTTCGCGCGGTCGCCATCGACGCTTCCCGCGAAAAAGAAGCCGTGCGGCTGATGAAGGGCCACGACGGCGCGCTCTCGGCGGTTCCTTATTTCCTCAATCTTGGCCTGGCGCAATCCGCTATCACGGCCGGCTGCCACTTCGCGGACCTCGGCGGCAACAACACCGTCGTTCGCCAGGAACTGGCTCTGGCAAAGAAAGCGGAGAAGAGAAATGTCGCGCTCGCTCCCGACTGCGGACTCTCCCCGGGCATGGCATCCATACTCGGTGGCGAATTGGTCCATCGCCTCGATGGGCGCGCCGACGCGCTCAAGCTTTATGTCGGCGGCCTGCCGGAAAAACCGATGCCACCCTTCCACTACCAGCTCGTCTTCTCGGTGGAAGGCCTCATCAACGAGTACGTCGAGCCCGCGCGCATTCTCCGCAAAGGCAAACTCACCACCATCGAGGCCCTCACCGAACCGGAACCGTTCCACATGGATGGCTTTGCACCTCTGGTGGCTTTTCAAACTTCGGGTGGCACGTCCACGCTGCCCGAAACCTTTGCGGGCCGGGTGGGAGAGTGCTTCGAAAAGACCCTCCGCTATCCCGGACACTACGATCTGCTCTGCGAGTTGAAAGAACTGGGGCTGTTTTCGAGCGAAAAATTGCGCGTGAACGGAACCGAAGTCTCGCCCCGCGCCGTCTTGTCGAAAATCTTCGAAGGCAAATTTGCGAGCAAGGGCCCGGACGTCTGCATCATGCGCCTGGAGGCGCACGAATCGATCAAAGCCCCCGGCGTGCGCGGGCTGCTCGGCGGCAAACTCAAGGGCCGCGTCGCCAGCTTCACTATGGTGGACCATTACGATCCCAAAACCGATATGAGCGCCATGATGCGCACCACCGCCTTCCCGGCATCCATTGTTCTGCAGATGATGTGCTCGGGCGCCATCGCCAAGCGCGGCGCTGTGCTCCAGGAGCGTGACGTTCCAGCCGAAGCGTTCCTCGACGAAATCAAGCGGCGCGGAATTAAAATCGAATATCGGATGGAATAGTTAGGGGGGCTAGTATCGAGTTTCCAGTAGCGAGTCGCGTGAATTCATTTCTACGGAGCAGCCCCGATGAAAAATATCAAACGAAGATTCCTGTGCTGGAGTGTTGCCGTCCTGTCGTTGGTGTCGATCTCGAACGCGCAAGCGGGAAAAGACTCAACATCCGCCCCCGTCCCGGTACAGATTGGTACCGCGCGCAAGGTTTTCATTTCGAATGGCGGCGGACAAAGCTTCGAGACGGTCCTGGACCAAGAGGTCTTCAATGGTGGTCCCGACCGGCCCTACAACCAGTTTTACGCGGCCATGAAGGCCTGGGGCCGATACGATCTTGCATCATCGCCATCGGATGCCGAACTGGTCCTCGAGATAAGTTGGTCTCTTGCCGACACCGGACTGCGGCTGCCCGTTCTCGGCGAACTCCGATTGGTGGTTCTGGATCCTAAGACACACATCAAGCTCTGGACCTTGAGCGAGCACGTCCGAGGCGCAGTCCTGCTCGGAAACCGTGACAAGAACTTCGACGAGACCATGAACAACGTAGTAAGCCGAATGAAGAATCTGTCGAATCTGGTCCCGTCGCCTGCCGGCGCTGCCAGTAAATAATTGCCTGCAGGTTGTATCATCAAAAACGAATGGCATTCCCTATCAAAATATGTGCCGTTTGCTCCGAAGAGTTCGAACTGAAGCCGGGTAAACCGGGCTTCGCCAACCGCTGTCCAGCGTGCAGCGAACCCGAGAGCGTTGACCCCGTAACCAAGCAGTCCATGGATGCCGACGAGCGGAACGCTCAGGCGGAAGCAAACGAAGCGCGAAGACGGGCGATGCGCGACCTTCTCTATCGCAAGGATAGCTGACGCCGGTATCCGGGTTCTGCCTCACCCCTCGTAGTGATCCTCCGCACAGAATTTGTGCCCCTTTCTGCGCTTTAATCCAGGTTACTGATCTTGCCCCGGCAGAGGACTCCGTCGGCGGGGAGGAACTAATGGGCACGCTTGCTCTGGGGTACGTTGCTCGTGGTAACAAGGCCGATCTGGTTTCGACCGAAGACCTGGCTCAGATACTTCACTCTTTTCTCAGCCCTTCTCAGTCTGAACAGCACATTTCCCCAAACGACCCGCCGCTCCGCGAAATTGAGGACGCGCTGGAGGCGCCCGGCACAACCATTTTCCTTTATGGAGGTCACGCGCCAGGAGATAGCCTCGCACAAGTACTGGCCGCACACCGTTTGCCAGATGACAAAGCAGCTAGCGACCAACCAGTGCCGGCCCCGCTCGTAATCGACGAATTCGATGAGATTACAAGCGAGGCGGAGCGCACCCGCTTCGCTGACTTCATCAAGGAGATCGGAAACCGGCACTCGCCTCTGCACTTCGTCCTGTGCGGCGTCTCGGAATCGGTCAGAAAGCTGCTCGGAGCTCACGAGTCCTGCTACAGCACCGATTTCGCGCAGCCAAGTCCGGACGCCAGGATTGAGGTTATCGATTCGACCACGCCAGGCGCCAGTCATGGCCTGCCGCACTATGTTCATCTCGTGTCGGAACGGCTGTTCTGGGAGATGTTTAACGATCCGACATTTGCGAGGAGCCTGATCTGAATTGTTACCGCGCAGGTTTCTCCTTCTGACGAGTCAGCATTTCCAGCTCTTCCGGACTCTTAGGCCAGTCGTCGCGTAACAACCGCGACAGCGAGCGGTCGGCCAGCAGCTTTCCTCCGGTCTGGCAATTGGGACAGTAGTTAGTCTCGTTGGCCGCGTAGCGAATCCGCTGAATCTTCGCGCCGCATCGCGGGCATGGTTCTTTGTATCGTCCATGAACGGCCATGCCTTCGCGAAATGCCGTTACTTTCTCGGGAAATTCGTCGCCCGCTTCGCGCCGCAGGCGTTCGGTCCATTCGCCCAAACTGGAGCGCGTGGCCGCAAACAGCCGTTCGATCTCTTCGCGCTTGAGTTTTTGCGTGAGCGCCAGCGGTGAGAGGCGCGCCTCGAAAAGAATCTCATCCGAGTAGGCGTTGCCAATTCCACTGAACAGCCGCGGATCGGTCAGCGCACGCTTCAAAGTGTGGTTCGCAGACGTAAGCGCGGCGGCGAAGTGGTCGAGATCGGCATCGAGAACTTCCAGTCCGCCCGGATCAAGCGCGGCTAGTCCCGCTTCTCCCGCCACCACATGCAAAGAAGCGCGCTTCTTCGATCCGGCTTCGGTCCACAGCAGCGTGCCGTTCGCGAAATCGAATGCCGCCAGCCCGCGCGGCGGTGAGAGTTTCGCATCGCGCTTCTTCCAGTGCAGTCGGCCCGCAATCATCAGATGGAGCACCAGCCAGATGTCATTTTCCAAGCCAATGCAGATGCGCTTGCCCAGTCTGCGCATCTCAACCACGGTTTTTCCCTCCGCGCCTGCAATCGGAGGATTCGCCGTCCGCAACAGGAAAGGGCTCGCAATCCGCACTCGTTCCAGCCGCTGGTGGAGGATGCGCTTCTCCAGCGCTTCGATATAGACGGTGATATCGGGGAGTTCGGGCATTCGCGAGACAGAGCATCACTACAGGAATCATCGTACAACGAGCCGCGCTGCCTGGCCGGCGCGGCTTTATGGTTTTGTGGAAGGGCGCGGCTTTAGGGTCTTGTGGAAGGGCACGGCTTAGCCGTGCCGATGAAGCAACAACAATGAGGGCTTCAGCCCCTGAGGGACGCGTGCCGCGAAACAGGGAAGTCCATTCCCGACGTCGACTCGAAACTCATCCGCGATACGCGCAAGAGACTCCGTTGCCCCCGTGCGGTTTTCGCGCTGCGGCCGCGCATTAGCGAAAGAACGCTGGAGAAATGAGAACAGGGGCGCGCCACGCCGAATCCAAAGGCGGCGGCTCTGCTGCTGCTGGTGCGCCGCTATCCGGACACGCTGGCGCGATTGGACGAAGTCGCGGCGCGGTAGATGCCAAGATGACGGTCGAGATGGAATCCCACCCTTCAAAAACCGAAGGGTGGGGCACCCGGCTGTGGCGGGCAGTGTGTGTGAATAGAACCATGAACTGACGAAGGCTCCATAGACTAATGCGGCTGAATCGTACAAGGCTCTATCTCCTCATCGAAATATAATGGAACGACTAACGGAAAACCCGGAGCCCAGTCTGGGTGCGTTATTCCGACTTCAAATCTCTTATCGCGCG
>JBAQJU010000314.1:0-2696 GCA_049300475.1 Terriglobales bacterium | reverse complement strand
CGATTGGGGCGGGCACCTGCTGGTGGACTGCGATGATCCGTTGATGGTGCACAAGTTCTGCTCGATGCTCCCGGCATTCACGATGGAGGCACGTCCGGTAATTCCCGTCATGGACGCAGTCCGGGCGGAACTCGAAGTGATGGCCTGGCGCGACGGACTGTCGAGTAAGTGACAGGAACGGTGGTTGCAGTTGGTACCCCACTCAAGCCAACCCAATGCTTGAGTGGGTCTGAAACCCAATCGGGTTGCGCTCTGGGCATGGCCGCCATCGCCCGCGGATGCGAGTATGGACCGAATAGCCAGGCGATTCCGATCCCCGAGCAGGACCTGCGCGCCGTGGGAACGGAAGGCGTTTGGGGAAGCTGGGTGATGCGCGAGGTAGAGCTCCCCTGTGACTGCTGGCGTTTCGGCGTGCCCCATGAGATGCGCATCAAGGACATCATCGCGCACCTGTTCGACTATCACGTCATGGCCAAAAAGAATTGGACGCTTGAGCGGCTCGCGGCCTGGGTGGAAACCGTAGAGCCCAAGGAAGTCTTACCTGCCGAAGACCCTCGCTGGGCTCGCCTCCGCGCAATTAAGCCCCAGGCCGAGGACAGACAGCGGGAGGCTCAAGAGTGGCAGGCAGTGCGCCAGGCCTTTGAGTCCAAGCATGCCGCCAAACGCCGGCGCACTCCCTCCGCCTGATAATCGCTTCGCCCCTCGCTCAAGCCAACACAAGGCTTGAGTGGGCCGCGGGAAAACAAGAGACAAGCGTACATCCTTTACCAGATCGTGCGGACGGCTCTCGACTGGCGTATTTGGCGGTCGGCTGTTAAAAGCGGCAAACCCTCGACCAGGGCAGTCGCACCGATGATTCGGTCGGCTGGATCCTTAGGGTAGTTCGAGGGAAAACTGAAGGCGCGTGTGCAGGCCCGTCCGGTGATAGGCAGGACGACAAAGCGTGACTCGACCTCTTGCAGGAAGGACTCCAGGCCAATCTGGAGGCGCACCCTTCGCTTACCGACCAGGGTAGCCAACTCCAGCAGTGTGATGTCAGAGATGGCCAAACCCTCTCCGTCCTGGCGGGCATCGTCGATGGCTGACCTCGCCTTCTTCGAGAGCCGCTGCGGCTCGAACGCCAACCACAAAACGACGTGGGTATCCACGAGGATCACTTGAGCTTGCCCCAATCCTTGGCGGAAAGCGCGGGCAAAACGACATCGCCTTTGATCGAACCTTTTCCGGCGAGGAAGTTGTAGATTTCGTCCTGTCCCTGGTCAGCCGGAACCAGTTTGGCTACAGGCTTTCCGTGTTTCGTGATCAGGACGGTTTCACGCTTGGCCTGGACTTCATCCATTACAGAGAGACAATGGATTTTGAAGGTACCGGCGGCAATGGTCTTCATGACGGCTCCTTATTATGAGCATAGTCATTCTACCATGGTCATATATGGGGATTACAGCTTGAGTGGACCACCGGCCCATCCTGCCGCTTGAAGCAGAGACGCCACTGGTCCCAGTCATTTCGGTCGATGCTCGGAAACTGCTACCTGGCTGAGAGCGTTTAACGTCAAGCGTTAAATGATTTGGCCGCCGCAGAGGTACTGCCCCACGCATCACAATTATGTATGCCTTTCTATCTCTTGTGTGTAACTACAAAACGAACTACAATCGAGTTTGAGATGGAATGAAATACGAATGGGACGAGGCAAAGAATCGGAAGAACGTCGCCAAGCATGGCCTCAGCTTTGAGGATGCCGAGCAGGTATTTGACGGGCCGTGCGTCACGTTTGAAGACGATCGTTTTGCATATGGAGAAGAACGGCTCGTCACTCTAGGTTTGCTGGCTGGGCGATTGGTGGTGATCGCCCATGCGCCGCGCGATGAGGGCACGCGCATTATCTCCATGAGGAAGGGAAACCGCCGTGAACAAGAAATCTATAAAAAGCGACTTACGACGAATTGACCGCATGCAGGATTCCGGGATCGACTATTCGGACATTCCACGGCTGGACAAGAGTTTTCTCAAGAAGGCAACCATGGCGTGGCCTCCGGCGAAGAAGCAATTGACGATTCGTCTGGATGAGGACGTGCTAGCTTGGCTCAAGGGTCATGGCAAGGGCTACCAGACGCGCATCAACCGCATCCTGCGCGTGGTGATGGAAAGTCAACCGCCGCGGACCGCGCAGCGGTAGTACCCACTCAAGCCAACCCAAGGCTTGAGTGAGCCGGTGGCTCATCAGTAGAATCATCGGTGGACAGGGAGAGTGCAGAGTTGCGATATCGGGATGTTAATAGTCTTGCTGAGATCTCGCGAGACGCGGCGGTGGTACTCGACTTCATCGGCCCTGAGCAATACCGCAACTCGCTGGATGCGATCGGACGCTCTCTACGGGCAAAGGGGTTTGTGACTCCCTTTGACGACGCAGCTTTTTCTCTGGAACTAGACCTTTTCAACCTCGAACAGCTTCGGTCTCGTTGCTCAGGGTTATTCCCCTCATTGCCGATGAAATGTCACCGAGGCGCGAACTTCTTGATCGGTCTCGGTCAGACGATACCTGTTCTCTCCGAAACTGCGAAGGCCAGGCTACTAGGTCTATGACCGTATGAAGATGTATATCTGTAGATACTCGCGGAAGGAACAAAAGAGCGGCATAGTGCAGGCATGCGAACCTACCATTGGGTGCATGTCAAGCTAACTAAGAAGGACCGTAA